>WHTY01000054.1 GCA_009377475.1 Actinophytocola sp.
ACCGCGACGCTCCCTGAGACCACGCAACCAACTGGTCGCGCTCGTCATCAGTCAACACGAACTCACCAGCGGAAAGCTCTGAATCAGACATCCATCAAGTATAGTTAACTAACCCAAGAATTTCTGGCCCGACACACTAGACGCGCGACGGGACGTGGAAGCCGGACGGGGCGATGCGATGCGGCGCGTCGAGTAGGGGAACGTCGCAAGGTCGCATAATGTGGGGGTAGACATTATATAAATGTGGACCCACCTTATTGGTCGCGTTCTACCACGCCGTGATGCGCCCGGTGTGGGATCAGCTCGAACGTCCCGGCTCGGGACAGCGGGTGTGGCAGGCCAGCAAGCGTCGCTTCGCCAGCAATGTCCTCGGGCCGCACTTCGAGCACCTCTGCCGGGAATGGGCCCTGCACCATGCCGACCCAGACCTGCTGGGAGGGTTGCCAGCGACTGTCGGCCACGGTGTCGTGACGGATCAATCCGCGCGCCGGAGTCACGAAGTGGACATCGCGGTCGCGGGGATTGCCGACGGCGCTACGCAGGCCCCTTTACTTGCTCTCGGTGAAGCGAAGTCGAACGACATCATGGGATTGGGCCACCTGGAACGACTTGCGCACGTGCGTGACCTTGTCGCGAACGCGGGACGTTACGACACCCGGCACACGAAGTTGCTGCTGTGTAGCGGCGCCGGGTTCAACGACCGGCTCAGGGCGCGGGCCGATGAGCGTGACGATGTCGTGCTGGTGGGGCTCGACGACATCTACGGAGTGCCGCACGGATTCACGCCCGCTGCGGGACGCCCATGCCTGCCCTCGCGTGCTGGACGGCTTCATCCAGCAGATGCGCCAGCCGCCTCGGTCGCTGGACGAACCCGGCGGCCTCCGCCTCGCTCGCCGTGAACGCCAGTGCCCCGGACGGTATCGACGCACCGCACCGGGCGAACGCCGTGCGCACCAGCTCGCGTCCCACCGCCGACAGCGGTGCGAAACCCCGCGGCGAGGCGACGGTGCCGATGAGCCCGCCGTCCATCAGGCGGACGTCGGCCGCCGCCGCGAGGGCGAAGCCGGTGTCGAGCGCGTCGCCGTTGAGGGCGGCCACGACGGGCCCCTGGTGCTCGGCGACCGCCGTCAACGCCGCGTCCTGCGCGGTCAGCAACGCCGGCTCGGCCGTCGACTCCGCGCCGATCGCGAACGTCCGCCGATGTCCGGTCAGCACCACCGGACGCGTCGGGCCGATGTACTCCATCGCCGCCGCCAGCCGCCGCAGCAGCGCCGTGTCCAGCCGGTTGTGCCCGTGCCCGCGCAGGTGGATCACGGCGACGCCGTCGCGTTCCTCCAGGTCAAGCATCGTCTCAGCCCGCTTCCTGCCGTGGTGGCGCCGTGTCGTCCGACCACGCGAACCCGCGGGCGAGCGCCCCCGGCGCAGGTGCGGACCACGTTGCCTCGTCGAACGACCACGCCAGCGACTCGACACCCCGCGCGGTGAGCGCGACGGCGTGGCGGCCGGACGGCCGCGCCGGGCCGACGGGGCGGACGAGACCAGTGTGCACAAGCGTGTGAGCGAGGGACTGATCGCAGCAGGCGAGCCCGTCGATGAACATGTCAGGTTCGCAGCTGTCCGACACTTCCGCGCGGCCGTCGGCGACCGCTGCGAGCATCGCGCGCGCCCTCGGCGAGGGCACGACGATGCCTTTCCGCTGTGGCATACCGACCACCTCCTGTGACGCCGGATCGCCCAAGCGTGACAGGTCAAGGAAACCGCGCGATGCGACGTCCGGTGGTCTCAGTCTGAGACGCCGTGTGGCACGGCTGTGCGCCTCGTACCGCGCGCACCCCTCGCCGCCGGGTCAGCGTTGTGCTCACCGCATAGCATCCGAGTGGTGCGCTGCCTCGTTGTGGCCTCTGTAGTGATCACCGCATGTGGAGTGCGAGTGCTTCGGCGGACGAGAGGCAGCGAGTCGATGCGGCGAGTGGGTCGGATTGTGGCGATTGTCGGTCTCACCATTGGGCTCGCGGCTGGAACCGTGCCGCCCGAGGCGGGCGCGGGTCTCAGCGCCGGAGCCGAGCAGACACCGACACCCAGCGGCGGACGTTCGTTACCTTCGGTGGACAGCGGCCACCGTCCGGGCCCGGACGCCCTCTACGCCCCACCCGCTCGGGCCCCGCAGCTGCGCGACAGCGGGCCGTGGCACGCCGACCCCATCCTGGTGTCCGGAGCGCAGGCCTACCGCGACGGCGAGTGGCTGTACCAGGACTTCCTCTACGACGACCACGGCGCGACCGGCGTGCCGGACGACTCGGCGCCGTACGGGCCGGACGCGCACCTGTACTCACCGACCGCTGGCACCTACAGCTACCCGAAGGACCCGCGACGGGCGATGTCATCGGCCCGGCCCCCGATGTGCGGGTTGACCTCGAACGCAGGCAGATCGAGCTGCGCGTCCCGCACGCGGCGTGGGACCCGGCGCAGCGCACGGTGCGCATGACCGCGGGTGTTGGTCTGTGGGATCCGGACACCGGCGGCTACCTCGCGCCCCAGCCTGGCAACGCCACCGACACCACGCCCGGCGGCGGCAGTCCGGACGGCGTCGCGCTGGTCAACGTCGGGCCGCGCTTCGACGAACCGTTGCCGCCGGTGCCGCCGCGCTGGCCCCGTGGTGGCGCGAGCGGCAACAGTCGTTGCGGCTCACCCAAGGCGACGTGACGGCGTTCGCCGCCGAGGTGGACTTCGCGAAGCTGGCCGCGAAGGTCGACGACGACTCCGGCGTGCCAGACAGCGGCGTCCTCAACCGCATCCTGGCCAGCAGCCACGTGTACGGCCAGGGCGTCGAGCCGTCCCGCGTCTGCCGCGACATCGTCGAGGGTTACAGCGCGGGGGCCGACTGCGTCGGCCGGTTCGTCGGGCAGCTCCAGCCGTACTCGCTCTACGTGCCAGAAGGTTCCGCGCCGCAAGACGGCTACGGCATGACGCTGCTGCTGCACTCGCTGTCCGCGAACTACAACCAGTACTCCGGCACCCGCAACCAGTCGCAGCTCGGCGAACGCGGCCCCGGCTCGCTCGTGCTCACCCCCGGCGGCAGGGGACCGGATGGCTTCTACGCGGGCATCGCGGAAACCGACACCTTCGAGGCGTGGGCGGATGTCGCAAGGCACTATCCAGTCGATGCGGACTGGGCTGCGGTCAGCGGCTACTCGATGGGCGGGTTCGGCACCTTCCGGCTGCTGAGCAGGTGGCCCGACCTGTTCTCCCGCGGCTTCTCGGTGGTCGGCGCACCCGGCTCCGCGATCGACCAGCTGCCGTCGCTGCGGCACACCCCGCTCATGTCGTGGAACGCGGCGGGCGACGAGCTGGTGAACATCCAGACGCAGCGGGAGACGGTCGACGCCTTGACCAAGGCGGGCGTGCGGTTCGACCAGTGGACGTTCCTCACCGCGGATCACCTCACGCTCGCGGGCAACGACGAGTACGGTCCCGGCGCGGACTTCCTCGGCGAACCCCGCGCCGCGCGGAACCCCGCGCACGTCACGTATGTCGTCGACCCGCGCGAGGACAACCCCTCGGGTGGCGTCGTCGCTGACCACGCCTACTGGCTGTCCGGGCTGCGATTGCGCGACGGGGATGCGGCGCCGACCGGCACCATCGACGTCTACTCCGCGGCACACGGTGTTGGGGACCGGCTGGTGCTGCCCGTCGAGACCGGCGCCGGAGTGCTCGACGGCGGCCAGAACCAGGCGATGGCGTACACGTCGGAGACCCGGGACTGGGGACCCGCACCGAAGACGGTCACGGCGGACCGGCTCGACATCGACGCCACCAACGTCGCCGAGGTGGTGATCGACCCGCAGCGCGCGGGCGTCACCTGCGGAGCCGAGCTTGCGGTGACCACGGACGGTCCGCTGCGGGTGGAACTCGCTGGGTGCGGCCGCGTCGAGCACTTCGGCGGCTGAGCGCGGCGTATCGCCAACGGCGGGGGAGTCGCGGCGGAACCCCGGCACCGCGAGCCGCCCCGTCAGTACGGCACGTCGATGCCGTACTCCCGGATCTTCCGGTAGATCGTGGCGCGCGAGAGCCCCAGGGCTCGCGCCGTCGTCGTCTTGTTCCCCTCGGCGTCGAGCAGCCCCTGCACGATCGCGTCCCGCTCCATCGACTCCAACGGCGTCAGCACGCGCCGGGTCACCGAACGGCACTCCGGCGGCAGGTCGTCCGGCTGCACCGTGCCAGATCGGCGGTGCAGCATCACCTTGTGCAGCACCTTCCGCAACTGCGTGATGTTGCCGGGCCAGCTCGACCGCATCAGCAGTTGGATGGTGGACCGCGCGCACATCAGCCGGGTGTCCTTGCTCAGTTGCAGCAACAGGAACGGCACCAGCTCGTCCAGGTCATCGATGTGGTGACGCAGCGGCGGCACCGTCACCGAGCTGGGGAAGTGCCGGAGCAGGTCCTGCCCGAGCCGCTCGCGCCCCGAACGCGCCGTCGCGACCACCCACGGCGTCGCGCCCGCGCTCGCCGCCGCCAGCTCCCGGCCCAGCCCCGGCCGGTACTCGGTCGGCAGCGCGTCGATGCGGCGCAGCTCAAGGGTGCCTTCGCCGTCCATCAGGCTCCGCCTGACCCGGTGTGGCCACTCGCTATCGTCGTTGTCGTGCTCGGCGAAGTCGATCACGGTGTACGGCTCGGTCGGGCAGTGCCGCGCGTGCACGGCCTTGATCACCGCGTGCTTGCCGACGCCCGGCTCGCCTTCGACGAGCAGCCACTCGCCCGCCGAGCGGTGGTTGCTGATCTCCTGGCAGGCGTGCAGCCACAGCCCGCCCGAGCCCACGACGCCGGGCAGCATCGGGCCGTGGTCGATGCTGACGTTCGGCAGCTCGGCCTTGCGGATCAGCTTCGCGCGGATCACGCCGCCAGCGGGACCGGCCGCGCTCGCGACCGGGGTGCAGGACATCCGCGCCTTCCCGCCGCTCGGCAGGTCGACGTCGATGGTCACGTGCTCCCGGTGGCTCATGGCCTCCGCGGCCTTGGCGAGTAACGCGTCCTGGTCTTGGGCCGAGAGCACCTCGCGGGTGTGCTCATTGGTGACGACGAGGTCGTTGTCCAGTGCGAACACCAGACCGTGCCCCCGTCGGCACGCGCGAAGGTACTCGGTGAACAGGCTCAGCTCCCGCTGCCCAAGCTGGCTGGTCAGCTCCTGCTCGATGTCCTTGGCGGTCGCCTTCGCCAGCGTCATCAGCAGCGGCCCGGCTTCCTTGCGCCAGCAGGTAAGGTCCAGCAGGCCCAGCATCTGCCCCGACGTCGGATGCCGGATCGGCACGCCCGCGCACCCCAGCGTGTCCAGGCTCTCGGCGTAATGCTCGTGCCCGAACACCGCCGCGGGTTGGAGCCCTTCCAGCGCCGTGCCGATGCCGTTGGTGCCGACGTACTCCTCGGCGTAGCTGAAGCCCGGTGCGAGCTGGACGCGGTCGAGGTAGCGCTGCAGGCTGGCGTCGTCCGTCCTGCGGTCGAGCACGACGCCGTTCGGGTCGGTGAGGATGACGCTCACCGGCAGGTCGTTGAGCTGGTCCTGCAACCGCCGCAGGATTGGCCCCGCGCTCCGGGTCAACGGCGTGTCGTGCTCGGGATCCTTGATGTAGGGCAGCTCGATGTGGTCCGCGGCGACGCGCAGACTTCTCGACCGGCGCCACGACTTCAGGATGCTGTCGCGTACCTCGCCGGAGGGAACGTCCTCGGCGCAGAGGAACCGTTCCCGCGCCGTCGCTAGTGCTGACGTGTCTGAGCCCTCCAGCTGGGCCACGGGCTCACCTCCTAGACGGGCGCATCGCCGAAGGTTGTAGTGATATAGGTCACATGGACTACCGGTATCCAGGTTAATGGCTACCGGCAGACAGGTCTGTCTCATCTTGAGATTTTTGTGGTCGCAAACGGGTGATTCATCCGAGCGTGAATGGGTCGCGGGTGTTACCGCTCAGTTCCACCCAGACCGCTTTGTTCTCGACGTACTGCTCGATCGCCTCCCAACCGTTTTCCCTGCCGAGGCCGGATTGTCCGTAGCCGCCGAACGGCACGCCCGGCGCCACCGCGCGGTAGGCGTTGACCCACACCGTTCCCGCGCGCAGCCGTGCGGCCACGCGGTGCGCGCGATGGACGTCCTTGGTCCACACCGCGCCCGCCAGCCCGTACGGCGTGTCGTTGGCCAGCCGCACCGCCTCCTCCTCGTCGGTGAACGCATACGCCGCGAGCACCGGCCCGAAGACCTCCTCGCGCACCACGGTGTACTCGGGCGTCACCCCGGTGAGCACCGTCGGCCGCACGAACAGTCCGCCGAGGTCGTCGTCCGCCGCGCCGCCGGTGGCGACCCGCGCGCCGTCCGCCGTCGCCCGCCGCAGGTAGCCGAGCACCTTCTCGTACTGGGGCTGGTTGGCGATCGGCCCCATCTCGGTCGCCGGGTCCTGCGGGTCGCCGAGCTGGATGGACTCCGCGCGGTCGGCCACCCGCTCGACCAGCTCGTCGTGCACACTCTCGTGCACGATCAGCCGCGACCCGGCCATACACGTCTGGCCCGCCGCCGCGAACACGCCCGCCACCACGCCGTTGGCCGCCGCCACGAGGTCGGCGTCGTCGAACACGACCTGCGGTGACTTGCCGCCCAGCTCCAGGCTCACGGCCGTCAGGTTCTCGGCGGCGGCACGTGCCACCGCCCGTCCGGTCGCCGTCGAGCCGGTGAAGGCCACCTTGTCCACGCCGGGATGGCCCGCGAGGTGTGCGCCCACCTCGCGGGACTGGCTGGTGACGACGTTGACGACGCCGGGCGGGAACCCGGCCTGCTCGAACAGCTCCGCGAACGCGGGCGTGGACACCGGCGCGTGCTCGGACGGCTTGACGACGACCGTGCAGCCCGCCGCCAACGCCGGGGCGAGCTTCCAGCTCAGCAGCATCAGCGGCGAGTTCCACGGCGTGATCGCCGCGACCACCCCGACCGGCTCCTTGCGCGTGTAGACCAGGTAGTCCGGGTTCGGCGTCGGGATCTGACGGCCTTCCAGCTTGTCCGCGAGCCCGGCGTAGTAGTGGTACCAGCCGCCGAGCGCGGCGAGCTGACCCCGCATCTCCCGGTACAGCTTGCCTGAGTCGTTGACCTCCAGCCGTGCAAGACTCTCGGCGTTGTCGCTGATCAGGTCGGCGAGCCGTCGCATGAGGGCCGCTCGCTGCTGCCCGGTGGTGCGGCCCCACTCACCCTCGAAGGCGTCGCGCGCTGCCGCGACGGCGGCGTCGACGTCTCTGGCGCCGCCGTCGGACAGCACCGCCCAGCTCCGGCCGGTGTACGGGTTCTGCGACTCGAACGTCGCACCCGACGCCGCATCGACGGCCTTGCCGCCGATGAGCAGCCTGACCCGTTCCAGCGCGGCGGTCATGGGTCACCCGTCACGGGTTGCTCGGCGAGAGTTCGCCCATCTGGCCCCACCCCTCGTTGGGGATCTCGGCGTTGATGATCTCCGGCGTGGTCGCGATGTAGTCCGGCATCCAGCTCATCGCGGCCTTGAAGTGCGCGGAGTTCACGTGCTCCTTGCCAGCCTCCTGCCCCGCGAAGCCCTCGACCAGCACGTACTGGTTCGGCACCTCGACACTCTTCGACCACTCGAAGAACAGGTTGCCCGGCTCGGCACGGGTGCCCTCGGTGAACTCGGACACCGCGTCGAGCCAGCTCTCGCTGTACTCCGGGCGGATCGTGAACTTGACGACGATGAAAATCACGGCAGCCTCCTCAGCCGACAGAGGGCCCGAGGCCGAGCGACTGCGGCGTGCTCGCATCCGGCGACGGCTGGTTCAGGCCCTCATCGAGTGGTCCGAACTCGGTCATCAACGCCGGACTGCCGCCCCACGGCGTCTGCTCCTCCGCGACCAGCGAGTTGGTCGTGAGCAGCAGGCCTGCGACGGAAGCGCCATTCTGCAACGCCGAGCGGCACACCCGCAATGGATCGATGATTCCGAGCTCGATCATATTGCCGTAGCGATCACGCAGCGCGTCGAACCCTTCGTCGTCGCCCAACGTCGCCGTGCGCGCGACGATCTCCTGTGCCTGGTACCCGGCGTTGTCCGCGATCAGGTACGCCGGTTCGGTGAGCGCGCTGCGCACGAGATCGGCGCCGATGGCGTAGTCGCCGGTCAGGCCGTGGTCGGCCAGCACCCGTTCGGCGTGCAGCAACGCCGCCCCGCCGCCAGCCACGATGCCCTCGGCCATCGCGGCACGCGTGGCCGACAGCGCGTCCTCCACCCGGTGTTGCAGCTCCTTCAGCTCGGACGGCGTGGCCGCGCCGACCCGGATCACCGCGACCTTGCCGGTCAGCGCGCCGATCCGCTCGGTGAGGACGTCCTCGTCGATGCCGTACTGGGCGCGCTCCAGCTCGGCCCGCAGCTGCTGCACCCGGAAGTCGAGCAGGTCACCACCGCCGGCGCCGTCGATGATCGTCGTGGAGTTCTCGGTGACCCGCACCTGCCGCGCGCGACCGAGGTGTTCCAGCGTGATCGTCTCCAGCGAGAAGCTGGACTGCTTGGACAGCACCGCGCCGCCCGTGATGGCGGCGATGTCCTCCAGCTTGTGCAGCCTGCGGTCACCGAAGCCGGGCGCCTGGACCGCGGTGGCCTGGAACGTGCCGTTGCGGTGGTTGTGCACCAGCATGCTCAACGCCGAGCCCTCGACGGTCTCCGCGATGATGACCAGCGGCTTCGGGTTCCGCATGATCTTGTCCAGCAGCGGCATGAGGTCCTGGACCTTGCTGATCTTGTTGGCGCACAACAGGATGTACGGGTCCTCGAGCACCGCCTCCATCCTGCCGGGGTCGTTGACCAGGTACGGCGACATGTAGCCGTTGTCGAACTCGAAGCCCTCCACGAAGTCGACGCTCATGCCGATCGTGGGGGACTCCTCGACGGTGACGACGCCAGCGTCGCCCACGGTGTGCAGCGCCTTGCCGATCACAGCCCCGACGTTGTCGTCGTCGTTCGCCGAGATGGCGGCCACCCGCGCGTAGTCCTCGCTGGAGTCGACGGGGTGGGCCACCTGTTGCAGGTGCTCCACCAGCATGGCGACCGCCTTGTCGATGCCGCGCTTGACCAGCACCGGGTTGCCGCCGTTGCTGATCGCCTTCATGCCCTCGTGCACGATGGCCTGCGCCAGCACCGTCGCCGTCGTCGTGCCGTCGCCGACGATGTCGTTCGTCTTGATGGCGGCTTCCTTGACCAGTTGCGCGCCCATGTTCTCGAACTGGTTCTTCAGGTGGATCTCCCGCGCGATGGTCACGCCGTCGTTGGTGACAACCGGGGATCCGGTGATCTGTTCCAGGATCACGTTGCGGCCCTTGGGGCCGAGCGTGGACTTGACCGCCTCCGCGAGCTTGTCCACGCCGCTCAGCAGTAGCTCGCGGGCTTGCGGCCCGAAGCGCAGTTCCTTGGCCATGATGCGATCTCCTCGTGAGTCGTGACGGGTGCGGATCGGGCGGTGATCAGGGGGTGAGGATGGCGCGGCCCCTGACACGGCCCGCGTCGAGATCGGCCAGCGCGTCGAGCGCGGCGTCGAGGGGATACTTCTTGGTGTGCAGCGTGACCTTGCCCGCCTGCGCGAGCACCATCAGCTCCGCGAGGTCGTTGTAGGTGCCGACCAGGTTGCCGATGATGTTGCGCTCGGTGGAAATGATGTCGATCGTCGGGATGTCGATGTTGCTGCCGTAGCCGATGACGAAGTGCGAGCCGGCCCGCTGCGTCATCGCGAACGCGTCCTGCTGCGCGCCCTGCTCGGCGACGAAGTCCAGCACGACCTCGGCGCCGTCGCCGTTGGTCATGTCGAGGACGGTGTCGACGTGCTTGCCGTCGGCCAGCACCGTCTGGTCCGCGCCGAGTTGCTTGGCGAGGTCAAGCGCCTCGGCGTTGCGGTCGACGACGACGATGTTCGTCGCGGTCAGCGCCCGCAGCGACTGGATGCCGATGTGGCCGAGCCCGCCAGCGCCGTTGACGACGCACGTCGTGCCGGGGTGCAGCAGCGGCGCGGCCTTGCGCACGGCGTGGTACGCGGTGATGCCCGCGTCCGCCAACGCGGCGACGTCCTCCGGCTGGGTGCCGGGGTCGAGCTTGATGCACGCCCGCGCCGAGGTGAGCAGGTACTCGGCCATCCCGCCGTCGCTGTCGATGCCGGGGAAGGCGTTGTTCGAGCAGTGCATGTCGTCGCCCGCGCGGCATGCCCGGCACAGCCCGCACGTCGGCGTGGGATGCAGGATCACGGTGTCGCCGACGGCCACATTGGACACGGCGGAGCCGACCTCGTGCACCCAGCCCGCGTTCTCGTGCCCGATGGTGTAGGGCAGCGCGACGCCGGTCTTGTCGGCCCACTGCTCCTCGATGATGTGCAGATCGGTGCGGCACACCCCGGCCCCGCCGATCTTGACGACGACGTCGAACGGTCCCCTCGCGGCCGGTTCCGGCACCTCGTCGATGGTTGGTTGTTGGTGGTACTTGTGCACCCTGACGGCCTTCATGGTGTTCTCCGTGTTCTCCTCAGTGGTGGTTCTCGCCGGTGCTGTCGGGGTAGCGGGCGGCGAGCATGCCCCGGCACACCCCGGAGTTGGCTTCCTGGCTGACGCGCGTCGCCCTGGCGAGGCCCAGATGCGTCCGCAGCGCATCGGGCGCAACGGCCTCGCCGGTCGCGGGGTCGACGATCAGCGCGTCGCTGTCGCGGCAGGGCAGATCGAGCTCGTGCCTGCGGTCGATGAGCCGCCACAGGTCCGGGCCCTCCGGCGCGTCAGCGAGGGTGAGCTCAGCGAGCCGGGCAGGGTCGACGCCGGAGGCGACAAGCGCGCGGCACACCCGGTCCGTCCCCGCCAGTACCGCCTTGCGCAGGAAGCCCGCGCGCAGCTCGTCCAGCTCGGCGGCGGCCTCGCCACGGAACGACTCGACGAAACCGGCGCGCGCGGCCACACCGGTGTTGATCGCGTCGGCGGCGAAGTGGTCCTCCAACCGCACGTCGGCCTTCGTCACGCCGGGGACCGCCGACACCGCGTCGTAGGAGTCGGCGACCATCAGGTAGGCGAAGTTCGGCGCGCAGAAGTAGGTGGGCAGCCGCAGCCGAACCACGGCCTTGCCCTCCGATGTCACGTCGTGGTGGGAGACGAACCCGAGCTCGGTGAGCGAATCGTCCAGTTCTGGGTCGCGGACGGTACCCAACGCCGACCAGACCGCCGCCGCGACACTGGCGGCCTGGTCGGTGATGGCGCCCGCTGAGCGTGCGGCCGTCATCGTCACGATGCAACCGGCTCCGCGGCCGGCTGCCCTTCGAGACGCAGCTCTGCGGGAACGTCGAGGTCATACAGCTTGGCCGCGTTGAGGCCGAGGATCTTCTTCTTCGCCTCGACGCTGACCGGGCCGTAGTCGGAGTACTCGTCGGTGTCCGGCATGTTCCAGTCGACGAAGCCCTCGACCTGCCACTTCGGCTCCCAGATCGCGTAGTCGGCTCCGAAGATCAGCTTGTCCTCGCCGAGCCAGAACATCAGCTCGCCCATGACCTTGTTGAAGAACCTCGGCCTGGCGTGCATCAGCCCGCCGACCACGACGGCGAGCCCCGCGTAGACGTTGGGCTCCTGCACCGCCATGAAGCAGAAGTCCTCGATCCTGGGCAGCCCGACGTGCTCGACGATGAAGTTCAGGTCGGGGAAGTTGGTCGCCGCGTAGTCGATGTCGGCGACGTCGAAGGCGTCCTTGTCAAGCGGCCAGATCGTCGGTCCTTTGTGGACGTGGACGTTCTTGATGCCCAGTTCCCGGCACTTCTCAAGGTACCTGGCCGCTTCGGGGCTCTTGAGGTTCCAGCCGCGGGATTCGCCGCGCCACTCCGCGGTGTAGAGCTTCACGCCCTTGCAGCCCCAACGCGCCACGTCGGACTCCAGTTTGCGCAGGCCCTCATCGCCGTCGCGGGCGTCGAACGTGGTGTTGAGAACGAACTTCTCCGGGTACTTCTCCTTCAGCAGCGCGTTGCGCTCAACGGTGTTGAAGCCCTCGGTGTACCACTGCTTGAGGTTGGTGGGTTGGAAGATCGCGACGTCGACGTAGCCGTCCTCAAAGACGTCCTTCATCATCCGTTCCTCGGAGTACTTCTGGAAGTCCTCCAACGACCAGTGGGTCTCTGGCGGACCGAGGCCCTGGTAGGCGTGGAAGCACTCGATCCAACCCTTGGCATACTGTTCCTGGCCAGGAACCCAGTTCTGCGGGCTCGCGTCCCAGAAATGCGTGTGGCCGTCGACTACGAAATATTTCTCGCCATTCTTCTCATACATGGAATTGACTCCGTTGCTTCTCCCGAGTCGGGCTGTTCACGGCGATCTGTAGCGTCAAGCACGTTCGCCGCTTGGAGTCAGTCGTCGCGAGCCACCTTCGGCGGCCCCGCCGACCTGACTTCGTGAACAGCCCTCCCTGGCCGGATCGAGTGGGGGACGGTACGCCAGCCGAAAGCGGCCGAACGGGCACTCGGCGAAGAATGCCCGTCGGCCGGCTTCCGGCTGGCGTGTCATTTGATTGGCTTCAGGTCGAAATCAAGGAATTCGGCGGCGTCCTCGGGATTGGCGAACATGATCGTCCGGTCGTCCTCGTGGATCATCCGGCCGTAGTGCGTCGACATGCTCTCCTCGAACTCCGCCGAGTCGAACCACCCTTCTTCCTCGCCCGCAGCCTCGTCGATCTCGCTGTAGACGACGTCGAGTCGTCCGGTGGCGTCCACCCGGATCATCGAGGGCAGGTGGGTGACGGTCGCGTTGGGTTTGGTCGCCATGACCTCGGCCATGACCACGCCGACCTGGTTGTTCATCAGGGTGAACCCGCACATGTTGGATGCGGTGTTGTTGGATGCGAACGGGCTTTCCGCTGTCTTGAATATGGTCACTGGTCCAGCTCCTTCGGTACTCGCAGACCCAGGTCGGACAGAATTCCTCGGAAGCGGTTCTTGGCGTGGTCGAAGCTGTCCTCGAACCTCGGCGGCTTCGCGTCCGGCTGCGACCACAACGGCTGCATCGTGCGCGCGGCCGCGACGCAGCGCGGCACCCAGGTCTCCAGCCACTGCTGCAGAATTCGCGTGTTGTGCTCGGCGAACTCGCGGTCGTCGATCAGCAGCTGGAACATCGGCTTGGTGTAGCGCAGATCCCGCTCGGCGTAGTCGAACTCCTCGGCGCCGACCAGCGTCGGCGTGACGAAGTCGCCGTTGGACGGTGCGGCCTGCTGTACCAGGTTGGACCGGAACAGCTCACCGACGAGTGGCTCGAACACCACGTTGGCCGCGAAGATCGCCTCGCACCAGTCGTCGATGGCGGTCAGCCGCTCCGCGGTGTCCCGCACGCCCTGCCACACCGGATCCGAGTTCCATGCCTCGACGTGTGCGGTGCCATCGAAGCCGTCGATCTCCTCGGACAGCGTCAGGTTGTACAGCGCCAGATCCTGCGCGGAGCGGATCTTGTGCATGCTGTTCACCGAGATGGCGTTGTTGTGCATGTTCGTAGGCGCCCGCCGGTTGGCGTTGGCGAACAGGTACAGCCCGAGACCGTGGTTGACGTGCATCCACGCGCCGACGTGCTGGGCGACGAACTGCACCCAGTTGGTGCTCCACTGCTCGAACGCCTTGGCGCGCTTCGCGGCTTCGATGTTCTGGTTGAGCTGACGCACCACGTTCGCATTGTAGCGGTACAGGGTGAGTTCCCACTCCTCGTTCGGGTCGCGGAACTCGTGCCAGCCGTGGGCCGGCCACTCGTAGCCCTGGCCGCCAGAGCCAGGCCCGCGTACCGGAGCAGGCCGGTCGGAGCCCCATGCCTTGAGCACTGTCCACTCCAGCGGGTAGCCGCCCTTGCCGTCAGAGAAGCCATACAGCCAGCCCTGCGCGAGGTAGTGCCGTGGATCGGGCTGCACCTCGACGGTGACGTCCTCGTAGTGGCTCTGCTTGCGCTTGGCGGGGACGAAGTAGTTGAACTTGCGTGCGTTCGAATCAGGGAACTCTCTTGCGCCTGCCTCGGCGTCGGTGAACGCCGGTTTCGGCACGCTGCGTTCCTGCGTGGTTGTCATGTGCTCGTTCCTTTACCGTTGGTGCTTGCCTCGTCGAGGCCGGTTGTCAGGTATGGATCGGCGTCTCGTGTTGTGTATCGGCGTCACTCCTCGCCGCCGGTTGTGGTGAACTTGTCGTAGAAGATCGCGTCATCGGCGACACCGAGCACGGGCAGCAGTTCCAGGGCGGCCTCGACCATCGGCGGCGGTCCGCACACGTAGCCGTGCACACCGCTGAGGTCGTCCTCCCGCTCCCGCACCACGTCGGTGATCAGGCCGACCGCGCCGTCCCAGCTGTCGTCACCGTCCGGTTCGGACAGCGCTGGCACGTAGCGGAAGTTCGGCAACGTCTGCTCCAGCTCCCGCAGCTCGTCGTCGAAGCACAGGTCACGTCGAGTGCGGGCACCGTAGTAGTAGGTCGCCTTGCGGTTGATCCCGCGCTCTGCCATGCAGCGCAGCAGCGCCAGGATCGGCGCCATCCCCGCACCACCGCCGACGAAAACCAGCTCGGTGTCCGGCGCGTCCCGCAGCGTGAACACCCCGAACGGCCCGGTGATGTCGAGCCGGTCGCCGACGTCCACCTGGGTGTCGAGGAACTCCGAGAACCGCCCGTCCGGGTAGATCTTGATGACGAATTCCAGCAGGCCTCCTTCCCTGCTCGACGTGTTGGCCATCGAGAACGAACGGGACTCCTCGGTGCCGGGAATGGTGAAGTCGACGTACTGGCCTGGGAAGAACTTCAGCTCACCCGGCTCGACCAGCCGCACGACGAGATGCCGCATGTCGTGGGTGGCGTTGTCGTTGGCGACCACCTCGACCACCGCTTCCTGAATCGGCAGCCCCGAGCGGATCATCTCTTCGTCGTAATTGAGCAGCTCGATCGTCAGGTCTTCGTACGCGTGCGCCCGGCACAGCAGGGTGAAGCCGTCCTCCTTCTCGAAGTCGGGCAGCGCGAAGGTGGAGTACCGGTCGTGCTCGACATCGTCGCCGTCGAGGATGAACGACTTGCAGGAACCGCACTGCCCTTCCTTGCAGCCGTGCATGAGCATCACGCCCTGCTCGGCGGCGGCGCGCAGGATGTTCTGGTCTTCGTCGACCTCGATCTCCACGCCTACCGGCTCGAACCGCACCCGGTGCTTGTCCGCCATGCCTGCCTCATCACTGATTGCTCGTTCGGGTCGCTCGTTGCGGGTCGCTCATACGGTCACCACGAGGGAGGAGAGGGCCCTGACGGGCAATGGGATCGGGGCCCTCCCCGGGGCTCGTGGCGGTTACTCGACTCGTCAGGACCGCTCAGGACGCTGCGCCTGCCGGCCGTCCAGCGGGCCCCTGCGCGTTGTAGTCGGCCTGGAACACGGCCCTTTCCTCGTCGGTCATCTCGTTGAGCACGACGTTCGGGCTCTGCAACGGCGGGCACCTGCGCAGGTGGTCCAGCGTCCACATCTTCTTCGGGTCGAGATCGAGATGTGGCTGGGCGACAAGCGTGTTGCCGTCGTCGCGGACGAAGCCCATGTCGGAGACGATGTCGGCCCAGTTCCAGCCGTGGTACAGCGTCTCCCACTCGCGCGAGCCGATGAGCTGACCCATGTTCGGCGTCGAACGGCCCTGGTAGGTGGGCCGGAACGCCTCGACGTCCGTCCAGCGGCACGCCTCGTGGCAGTAGGTCCGCCACTGGCCCTCGACCTTGTCCGTCACCATGTCCTCACGCACGAGGCACGGCACCATGCAGGTCCAGCACCGGTGCGGGTAGACGTAGTCGACGTCCTCGAGGGCGATCGGGTTGTGTCCATTCGGGACGGAAAGGCGGCTGTAGTTCTCCCACCACTTGCCGTACTTGTCGTACCAGCCTGGGTACTTGTGCTCGAACCACTCGAAGTCCTCGTCGGTCATCGGGTCGATGCGCCAGTAGTTGGCGAGCCACCCCGTCGCGAAGAACTGCGCGACCTCGTGCACGTAGCCCTTGTGCCAGATCTGGTTCCAGGACTCCTCGATGAGGTCGTGCGGGATTTCGAGGCCGTACTTCTCGAGTGGTACGAGGTAGCTGCGGTAGTAGTCGTCGTAGATCCACCGCCGCCACATCTCCGCGTAGCTCTCGCGGTCCTTGCGCCGGTCCTTGGTGCCGTACTCGATGAACGTGCCGATCGCGGCGTCCACGACCCGGTGGTTGGTCCACCACGCGTACCGCAGGTCGCGGGCCAGCAGCTGGTGATTGCCCTCGTCGGAGAGCGCCATCAGCAGGGTGGCGTAGCCGTTGCTGATGTGGCGCGACTCGTCCGACTGCACCGAGTGGAACACCGTGGGCAGCAGGTAGTCACCGTTGGCCGCCGCCTCGGCTGGCATCGCGACGAACAGCGTGTTGGTGAACGCCGTCTCGGCGACGATCGTCAGGTAGATGCTCGCGGCGGTGATGGCGTCACCGGTGATGAAGCCCTCCGCGAACTGCCTGCCGATGGTGCCGCAGTAGTCGTTCTGGAAGTTGCGCAGGCTCGAGTTGAAGCCCGCCGGGTCGATGTAGTTGTTCATGTAAAGGCGCTTGAGGTTCTGCTGGATCGTCGAGTGCCTTACCTCGTCGATCATCTGGATGGCCTGGCCGTTGTGCAGCTCAGGGTTCGGCACGGTGCGGAACAGCAACGGCATCGCGCGCGCGGCCGAGATCTCCGGCAGCGGGATGATGGACAGGAACAGCTTCTGCCATTCCAGCCACCGCTCCTGCACCTGCCGGAACATGTTGCCCCGGATCGCGCCGTCCTCCGCGCCGTAGACGCGGTGGTCCTTCTCCTCCTGCATCGGGAAGTACGAACGCAGGACCTGCTTCAGTGGGTCTTTCTTCTTGGCTTTGCGGAACGTGTAGTCGGTTCCGTACTGCGATACCGGCTCGTGGTACGCCGGTTCCCAGGAGAGCTCCTGGATCTTCTGGTGGGCCTTTGCCACGCTCTGGCGGCTCATGATCACTCCTTACCCGTCGCTCCTGCCGACGCGCCGTTGATTGCGAACCTCGGGCGCGGTGGGGACGAGCGCCGGTTAGGTGGCGTGCGTCCTATGGGTGTCGATTAGAGGGCCGGGCGACCGTGATGCGGGTCTCAATATGAGACGAGATGGCGACAAGATGGCTCGGTGGCGGATGTGCCGGCCGCGGCCGGGCGAGCCCAAGGTGCCCTTGGGTACATATTCGGTACCCAAGGGCACCTTGGGCTCGGGGGCGCCGGGCGCCGGGGCGTCGCGCGGGCACCTGTCGTCACTGCTCGCCCATCATCACGGCTCTGAGCTGGGCGAGTTCCTCGTGAACGTGCTGCTGAATCCGCGGGTCGCCCTCTGCCGCCGGTGTGACACCGAGCGCGCGCAACAGGTTGGCGGCGTGCTCGCCGGGATCGCCGTGGTCGCCGAGCGTGGGATGCAGCCCCTGCTCGACGAGATGGCCGAAGACGACGTTGACGATCGTCCACTGGCTGTACGCCTCGTCATTTGATGTGGAGGTGGCCGCCGGGTCCCGGCCCGACGTCGTGCCGTTGTCCTGCGCCGGGCTCCCGGCGGCTGCCGGATCCTGGTCTCGGGGTGTGTCGTCGCGCATCGGATACCTTCCGCCGAAGCGGCCCCCGCTGGCCGGATACCCCATGCGCACGCCCAACGGCGGCCGCGCAGTGTGCTGGAACATCCATGACACCTCCCGCGCGGCGGCGGGGACGTCTCAATGTGAGACACCCGGACGCCGGCCGCGGGCTTAGCGTGTGTCGGCGTCACGAACCCGACCGTGCCGCCACCGCCGACCTGACACCACCGACCGCGCAGAAGGGCTGACCGCGACATGACGAGCGCGACGGACACCCCAATCGCCGTCCGGCGACTGAACACCCAGGCCGCGCGGGCGCTCGCCGACCTCGCCGCGATCTTCAACGACCTCCAGACGGTGTTGCGCTGCTGCGAACGCCTCGTCACCGAACTCGCCGGGCCCCAGCGGGACGACATCGTGATCGAAGGGTTGTGGACGACGGCGTTGCTGTCGTACTCCCGGTGTTTCACCAGCGGCGAGCGAGGCACGTGCCTCACCGAGTCCGATGTGGCGGCCACGGAACTGCAGGGTGAGGTGCTGGAATGGCACAAAGCGCTGCGGAAGCTCCGGAAGCATCACGCCGATCCGGTGCACAACCCACGAGAGCGGTTCGACATCGGCGCGGCGCAGGACGAGCACGGCAGACCGACGGGGATCGCGATCACGTCGACCCCGCAGCCCGCGCTGGATGACCGCACCGTGCGGCAGACCGGCGCGATCGCCTACGCGCTCAGCCAGTTGGTGGACACGCGCATCGCAGAGCACCAGGAGGAGGTGTACGCCGCGACGGAGCAGATGTCCACGTCGGAGCTGAACAAGCTGGAACACATCGAGGTGGCGGTGCCGCAGCAGGGGGAGCAGCCGCGGGACTAGGCCGCCAACAAGCAGAGCTTCAACGCCGAGGGTGACTTTCCTGTGCAGAATGGCAAGGCCGACTTCACGCTGACGTTGACGGCGACCTTCCAGACCAACTGCAGCGCGACGACGGGGGCCGATGTTCGGTGCCAGCGCCCAGCATCGGCCCCCTGACGTATCCCCACAGTGAATTGCGCCCGCTCGTCGCAACTGACCTCACCCGCATGAGTGATAGTCGATCGCATGCGCGTGTCTAGGCTTAGTGCAGGCCACGTGCGTTGCGCCGGAGATTATGTTTAAGTGTATGCAACAAAGTTTCTCCAAGGGGTTTACAGCCGTGGCGCTACGCAGCATGATCTGAGTCACATTACCGGCCTGCGTAGCCGATAACACAGGACTGTTCGCTAGGAGAAGCCATGGCGCCAACCGCGATGTCCACGTTGTGGACTCAGGGGCAACTGTTCTCGCAGCAAGAGCCAACCTTTCCGGACCAGGTGACGACCAACTCGGTCGTACAGAACGTTGTGTACGCATCGGGCACTGTCGGCGCGATCTTCGTCGTCGCCGGCCTGCTGCTCGTCTCCCTCGGCGGGGTCCGGCGGGTGAATGCCTTCGACGCCGTGATCCAGAAGCTCCTCGGGTTCTTCATCGGGTTCGCGGTGTACTTCCTGATCGGATTCGCGATCTGGAACTGGCAGTACTACGTGGCCTTCGAGGTCGCGAACCCGTACTGGCAGTCGATCGCGGACTGGTGGCTGGGTGGCACGTTCGCCAACGATCTCGCCCAGAACGTCGATCCCGACGGGATGGGCGCCGCGCTGAACAACCAGCAGATCTTCATCTTCTTCCTCGCCTGCTTCGCGGGGATCATCAACATACTGATCCACTTCGGCTGCGAGGAGCGGATCAAGCCGTCCGCGTACTACGTCATCTCGTTCGTCGCCGCCATCGTGTCGTCCGTGCTGAGCTGGTTGACCTGGGGATCGGTCGGTCCGCTGACCAACCTGGGCTACCACGACTTCTTCGGTTCGGGATTCGTCTACGTGTTCGCAGGCGCGGTCGGTGTGTACCTGACGCGCAGGGTGGGGAAGCGCGCAGGCATGTACCGGCCGCACCCGCGGTTCGGGGACTACCGCAACTACAACCTCGGCCTTGCGGCCATTGGCCTTATGGTGATCTTCGCTGGGCTGCCGATGGTGATCGTGTCCTGCGGGTTCTTCTTCGATCCCGAGGCGCTGTTCGTCAGCGTCACGATGTCCGACAGCAGTATCGGTGTCGCGCTCAACAACTACGCCCTCGCCTGGGCAGGTGGGGCGCTGACCGGAGCGGTGATCGCCTACCGGACGAAGAGCTATATCTACACCCTGCTCGGTCCGCTGGCAGGCTACCTGTCCGGGGCGCCAGCGTTCGACGTCTACAAGCCGTGGCAGATGTTCCTTGTCGCGCTCTTCGCCCCGGTGGTCGCGTACCTGTTCTACGAGTGGACACAGCGTCGCGAGCATGACGAGCACAAGCTCGGCCCGCTGTTCCTCGCCGCAGGTTCCTACGGGATCATCATGGTCGGCCTTGTCCAGTGGGGCACGCCGCAAAGCGGGTACTTCGGCGTCGAGTCTGGTCCGTTCGCGTTCCAGCACGCTGAGGTGAATGTCCTGTGGCAGCTGCTCGGCCTGGCAGTGGCGGTGGCCATGGGCTTCGCGACGGCCGCGGTGCTGTCGTTCGTTCTTGAGCGGACCAGTGGCCTTCGGGTGTCCGAAGACGTCGAGGTCAGCGGGTTCGACCGGCACTACTGGGACGTGGTGCACGATGGTGAGCCGCAAACCATCCCGGCCACCGTCGCACCGGGTGATGGCGACGGCGCGCATGCCGGTGCGGAGTCCACCACGATCAGCGACGTCGGCAAGGTCGGCAAGTAACCTCAGTAACCGCGATCCATGCGGCCGGCGGCAGTGGTCACTGCCGCCGGCCGCATGCTGTCGTCTTGGGGCGTACCGCTGGCCGTGCATGGCCGTCCTAGCTTGTGATGGGGTCGCGGAGTTGCGGCGCGACGCCCACCCGGTCGGGGAGTTCCCGCGCCCGCTGCTCGGTGTCCGGCTTGTCCTGCTGCGGCCGGCGGAACTCACCGGTCATGAGCACATGGGCGACCAGTGCGGTCGCGGTCGCCGGTAACGTGCCCGGATGGGCGACGAGGTGCCAGTCGCGGGGCAGGGGTGTCTCGGGCAGCGGGACCTCGACGAGCGTGCCGTCGGCGAGTTCGCGGAGCACCGCGTCGCGGGAGATCAGGGTGACGCCGAGCCCGGCGATCACCGCTTCCCTGATGGCCGCGTTGGACCCGACGGTCAGGCTGTGGGGTGCGCTGGGCAACTCTAGCCCCGCGAGATACCGCTCCGTGGTCTCACGGGTGCCAGAGCCCTTCTCACGCAGCAGCCATGTCTGCCGGTCTGCCCATCCGACCAGATCGCTTCGGTCAGCGAGGGTGTAGCCGTCCCCGGGTGCCACGATGATCAGTTCATGCGGGCGGACGCCGAGCACGGTGACATCTCTGCGGACGGTGGTTCTGCCGCCGAGCAGCAGGTCGACCTCCCTGCGTTCGAGGAGCGCGCGCACTCGCTCGCGGTTGCCGACCTCCAGTTGGATGCCGATTTGCGGATGACGGTTGCGGAAGCTCGTGAGCAGCCGTGGCAGAATCTGCTCACCAGCCGTTGTCACCGCGGCCATCCGTAACACCCCGCGTTCCGGGTCGTCCTCCGCCGCGGCCGCGGCGCTCGCCTCGTCCAGCAGGCCGAGCACCCGCCTGATATAGCCAGCGTAGACCACCCCCGCGTCCGTCAGCCGCAGGCCGCGGCCGTCGCGTTGGATGAGCCGCGTGCCGAGCGACCGTTGCAGCGCGGTCAGCGACGCCGAGACCGCCGACTGCGTGACATAGAGCTGCTTGGCGGCGGCGTGCACAGAGCCAGCGTCGGCGACGGCGAGGAAGGTGCGCAGCTGGGCGAGCGTCATCGGCCTCTCCGGGGGTCAGCGCGTGCTCAGGACACGGCTGCCATGGCCGCGCCCGGGTGTTCCGACGGCACAAGGGATGACAGCTGACCGGATGCGTAGACGAGCGGATCGTCCTGCTCGCCCGACTGCTCGACCTGCCGCACGCTGCCGACGACGATGAGGTGGTTCGGGTAGCCGTAGAGCAAGTCGACCTCGCACTCGAACGAAGCAAGCGCCTGTGCCAGCACCGGCGAACCATGGGCGCTCGTCGTCCACTCGCCGTGCTTGAACCGGTCCACCGCGACACCACGCCGCCCGGCGAATGCCTCGGCGATACGGCGCTGCCGCCAAGACAGCACATTCACGCAGAACTGGCGGGTGCGGGGGAGGTGCGTCCCCAGCGTGGAACGCCTGCGGACACAGACGACGAGGGTCGGCGGGTCCATACTGAGCGCGCATACTCCCGTCGTGGTGACGCCGTACCGCTCACCGTGAGCATCGCTGGTGGTCAGGACGGCGACGCCCCGGGTGAGGTGTTGGATGCCATGTCTGAAGTCATGGGGGACCTGCCACGATTCCGAGGTCTGCTCGTCGAGGTCAGAGACAGTGGTTGTGGAGCGGGGTGATGCCAGTGTGTGCGTTTCGGCGAGCACGGTGTCCCTCCTGCGGTATCTGGCTGGGCCCGTCGTGGGGCGTTGTCCTGCCAGTGTGGTGCGGATCACCGAACGTAGGCATGGGGCAATTACGTAGGCCCGTACCTAAACCATCCGTACCTTGCCGCCCGTCGCGGTCTCAGCGATGTTCGTGCGCGCTCATCTCCGCGCCACGCTGCTCGGCGACCCACGCCGCGACCTGCGATCGTGACGAGAACCCCAGCTTGCCCAGAATGTGCTCGACGTGCGCTTCCGCTGTGCGGCGGGCGATCACCAGCTTGGTGGCGATCTCCTTGTTGCTGAGACCGTTCGCGATCAGGCTGGCGACCTCGCGTTCGCGCCGGGTCAGTGTCTCGTCCTCCCGCGCCGAACCGGCCGCTTCGCGCGGCAACTCCCGTTCGTCGAGCGCGAAGACAATGGCGTCGTCTGTGGGCATGAGGACGCCGTCACTGAACTCGGCGTCGAAGCGCCTGCCGCCGAGCGCTTCCCGCACCTGGTCCTGCTGCTCATGGTGGAAGGTCACCAGGTGCCGCATCCCGAACAGCGGAGCGCCGATCCGCCGCCAGAGCCGGTCGGCAGCGCCGAGCAGCCGGGCCGCCCGTGGCAGCTTCCGCTCGCCGTGCGCCGTCCACGCCAGGATCTCGAAGCAGAACGCGATCACCCACTGCTCGTTGAACTCGCGGGCGAGCCGGAGCCCGGCCATCGCTGACGCCGCCGCCCGCCCGTAGTCGTTCTGCTGCCACGCGACGAGACTCAGGTCCCACAGCATGTACGACCGCAGCCAGCGTTCCCTGAGCGAGTCGCACAGTGCGATGGCGTCCTCCGCGATGTGGACCGCGCGGTCGAGGTCGCGGAGCAACGCGGTCACGGCGACCAGGTAGAAGCTGGTGTCCAGGATCCCGAGCGGGTTGTCGTTCTCCCGATGCCGATGCAATGCGTCCGACAGCGCCTCGCTGGTACGTGCCAGCTCACCGGCCGACATCGCGATCATGCCGGTGAGCTGCACCGCCCATGCCGCCGCGTCGGGGTCGTCCAGCTGGTCGGCGTGTGACTGGCACTCGGTTGCCATCTGCCGCGCCGCGGTGACGTCTTCCTGGATCGTGCACAGGTAACCACACACCCACAGCGCTCGTGCCCGCGCCGCGCTCGGCTCGCTGCCCGCGGCGAGGCCGCGCTCCAGCCAGCGACGTCCCTCACTGGTCAGGCCGGTCGCGATCCAGAAGAACCACAGCGCTCCCGCCATCTGCAACCCGGTGTCGGCCTGTCCAGGCGCGGTGAGGCAGCCTTCGAAGGCGGCGCGGAGGTTGTGGTGCTCGCGCAGCAGGGTGGTCAGCCATGCTTCCTGCCGCGGGCCGAGCCATTCGGTGAGGGCACGCTCCACGAGTTGGACGAAGTAGTCGCGGTGGCGTGCCCGCACCGCCGTTTCGTCGCCGTCCTGCGCCAGCCGCTCCAGTCCGTACTGCCGGATCGTCTCGAGCAGGCGATACCGCAGCCGACCGTCTTGGTGCTCCGCGACGACGATGGACTTGTCCACGAGAGCCGCGAGCAGGCCGACGACGTCCTGTTCGGGGATCTTGTCGTCCGAACAGATCGCTTCGGCCGCAGCGAGGTCGAACCCGCCGGAGAAGACCGCGAGCCTCGCCCACAGGATGCTTTCCCGATCCGAGCACAGCGCGTTGCTCCAGTCGATGAGCGCCCGTAACGTCTGGTGCCGTGGCAACACGCCCGGACTGCCACCGGTGAGCAGCCGGAAGCGATCTTCGAGCCGGTCGAAGATGTCGGAGAGGTCGAGCGCGCGCAGTCGTACCGCGGTGAGCTCGATCGCCAGCGGTATGCCGTCGAGCCGCTGGCAGATACGGACGATCATGTCCGCGTTGTCGGCTGACACCTCGAAATCGGGCCGCACCGCGACCGCGCGGTCCACGAACAGGTTGACCGCCTCGTACTGGCCGAGCGCGTCCGGTGGCGGCATCCGGTCCGGATCCGGCAGGGACATCGTCGGCACCTGGAAGATGTGCTCACCGGTGAGACCGAGCGCCTGCCTGCTCGTCGCGAGGACGTGCACCCCTGGCGCCGCGTGCAGCACCGTGTCGACGAGCACGGCGCAGGCGTTGCGCAGATGCTCGCAGTTGTCCAGCACAAGCAGCAGGCGCTTGTCCGACAGGTACTCCGCGAGCGCGGGAACGGGCCACCGTGCGGTGCGGTCATGGAGCCCGAGCGTGCTGGCGATGGTCTGGCTGAGCAGCGCCTGGTCTTCGAGGGCGGCGAGTTCGACAAACCAGACGCCGTCGGTGAACGCGCGCTGGAGATCAGCGGCCGTGCGCAGTGACAGCCGGGTCTTACCCGCGCCGCCGACGCCGGTGAGGGTCACCAGCCGGGACGCCGACAGTAGCCGTTTGATCTCGGCGATCTCGTGGCGACGTCCGATGAAACTCGTCAGCTCGGCCGGAAGGTTGCCCGCGCGGCCGGCGGACTTCGAGGCGGACATGATGATGAGATCCTACGGTCGGCCCCGTGACCAGGCAAGCAGGCACGTCAGCCCGCGAGTCGATCCATGAGGGTGAGATCGAGTGCGCTCTCGATGTGCGGGACCGGTAGCTGCGCGATCTCGTGGGTCTTGCGGATGGCCTCCGCGCTGCTCGCTGAGAATACGCACACCCAGCGGCGCTGTGCCGGTACGTAGGTGCTGTGCAGGCAGCGCACGCGATGCCCCTCCTCAGTCAGCCTGCGCCCGGCCTCGTTGATCGCCCGTTGCGCGGTTTGCAGGTCCACCAACTGGGTAGGGGGTAGGACCCAGTCGACCATGTAGTACTTGTCCACGTTGGCAGTCTTCCCGTCCGGCACCCGAGCTGGCAGGGGAGGAACCCCCACCGGCATACCTACTTCAATCACCCGGTTACGACGCGACGCCGCTGGCGAACCGGCCCGCGGCATACCGGGCCGCCGCGGCAGTCACGGTGTTCTGCAGCAGCATCGCGATCGTCATCGGCCCGACACCGCCCGGTACCGGCGTGATCGCGCCAGCGACCTCCTTCGCCGCGGCGAAGTCGACGTCGCCTCGCAGCCCGTCGTCGGTGCGGTGGATGCCCACGTCGATGACCGTGGCGCCGGGCGCGATGGCGTCCGCGCCGATCAGCCCTGGCACGCCCGCCGCCGCGACGAGGATGTCCGCCTGCCTGGTGACCGCGGTGAGGTCGCGGGTGCGGGAGTGGCAGATCGTGACCGTGGCGTTGCGCTGCAGCAGCAACTGCGCCAGTGGTTTTCCGACGAGCTCAGAGCGGCCGACGACGACGGCGTGCGCACCTTCGATCGGGATCTCGTAGGCGTCGAGCAGCTCGATCACCCCGGACGGGGTACACGGGCGCAGGCCGGCCGCCCCCTGCGCGAGTCTGCCCGCGCTGAGCGTGGTGAGCCCGTCGACGTCCTTGTCCGGGTCGATCCTGGCGATCAGCGGCGCGGCGTCAAGGTGATCGGGCAGTGGCAGCTGCAGCAGGATGCCGGTGACCCGAGGGTCAGCGTTGAGCTCTGCCAGGGTCGTCGCGAGCGCGCGCTGGTTGATGTCACCGGGCAGATGCTGGTGCAGATCTAGCATCCCGGCCTGGACACACTGTTTGCGCTTGTTGTTCACGTATACCGCCGAAGCCGGGTCCTCGCCGACGAGCACGGTCGCCAGACCCGGCGTGTCCGGCAGTTCGGTGACCTCCCGTGCGGTTCGATCGCCTACCAGACGCGCTACCGCCTTGCCGTCAATGATCGTCGCAGTCATCTTCCCTCGTCTCTGTTCACGGTATGGACAGGCACGGGACCGCAGGATAAGCTGTCCACTTATAGGAAACAGTGTCTCACAGTAGGAAAATAATGTCGATGACTTCGCTGGATGGAGGCTGAGATGGCGTCACGTGTCGCGATCGTTGGAGCAGGCCCGTGCGGCCTCGCGCAGATGCACGCATTCGAGCAGGCGCGTGCCGACGGAGCGGACGTTCCGGAGATCGTGTGCTTCGAAAGGCAAAGTGACTGGGGTGGGCTGTGGAACTACACCTGGCGCACCGGCCTGGACGAGTACGGTGAGCCGGTACACGGCAGCATGTATCGATTTCTCTGGTCGAACGGCCCGAAGGAGTGTCTCGAGTTCGCCGACTACTCCTTCGACGAGCACTTTGGCCACCCGATCCCGTCGTTCCCACCGCGTGAAGTGCTCTACGACTACATCACCGGCAGGGCCAAGAAGAACAACGTCCGGCAGTTCATCGAGTTCAACACCGCTGTCCGGTGGATCTCCTACTCCCAGGAGACCGGCACGTTCACCGTCACGCTCGAGAACCTGAACGAACGCACCACCCGGACCGAGGAGTTCGACTACGTCATCGTCGCCACCGGCCACTTCTCGGTGCCGAACGTGCCGTCGTATCCCGGCTTCGAGCAGTTCCCCGGCCGGATCATGCACTCGCACGATGTCCGGGACGCCCGTGAGTTCGACGGCAAGGACCTGCTGGTGGTGGGCAGCAGTTACTCGGCGGAGGACATCGCGCTGCAAAGCAAGAAGTACGGCGCCGCGTCGGTGACGATCTCCTACCGCAGCAACCCGATGGGCTTCCCGTGGCCGGACGGCATCGACGAGGTGCCGAAGCTGTCCCACGTCGATGGCGACACCGCGCACTTCGTCGACGGCACGTCCCGGCGGGTGGACACGATCGTGCTGTGCACCGGATACCAGCACTCGCTCGGATTCGTCGCGGAAGATCTCAGGCTGCGCACCAATAACGTGCTCTACCCGGACAACCTGTACAAGGGTGTCTTCTGGCTCGACAACCCCAAGATGATGTACCTGGGGATGCAGGATCAGTACTACACGTTCACCATGTTCGACGGCCAGGCGTGGTGCGCGCGCGACTACATTCTCGGCACGGTCACACTGCCCGCGCGGGACGTGATGGCCACCGAGGTCGCGGCGTGGCGCGCCGCGCTCGACGCCTGCGAGACGCCGATCGAGGAGATCGACTTCCAGGCTGACTACATGGCCGACCTGTATCAGGACGTCGACTACCCTGCGTTCGACCTCGACCTCACCCGTGAGCATTTCAAGACCTGGGAGCACCACAAGGAGGAGTCGATCACCGGCTACCGGGATCGGTCCTTCTCGTCGCCGTGCACCGGCACGGTTGCGCCGGCGCACCACACGCCGTGGTGGCAGGAGCTTGACGACTCGATGACCACCTTTCTCGGCAACAACCGTTGAGCGCTTCCGGCCACGGCGCGGGGGGTTTCACTCCGGTCACCCTCCGCGCCGTGGCCGGATCCTCGACGTCGGACCGGAGTTGATCAGCCTTGCTCCCTCGGTGCCGATCCAAATCGGATGAAAAGTACGAAATTTCGTCACTCACGGAGCAAGGCTGATCAACAAGCGCTGTGGCGCAGCGCCCTGTCCAGCACGCGGTCGGTCAGCGCGTAGGCCCTTCGCGGCGCGTCGGCGGCCACCTGCCGGGTGGTGGTGGCGATCTCGTCGTAGCTGCTGCCGGTCTCGGGCAGGCGATCGCGGAAGGTTTCCGCCCAGGCGAGCGTGGATTCGACCGTCGCCTCGGGATGGAACTGCACCCCGAGGTGCCTGCCGTGGCTGAACGCCTGCGTCCCCACGTCGGTTCTGGCGAGCTCGACGCCGCCCGGCGGTGGGGTCATGACGTCGAGGTGCCACACCAGCCACGGGCCTGGCTCCACCGTGCCCGCGGCTCGCGGGGCGGTATCGACCGTGAGCCAACCGATCTCGGGGCCGCCGGGTGCTGGGCGGACCTCGCCACCCAGCACCCGCGACAGCAGCTGCGCGCCGAAGCAGATGCCGAACACCGGCACGTCCGACGCCACCGCCGCGGTGAGCAGCTTCCACTCCCGCCCGAGGTAGGGCAGGGACTCGTCGTAGGCGGAGTCGTAGCAACCGAGCGGGACGATCAGGTCGAAGTCCCTCGGGTCGGGCAGGCGTGGCGCCTGTGCCCGGACGACCTCGACCTCGGCGCCGCGCTCCCTGATTCGGTCTCCGACGTGACCCGGCGGGCAGTCGTCCTGATGCTGGACGAACAGAACGCGAGCGGTGCCGTTTCCAGCCACGTCAGCTCCAGGGGAACGGGGAGTTGCTCGTCGGGTGCAGCTTGCCGGTGCGGTAGCGGTCGAATCGGAACGGTTCCAGCAGCGACCGCCGCTCGCCGAGCAGTTCGTCGGCGACCAGCTCGCCGATGCCGATCATCTTGTAGCCGTGGTTGGCGTCGGCGATGACGTAGGCGTTCTGCCGGAAGGTGTCGAAGACAGGGAAGCTGTCCGGCGTGAACGCCCCGATGCCGCCGGACGGCTCCCGCTTGTACACGTCCCGCTTGCCCTCGAAGCGCTTGTGGCAGTGCGCGAGCGCCGAGGTCCACATCCGGACGAAGTTGTCGCCGACGGCGAACTCGGGGCTGTCGGGACCATACGGGTCGACTGCGACGTCGGCGGCAGGCCGGTCGATCGGGTTCGGGGAAGCGCCACCCTGGACGCCGCCGAAGTTGAAGTCCGGCTTGTAGTAGATGCCCCACATCTTGTCGGTGATCAGACCGCCGTCGACGTCGTCGTAGAGCGGCTGGTCAGAGTCGACGTGCACGACGGGGGGCAGCTGGCCGTCGTTGTCGGTGAAGGTGCTCGGGTCCACGTCGAGCGTGCCCTCCTGCAGCGCCCAGTACGTCCACATCGGAACGTCCTGGCGGGTGGTGCCGTCGGGCGTTGTCACCGGGATGTGGCTTGGCAGGTCGAGCATCGACCAGAAGTCGCGCACCCATGGGCCCGCCGCGACCACGAGCTGCTCGCAGCCGATGGTGCCGGAGTCCGTCTCGACGGCGGTGACGGCGCCGCCGTCGAGCGTCAGTCCGGTCACGGTGACGCCGCTCTGGATCGTCACGCCCTCGGCGGCCGCCTTGGCGGCCAGCCCGCGCATGGAGGCGACGTTGTTGGCATAACCGCCGCGTTTCTCGTGCAGCACCACCGAGATTCCTGGCGCCTGCCAGTCGGAGAAGTAACCGGTCAGGTACGACTTCGACGCCTCGGCCCCGTCGATGAGCTCCGAGGTGTAGCCGATCGCTTGCTGCTCGGTGTAGATCTGGCCGACGTCGGCGCGCATGACCTCGGGCGCGATCTGCAGGTAGCCGACCGGGTGGTAGGAGAAGGCCGCCGGGTCGGACTCCCATATGTCGACCGAGTGCGCCATGAGCTCGCGCATCGCGGGCTGGAAGTAGTTGTTCCTGATGACACCGCAGGCCACGCCGGATGCGCCTGCCGCGATGCCCTTCTTGTCGATGACCAGGACGTCCTGGCCGCTGCCTTGTCCGGTGGCCTTGAGTCTGCGGGCCAGGTGCCAGGCCGTTGAGAGGCCGTGGATCCCGGCGCCGATGATCACGAATCGGGCGTGGTGTGGAGTCATGTCGTCACCTCGTGCGGCTCGAGTAATTGCCCTAGTGGAAATACTATCTCCACTAGGGAAAATTCTACCGCGCGAGAGGGTGCGAGGGCCAGACCTGTCGCCAGGTGAGGAGTCACGCTCGGGATGTGCCAGGGCGCTATCGAACGCCGAGCTCGGGGTACGGCTTGTCGTCGGGCACGCGCTGGTATCCCATCGCGGTGAGATCGATCGTGCGGTACTTGCCGTGCACGATGAGCTCCGCGAGCGCGCGGCCGACGCCGGGCGAGTGCATGAGGCCATGCCCGGAGAACCCGGACGCCACGAAGAAGTTCTCCACGTGTCCCGGCCAGTTGCCGATGATCATGTTGCCGTCGAGGCGGTTCTGGTCGTAGTGGCCGGACCACGTGCGGCGCAGGCGTAGCGAGTCGAGTCCGGGAATGCGGTGTGCCAGTGCCGGCCAGACATGGTGGTCGAAGTAGCCGTGATCGGCGGGCAGGTCGACGCTGGCTGGCCGGTCGAAGTCGACGAGCCCCACCGCGAGGCCGCTGCCTTCCGGGCGGACCGCGAGGCCATCCGGGTCCTTGATGAACGGCAGTTCGGTGTAGTCGCCGGGGGCGTCGACATAGTGTTCGTGCCGAGGCATCGGTTCGACCGGGAGCGGCATCCCGGCTTGCGCCGCGAGTTTCGGCGCCGCGACGCCCGCGGCGTCGACGAACGAGTCGGCGGTCAGCGCCTTTCCCGAGGCAAGCGTCACGCCGGTCACGCGTGGGCCAGCGGTGCTCAGCTCGGTGACCCGGTCGGTGAGGTAGGCGACGCCTCGTCGCTGGGCGGCCTGGCGCGTTCCCTTGAGGAATGCGTGCGGGTCGAGCCACCCGTCGTGCGGGGAAAGCACCGCTGGACCGAGATCGTTGGTTTCGAGCTGCGGGAACCGCGCGGCGAGCTCGGGGAGGTCCAGCCATTCGGCCGCAACGCCGAGGGAGGTCTGGACGGCGTAGTTCTGCTCAAGGGTCTTGGTCGTTTCGCGCGGGGCGATGAACAGGTAGCCGTTGGGCGTCCAGTCGAGGTCAGGGGCTTCCTCGCTCAGCCCGAGGAAGCAGGCCCAGTCGTGGATGACGTCGAGGGTGTACTGGGACAGCGCGATGTTCTCCTGCCGGGTGAACAGCTGCCGCACGCCGCCGGTGGCGCGCATGGTCGCGGCCGTGGCATACGTCGGGTCCGGCTCGATCACCACGACGTCTATCCCGGGTTGAGCGCGTTGCAACTGCAGCGCGGTCGCGCTGCCGATGCACCCACCTCCGATGACGACGACGTCGTGCATGTCGTCGCTCACCGCGGTAAGGGGATGAGGCCCTGCTCCGGGGTGAGTGCCGCGGTCGTGCGCACGTCGTGCGGCTCGGCCGGCAGCTGCCGGACCAGCTCGTCGTCCCGGACGATGGCGATCAGGTCTGTGCCCGGCGTGGTGAAGGGCAGCGACTGGTCGTAGTAGCCAGCGCCCCTGCCGAGCCGGACGGCGTGCTCGTCGACGCCGACCGCCGGTGTCAGTACCACTCGGGCGTCGGCGATGGTCGTTGGGCCGAGGCGAGCGCCCGCCGGCTCAAGCAGCCCTGGCAGCGGGCCGGTGGCCAGCGAGTCCGGCCCGTCGTAGACCGCCCAGTCGAGCGGGCCACGGCCGGTTGGCACGATCGGCAGCAGCACCCGTGCGCCCGCGTCGAAGAGCACGTCGAGCATCGCCAGCGAGCCGGGTTCGGGGCCGAACGGTACGTAACAGCCCACCGACACCCCCGGTCGCACCATCGGCAGCGCTGCGATCGCATCGGTGAGGGCACGGGCCTCCCGTTCCCGCGTCTCGGGGGAGACGCCGGAGCGTCGTGCGCGCAGGGCGCTGCGCCACTCCGCCTTGGTCTGGGGTGGGTCGTGCTCGGCCACCAGTACCACTCCCGTACTATTGCCCTGTCGGCTACAGTGTTTCCACTAAGGAGTTTATCGTGCCGAGGACCGGGAAACCAGCCGTCCGGCAGGTGGAGTCCGTGCAGCGCGCCATCGCCGTGCTCAACGTGCTGGCCGAGGCGGGTGTTGATCTGGGTACCAATGAGATCGCCCGCCGTACCGGGGTCAACGTCAGCACGGTATCCCGGCTGCTCGCCACGCTGGTCGACGGCGGCCTGCTGCAGTACGTGCCGTCGACGGGCCAGTACCGGCTAGGCATCCGCATCCTGCAGTTGGCGAGCGTCGCCAGAGAGAACCTCGAGCTACGCGACCTGGTCCGCCCGCACCTCGAGGAGCTGGCCGCGATCACCGGTGAGACCGCGACGCTGTCCATGCCCGGCGAGCGCGACGTCTTCACGGTGGACTTCGTCGCCAGCGACTCCTCGGTGCGCAGCGTGGCCGCGATCGGGCGCAACAGCGTGCCGCACGCGACCGCCGTGGGCAAGGTGTTCCTGGCCTACGGCGGCGCGCTGCCGGACGGTGAGCTGACCGCCTACACCGACCACACGGTCACCGATACGGCGTTGCTCGACGCGGAGGTCGAGCGGGCTCGCGAGCTGGGCTGGGCGCGCGCGGTCCGGGAACGGGAGCTGGAGCTGGCCGGGGTCGGCGTGCCGGTGCTGGACACATCGGGCGCGCTGGTGGCGATCCTGGGTGTGCAGGGACCGGCGACGCGCTTCACAGACGACGCCATGCGCGCCGCCGTTGACGTGCTCCGCGAGCGGGCTGCGGTGATCGGCTCGGTGGTGTAGGACGCCGTCGACCCGCGCTCTGTCGCGCCGAGCGCGTGTGGTCGGCGTCGCTGGCGGTTCGCGCCTTCCGCTGCCTTGGCCTCGGCCAGCAGTTCGTCAACCGCAGGCCCGCCGGACGATGTGCTCGCCGCCGACGAGCTGGACAAGATCCGCCGACGGATGCGGCTGCCCTACCTGCGCAAGGCGGCACCCGATGTGTGAAGAAGCCACAGCCTCAAGGCCACCTGGCTAGACGGCGTCATCGAGGTTGGCGCCCCGGGTTTCTCGGGCGGCGGCGGTGAGGATCAAGATGAGCACGCCGAGAGCGAGAACGGGCCACATCAGGATGTAGATCGTAAGTAGGGTTGTTTCCATCTCGGTTCCCTTCTCTCAGCGGGTGTGGTCTGTGGAGACCGCGCCTCGGGCGGCGTCGGACTCATCGGGGGTCGCTGTCGCGCCAGCCTGTTGGAAGTCGCCGATGCGTTGTTTCATGAGGGCGAAGTCGAACTGCGGGCCGCGATAGGCCAGGGTGACAGCGACGCAGACGATCGCGCTGACACCGTACGAGGTCAGTGAGCCAAGCAGCACGACATAGTCGCGCA
>WHTY01000137.1 GCA_009377475.1 Actinophytocola sp.
CGTGCAGCACCTTGGCGAGCGGGGCGAGGCAGTTGGTGGTGCAGGAGGCGTTGGAGATGATCGTCTGGGTGCCGTCGTAGGCGTTGTCGTTGACGCCGAGCACCACGGTCAGGTCCTCGCCCTTGGCCGGGGCGGAGATGATGACCTTCTTCGCGCCCGCCTTGACGTGCTTGGCGGCGTCGTCCGCCTGGGTGAACAGGCCGGTGGACTCCACGACGACGTCCACGCCGAGGTCGCCCCACGGCAGCGCGGCCGGGTCCTTCTCGGCGAAGACCTGCACGGTGCGGCCGTCCACGACGATGCCCTCGTCGGTGGCGCTGACCTCGGCGTTCAGCCTGCCGAGCACGCTGTCGTACTTGAGCAGGTGGGCAAGGGCGCTGTTGTCGACCAGGTCGTTGACAGCGACGATCTCGATGTCGGCGCCGCTCGCCTGGACGGCACGAAAGAAGTTGCGGCCAATGCGGCCGAAGCCGTTGACACCTACGCGAACCGTCACTGCTGTTGTCTCCTTGCGTTTCCCCTGGCTGATTCGATCCAGGAACCGGGCTGACTTCGGTTGCCACCCTAGCGGCAACCGCCCATGGTCACGAGAAGGCGTCCGGAGTGTGTGACAGGCCGCACGGCGGCCCAGGTGAGGGGCCGCCGTGCGGGAGGGGTTTATCTCAGCAAGGTGGCCGCGAGGCTGATCGCCCCCGGCCCGATGATCACGATGAACAGCGCGGGGAAGATGCAGAAGATCACCGGGAACAGGATTTTCACCGGAATCTTCTGCGCCTGCTCCTCCGCACGCTGCCGACGCCGGAGCCGCAGCTCCTTTGCCTGCTCGCGCAGTACCGTCGCCATCGCGATACCCAGTTCGCTGGCCTGCACCAGCGCCGACACGAACGCCCGCAGCTCCGTCACGGTGGTGCGTTCGGTCATCGCACGCAGGGCGTCGGTGCGGGACTTGCCGATCTGCATCTCCCGCAGCACGCGGGCGAACTCCGCAGCGAGCGGCCCCGTGGTGTTGCGCTCCACCTGCGCCAGCGCCGCGTCGAAGCCGAGCCCCGCCTCGACACACACGGTGAGCATGTCAAGCGCGTCCGCCAACGCCTTGCGGAGCCGGTCCTGACGTTTCTGCCCGGAGTTGATGAGCAGCAGGTCCGGCAGGAAGAACCCGAACGTGGCACCCACACCCACACAGAGGACGAGCCACGCGACGGAGAACGACGTCGAGTAGAGCGCACCGAGGCCGCCGAAGGCGAAGATGCCGGTCCCCTTGGCGGCGAGGATCCGGTCCGGTGTCCACGCGGACGGGTTGCCCGCGAGATCGAGCCGGTACTGGAGCCGCTGCGTGACATTGGCTGGCGACAGCCGCAGCGCCACGGCTCTGAGCCAGCCGGGCATCGCGTCGACGCGGGCGCGCACGACATCGGCCTTGGACGGCTCCCTGACGGCGTAGGTCTCCTCGATCGAGGCCAGCGCACGCGAGACACTCTGCTCGGCCGGGCGGGGACGCAGCACCGTGACCACCACCGCGATGATCGACATCGCGATGGCCGCGACCCCGCCGTACAGCAGCATCGTCGTCGTCATCTCACACCTCCACCTTGACGAGCCTCGTCATCCAGAAGGTCCCGAAGGACATCAGGACTCCGGCCCCGACGAGCATCACGATGCCGATGCCCGTGGTGTACAGCGGCTCCATGTACCCGGGGTTCATCCAGGCGAGGAGCCCGCCGACGATGAACGGCAGCCCGAGAAGGATGTACGCCGACAGCCGTCCCTCCGCGCTGAGCGCGCGGACCTGGCGCCGAACCTGCGCGCGCTCCCGCATGGTCGTGACCGTCGTCAACAGCACTTCGGCGAGGTTGCCGCCGACCTCCCGCTGAATGCGGATGGCCATCACCACCCACTTGAGGTCGTCCGATGCCATCCGGACTGCGACCCGATCCAAGCCGTCCTCCAGCTCAACACCGATCCGGGTCTCGGCCAACGCGCGCGCGAACTCCCCCGCCGACGGCTGCGTATCGTCTCGCACGACCGCGTCGAGCGCCTGCGACAGCGAAAACCCTGACCGCAGCGACCCCGCGATGAGCTGCAGGACGTCCGGCAACTGGTCGGCGAACGCCGAACGGCGTCTGCTGATCCGGATTCGCACGCCGAGGTACGCGCCAGCCCAGACGAGGGCGCCACCGAGCGGAATCGCGATGAAGAAGGCTGTGCCGAACACGATGAGCACCGCGCTCGCCGCGATGCCAAGGCACACCCGGAGGACGGTCCACTCTGCCGGCTTCATCGTCACGTCCGCGAGGTCGAGCTGTTCAGCCAGCTTCTCTTCCCAGCCGCGAGACCGCAGAATATCCTCGGTGACACCGACAGCGCGCGCGAACGAACCCATCTGCTGCTCCGGCCGCTGGCTGCTCGGCTCCCGCCGGGGGCCGTATCGCGACAGCTCGTCCAGCAGCCGTTTCCCCGTGTCCTCGCGCGGCCGCAGGGCGAAGACGACCCCGAGAATGAGCGCGAGCAACCCGAGGAAACTCAGCGCGGCGACCACGAGCACCTGCCACGACCAGTCAGGCAACCACGCGAGCCAGACCGGCTCGGCACTCGCCTTCTCTGGCACGGTGGACGGCTCGCGAGCGATTTCCGCGAACGCGCTCGCGAGCTGGGCCGCGTTCTCGGCCTTGAGCACCCGACCGCCACTGGCCTCGGCCAGGTGCGTGATCGCCGACGTGTCGGCCTCGCCGTATCGGTAGGCAACGAAGTCTGCGACGAGGCCATCCTGGACGACCGCGGCCGAGCTACTGAGCCGCCGCGAGCGGCAGGTCCTTGACCTGCTCGGACAGGGCATGTCCGTCCCCGTCATCGCCCGCTCGCTCTACGTCAGTCACTCCACCGCGAAGACGTACGTCGCTCGGATCTACGTGAAGCTGGGTGCGTCCAACCGCTCACAGGCGCTCATGACGGCACTCAGCGAGGGCCTGCTCAAGCAGGTTCCGCCGTCGCGACTGCCCGCCTGACCGTCGGGCCGCGTCCCTGTTCCTGCTGGCAGGAGTGCTCTTCTCGGTAGTCACACGCTGAGCCTTACGGGGCGGTCGTTCCCTCGAACGCGCGCCGACACAACTTTCGCTATGACTCAAGTCGATTACGACAGGTAGCGCAAATAGCCCATTCGTCGACTAACCCATCGGACGGGGAGGTTGTGAGGGCGTAACCAGCCGCCATGCCGAGACGACGGGATACGACATGCCAGCACGAGTCGCTGTTGTTGACGGGCACACCCTGACCAGGTTCGGCCTCACCGGACTGTTGTCCGGCCAGGACGACCTGGAGGTAGTCGCCGAGGCCGACTCCGTCAAGCTGGCACGTCGCATCATCGCTGCCACGGCGCCGGACGTCGTGACCGTTGACGCCGCACTCCCCGACGGCGACGGCCTCGCCCTCGCCCTCGAGCTCCGGGACCGCTACGCCGACCTCGGCATCGTCGTGCTCACGTCCAACGGCCAGGACGACGTGTTGTTCCGCGCGCTGGAGAACGGCGCGTCAGCGTTCGTCTCGAAGACCGCGCCCACCCACGAGGTCCTGTCCGCCATCCGGCACGCCGCCGTCGCCGCGTCGTCGTTCACCGCGAGCGGCCTCGCCGACGCGCTCACCCGCAAGCAGGACACGCAGACCAGGTACACCCTGAGCCCGCGCGAGGCCGAGGTGCTGCGACTGCTCGGCGGCGGGCTGTCCATACCCGCCATCGCCCGCGAGCTGTACGTCAGCCCCTCCACCGCGAAGACGTACGTCTCGCGCATCTACGAGAAGCTAGGCGCGTCCAACCGCGCGCAGGCGATCATGACCGCGCTCGCGGCCGGCCTGATCCAGCACCAGGCGACACGCGCGCCTCAGGCAGCGCGCACGGCGTCGTGAGGTAACGCGGCGTTTCGCTGCGGCGGCGTTGAGGGATCGCGGACTCCCCGTCCTTGCTTGGTGTGTGGTGACCAACCGTTCCAGGCGCCATCAGCCGCTATCGCGGCATCAGTCTGCGGTCGTCCCCTTGAGCTCGGCATGCCAGTCCTGCGTGAACTGACGAAGCGCGGGCAGATCGAACTCCTCGCACTCAAGCTGATCCTGAGCGTTGACCGCCTTCAGCGGCTCGTCCTGGTCCGGTGTCGCGCCAGCGAGCATGCCTGCGCCGTTCGGCCCGGTGACGAGCTGCTTGAGCTCCCTCACCTGGGCGTCCGGCAGGGTCGTCGGGTAATGCACCAGGACGTAACCGTCCCCGAGCACGTGCCCGAAGTCGGCCTCGGGGTACCTCTCGGCAGGTCGGTAGAACGTCTTGGCGGGGTGCCCGCCGCCCGCTGCGGCGTACGTCGTGGCGCGGGTGCTGACTGAACAGCTTCCGACGGCGTCGGCGCGCCCCTCCCCCGTGACGCCCGTGACCGTCAGCATTGTCAGCACCAGCGCGGCGACCACACCGATCGCGACGAATCCGCCATGCGTCGCCCGCTCGGCATGCGACCACGTGATCGCCCGGGCGAACAGCTTGCCCAGCAGCACCATGACGACGATCGCCGCCAACTGCCCCACCTCGATCCCGACGTTGAACGCGATAACGCGGGCGAGCATGCCGTCCTCCGGCAGCCCCAGCGCCTGCAGCCGGGTCGAGAGGCCGAGCCCATGGACCAGGCCGAACGCGAGCACGGCCGCGCCGAACCACAACCACCGCTGTGGCCGTCCGATCAACCCGACCACACCGACGAAGGCCACGCTCAGCGCGATCACGACGTCGACCGCGAGGGCGTTGACCTGCCACTCCGCCAGCGTCGCGACGATCAACGTCGTGCTGTGCCCCAGCACGAACACCGTGATCAACTTCGCGGCCCTGCCCAGCTCCCCCGCCAGCAGCACCACGCCGCCGATGAACAGCAGGTGGTCCCAACCCAGCAGCATGTGCTCGATCCCGAGTGGCACGAACTCCCACCCGCTCAGGTCGGCGGCCGAACCACCGATGCCGTGCGCCAACGCGACACCCGGTGCGCCCGCGAACGCGGTCACCATCATCACCAGGACAGCGGCACATCGGCGCAGTGCGGGAGAGATCAACGAGCCCCCTTCTGGACGAACCGCCACTGAGCCGCCAGCGGCAACCCCGGACGGCGGGTGGTGGAAGGACACGCGGCGACACTCTGCCATACCCGCCAGTAACCACGTCGACGGCATGCGGGTCCCGGACGCCTCGTCTCGGATCGGCTGCGGTTTCGGTGCTTCGAGGGGCTTCCCCATCCGTGCTGGGTGCCGCGTCTGCGCACGCGTCCGGGCGCCCGACGCCATCCGGCTCTCTATGGGTTATGTCATAGTAAATTTTTAGGACGTGAAGGCTGCGGCTCTCCCGCGTTATTCGGACGCCGCGACCCGAGATCGTGGGCCGCGCCGCCTACAGCAATATCGGCACCGAGGCTCGTCGCAGCTTCGCCAGGGTTATTGCGGCCAGAACCGGACACTCAGGCAGGAGCCGGGCGGCTTGCGCGCAATAACCCTGGCGAAGCCACGCCCGCGACGAAGTCGAACAGCGCGGTCGGCGGCACGGGTGGTGTGACAGGCGGTGGCCCGCTTCCGCGCAATATGCCTGGCGACGTCGAGGCGAACGACGTCAGCTGGTGCGCTGGTAGACACGCGTCGCCGACAGCCGCGCGACGCCGTCCTCCTCGCCAAGCTCGTCCAGGTGGTTGCGGACGGTGGCGTCGACCGAGAGGTACTTGCGGCCCGCACGGAGGTCGGCGTCGTTGCGCATCCGGATGATCAGCGGGAACTCGCTCAGCGCACCGGCGTCGAACAGGCCCGTCGTGTAGATCAACTGCACGCCGAGCGCCTCCGCGACCGCGCGCTGCAACTCCAGCAGGTAGCCCGCCGAGGCGCGGCCGATCGGGTTGTCGAGGAACAGCACGCCGGAGTGCCGGTCGCGCAGGCGTCCCTTGTCGTTGGCGCGGAGCGCGGCCATCGTGCAGTACAGGATGATCGCAGCCGTGAGCTGCTGCCCACCGGAGAAGACGTCGCGGATCTCCGACACCCGCTGCCGTTCCGTGCGCAGCACCGAGTCCGGTTTGAGCATGTCGATCCGGAAGCCCTTCGGCACCGCCGCCCGCACGCCGCGCAGCAGCAACGACATCCCGTCGGTCTTGCCGCCCTTGCCGCGTTTCGCGTTCCGCACCTGCTCGGCGGCGGCCTCGTCGACGACCTCCCCCAACTGCTCCGCGAGCTGCGACTCGTCCGGTTCCGCGAACCGGACGCGCAGGAACTCGCTGCCCGACCAGTCGCCGAGGCCGTCCGGCAGCCGCGACAGCCGCTGCGCCGCCCGCAGCACCCGCAACCCGCCTTCGACCATGCCCTGCAACCGGGTCACGATGCCGGAGCGGTGCCGGTCGATCTGGTCGAGGTCGCCGGTCAGCGTCCGCAGCCGAGGCCGCAGCGCCGTCACCCACTCCTCGGCGTGCTGGGGCAGCGAGTCGCGGCGCACCGAGATGATCTGCCTGCGCACCGGGCTGCTCAGCTCCTCGAACCGCTTGTCGGCCGCGTACCGCACCAGCTCGTCGACGTAGCCGCGCACCTTCTTCTCGGCGTCGGTCACCGCCGCCTGCGCGGTGTTGAGCTTGCCGGTCAGCGTCTGCGCCCGCTCCCGCGCGGTCTCGACGTCGCCGTCATAGGCATTGACGTCGTCGCCGGTGTAGTCCTCCGCCACGGTGGTCAGCGACTCCGCGAGCATCCCGAAGCCGGTCGCGGCGGCTTCCGCCGTCCGCAACGCGTGCTCCGCATCCGCCCGAGCGGTCTGCAGTTCCTCCGCCTCGCGCGACGCGGCCGACACCTCTTCGGTGGCGGACTCGATCAGGTCCATGCCGTACGTGATCGAGCTGGGCCTTTCCATCGAGTCCAACGCCGACGGCGCGGCGGGCAACGCCTCATACTCCGCCCGGCGCGACGCGAGGACGCCGATCGCGTCGCCGCGTTCCATCTCCAACGCCTGCAACGCCCGCTCGGCACGACGTTCCGCCGCCTCCCGCGCGGCAGCGTCCGAGCCGTCCGGGGTGTCCAGGAGCTTCGTCGCCAACATCCGGACGTCCGGGTCGAGCGCCTCCAGCGCGGCGCGCGCGGTCGCCTCGGCGTGCTCGGCGTGGTCCAGCTCGGCGCGCAGGTCGTTGCCGACCTCCACCTTCGCGTACGCCGCCGCTGCCGCCGCGAAGCTCTGCCGCAGCACCGCGACCGGTTCTTCCGGGACCGGCTGGTCGGTGCTCACCGACCCGCCGCCCGGCACCTCGGCCAGCTCCGCCCGCGCGCTGGACGCCGTCCGTTGGTGCTCATCGGCCTTCCGCTGCGCCTCGGCGACCCGTTCCCGCCAGCGCGTCGCGGACGCCTCCGCCGCGTCCGCGTCCTGCCTCGCCTGCTCGGCCGCATCGCGTGCGGCGGTGCACTCGTCCGTCCACTGCCCGATGCGCGCGGCGGCGGTGGCCAGCTCCCCGACGGTGCCCAGGTCAGCGGACGTCTTCCGCGCGGTGTCGCGCAGTGCCGGGATCTCGGCGCGCAGCTCCCCACGCCGTTCCGCGAGCCGGTCGACGGTCGCGCGGTGCTCCCGTGCGGCGGCCACGGCGGCGTCGTGGTCGGAGGTGGCGGCGTCCACCCGCTCGGCCAACGTCCTCAGCGCGCCAGCCGGGTAGCCCTCCCGCCATGCGGCCAGCTTCCACTCCAGGGCGGCGTCCGCCTCGGCGCGTTCGCCCAGCCGCGCGATCTCCTCCTGCCGCCGGGACTGCCGCGCGGCGATCGCCTCTCGCGTCTCCTCCGCCGCGTCCTCGTCGTACAGCGCGGGGTTCGGCGGCACGACGAACTCGGTGCCAACGGCAGTGCCCGTGCTGCCCGTGCTGCCCTCGCCTGCCGTGAGCGCGCTGGTCGTCCCCACCGCAAGCACCGCGCTCGGCAGCAGCGTCGCCTCGGTCAGCACCCGCTCGGCCTGCTCCAGCCGCGCGGGGTCGTTGATCAGCACACCGGACACCAGGTGCGGGTACCGCGCCAGCGCGGCCCGCCTGCTCTCGACGTCCAGTGTGGACAGAAACCGCAGCCCGGACCACGCCGTGATCCCGTGCTGCTCCAACAGATCCAGCGCCTCGCGGACGTCGTCGGGCGCGGGCAGCAGTCCCCCGCTGCCCAGTGCGGCCAGCGCACGTTCGTCGTTGGACGCCGCGACCCACAGCTCGGTCTGCGCGCGTTCGGTCTCGGTGCGCGCCTCCGCCAGCCGGGCGCGGAGCGCGTCGAGGTCGGAGTCCAGCCGGACGTCGTCAACGCCAAGCACCTCGGCCAGCCTCGGCTCCCCCGCCAGCGCCGCTGCCCTGCGCCGCGCGGTGGCCAGCTCGGCCTCCGCGCTCTCCCGCGCGGTCGCCGCCGCCGACTGCCGCTGGTCGAAGCGGTGCAGCGTGTCCTGCGCCTCGGCGAGCTCGGACTCCACCCGCTCCAGCTCGCGTTCGGCTCGCAGCAGCGCGGACTCGGCGTCCTCCGCGGCGGCGCGGGCTTGCCGCTCGGCGTCGGCGACCTCGGTGCCCGTTGGTAGCGTGCCCGCCGCGATCGCCTGCCTGACGCTGTCGTTGACCTCGTCGATGCGGACCTGCAGCGAGTCGGCGCGGGCGCCGTGCTCGGCGGCGGACCTGGTCGCGGCGTCGCGCTCGCGCTGCGCCTCGGTGGCGGCGGTGCGCGCCTCGCCGGCCTCGCGCTCGGCGGCGTCGGCGTCCGCCCCGGCGTTCTCCGCGATGGCGAGCAGCCCGCGCGCCAACGCCGTCGCGGCCTCTTCCTTGGCGGCCAGTGCGGGTTGCGCGCGCTGCTCCCGGTTGCCAACCAGCTTGCGGGTGGCGTCGGCCTTGCGCGCGGCGGCCATGTGGCCCAGCACCGTCGACGTCGCGCGCCAGGCTCGCGCCGTCGTGCGGGCTTCGGCGACCTGCTCGGCGAGCCGGTCCGAGTCGGCCTGCGCGGCGTCCAGCCGCAGCCCGGCGACGACGCGGCGCAGCTCGGTGACCATGGCGTTGCGCCGCCGCAGGTCGCCCTCGGCGAGCCGTTCGGCGTCGCGCAGCTCGTCCACCTGCTGCGACAGCCCACCGAGCCGTTCCTTCTCCACGCCGTCCCGCGCGATGACGGCGGCGGCGAACTCCCCCGCCTCCCGCGCGGCGGTCTCCGCCAATGAGCGGGACGCCACGGCGAACGACTCCGCCTCCACCAACGGCGTCAGCAGATCCATCGCGCCGGACACGAAGTCGCGTTCGGTCATCAGCTCGCCGCGCTGGCTCAGGCTGTCGGCGTAGTTGCGCACGACGTCAGCAAGGTCGGCGGGCGCCTGCTCGTCGAGCACCGCGCGTAGCAAGAACTCCACGAACGCCTCGTCGGTGCCGAACGAGAACGCGTCGGCGGCCTCGCCCTCCCCCGCGTTCATCGCCCGCTGGTATCGGAACAGCTCGGTGTCCAGCCCGACCATGCCGAGATGTTCGGTCCACTCGTGGTGTTTGCGGGTCCAGCACAGCTCGATCTCGGTGGCCTCGCGATAGTGCGCGTCCAGGCGGTCCTTGAACGCCGACATCGTCAGCAGCCGGTTGCCCTCGGTCAGCGGCAGCGAGTCGAGCTGCAGCGACACGCTCGGCCGGAAGAAATACCAGGCGTCGAGCAGGTTCGCCGGATCGGACGACACGACGTGGCCGCGCCACTCCGAGACCTTGCCGGTGATCACCCGCTGCCCGGTTTGGGTGTGCTGCCACTCCAGCACGACGTGCGCGACGTCTTTCGCGCCGACGAACTTCTCCAGCACCCGCGTGTTGGTGGTGCCGACGACCTGCCTGCGGCCCGGCAACATCACCGAGAAGATCAGCTTGATCAGCACGGACTTGCCGCCGCCGTTCTCCAGGAACAGCACACTTGCCGGGGACGGGCGCCTCGGCGGACCAGCGTGCTCGTTGTCGAGGTGGACACCCGCGCTGAACAGCGCCTCCTGCGACGGCGAGCTGACCGGCTCCCCCACCCCGCTCAGGTCGAGCACGACGTCCTGGTACCGGGCGCCAGCCGGTCCCACGGAGTGCAGCCGCACCCGGGAAAGCTCGTACATCGCTGCTCCTACTGTGCTGGTGGGTCCTGGAAGTCCTGAAGTCGTTAGAGGGTGCCGGTGCTGCCCGCGCGCAGTGACCCGTCCTCGCCGGAGATCGCCACGACGTCGAGGTCGAGCAGCTCGGTGAACGCGGCGTCGGCCGCCAGCTCCCGCACCTGCACCTGGTAGCGCGGGGTCGTCCGGTACGTGCCACCGTCGTCGGCGTTGACGTGCACCAGGAACCCCTGCTCTGACAGGAACCGCAACGCCCTGCTGATCATGCCGCGCGTGGTGTCCGGCGCGAGCCTGCCGTCCTTGGTGGTCGCCGTCTCCGGCCGCCGTGCGTAGGCGCGCCACGCCTGCTCCAGCTCCGGCGCGTCGGACGGCGGGTCGTCGTTCGCCTCGGCCCGTGCGGCGCGCTCGTCCAGGATGCGGCACGCCTCCCGCACCACGGCGTCCACCTGGTCGACGGTGACGCGGCCGACGTAGGTGTCGTTGCCGAGGTCGTCAGGGCGCGGGAACGCCAGCGCCGCCACCGCGAGGTGGATGATGCCGTGCATGACCTTCTCGGTGTCGCGGCGTTCGCGGATCTTGCTCTGCCGCGCGTAGCTGTCCATCTTGATCTCGAACGCGGACTCGTCGGTGGCGGCGAGCACCGCACCCGCCTGGTGGCTGACGTCGAGCACCATCAGCCCCAGCCCGGCCGCGACCGACTGGGTGAGCTGGGTGAACTCGCGGTCCTCGCTGTAGCGGCGCACCAGCTCGGCGTAGGACGCGTCGCGGGCCGGTAGCTGCTTCGGCCGCAGCCCGTAGGCGATCAGGCGGGCCGCTGACTCGGCGTCTTTGGCGATGTCCCGTGCTGAGCTCACGCGACCTCCTCTGCGGTGTCGGGGATGTCGGGGATGTCAGGGTTGTCGGGCGCGGCGTCGGGGGCGGGGTCGCTGGCGGTGTCGATCTCGGCGAGCTCCGCCGACACCATCGCCGTCGCGACCAGCAGGTCCGTACCGCCGAACTCCGGGTCGTCCAGCGACGTGCCGTCGTCAACGGCGATGAGCGCGGTGGTCTCGCCGGTGCGCACGGCCGCGCCCACCTCCGGGCTGTAGGCGTGCAGCACCCGCAGCGCGACCAGCCGCGCCAGGTCGGCGTCGGTCTCGCGGGCCGCTTCGAGCAGTCCGGACAGCCTGCGCGGCACCTCGGCGAGGTCAAGCAGCTCGTCGGCGCGCCGCCAGTGCTCGGTGCTGAACCGGTCGGCGTCCTCGGCGGGCGCCAGCTCCGGGTCGGGCAGCTCCCCGACCAGCGTGGAGCGCTCGGGGGCGGGCCGCAGCAGCATCGACACCAACGACGGCAACGTCGCGACGCCCGGCGTGCTCGGCCCGCTCGCGGCGCGGAAGTACGACTCCACCGGCGCTTTCGCCTCGCCGACGGCGAGCCCCAGCGTGGGCACCAGGAGCTGCCCGAAGACGTCGACGCCGCCCTTGCGGGGCGGGCCGGCGAACTGCTGCCGGTCCTGCTCGGCGCGGAAGTAGGCGCCTGCGGCTTGCAGCCTTGCTTGGAGCTGAGTGTGGCGGGTGATGCAGTCGGTGACGATCTCCACCAGCTCGGCGGCGCTGCGTTTGCGGCCGGGGTCCTCGGCCTCGTCACGAGCCTTGGTGATGTTGCGCAGGATCGCGTTCTCCGCCTGGAACCGGGACTCGATGTGCTCCAGCGCGGAGTCGAGCAGCTCCGGCACGGCGTGTTCCCAGTCCACGGAGCGGACGTCGCGGCGGGTGGCGTCCAGGATGGTGCGCAACGTCTCGCCGTACTGCACCGTCCGGTAGCGGGCCTGCTCGGCGGCCAGCTTCGCGTCGGCCAGCCTGCCGCGCTTGATCAGGTTCTCCAGCTTCACCTCGGCGGCGATCTGCGCGGACTCGACGTCGGTGTCGAGCGCCCCGACCAGGACGTTGATCGCCTCGTCGGTGGCGCGCAGGTAGATCTCGCCGTTCGGCGCGGACAGCTCGACCAGCAGCTTGAAGTCGAACGCCCTGCGCTCGTAGGCGCCGTCAGGGCCGACGGTGCCGTAGATGCTCCGAAACCCGCGATCGACGGTGCCGACGTTGAGCAGGTTGTCCAGCACCCAGCGCGCGACCTTCTCGTGCTCGGCCTTGTCGCGGTGCGGCGCCTGCGCGGCGATGAACGGCAGCAGCCTGCGCACGATCACCTCGTGGCTCGCGCCGGTGTCGAAGTCCATCGCCACGGTGACCTGGTCGATGGTGTGCAGTGCGATCTCGGCCATCTGGTACGCCGTGGCGTCCGCCCAGTCCAGCTTCGCCTTGCGGGCATCGAGGTCGTGCAACGGGGCGGTGCAGGCGAGCGCCTTGAGCCTGCGGGCAAGGCCGCCGTCAAGGCCACGGTCGATCATCCCGCTCGCATCCTCACGCACGACGTCAGACGGTAGCCTGCCAGCGTTCGGCTCGTCGCACCTGGTCCGGCCATCCCGCGTGGTTTCACCGTGACAGGTGGTGACGGACCTTGACGTGCTCCCTGCCGTGAGCGGCGACGGGGATTCCCAGGCGGCTACGCCGCGTCTGGGGTGCTTCCTGCTTCATCGCCGACCGCCATCCCAGAGAGTGGTCTTACATCGACTCCACAAGCGTTTAGCCTCTCCGCACGCCCTGCGGCGAGGATGTTCTTCGCGGCGTTGTGGTCCCGGTCGTGGACCGCGCCGCACCCGCAGACCCAGGTGCGGACCTTGAGCGGCATCGTGTCCTGTACAGCACCGCACGCCGAGCAGGTCTTGGACGACGGGAACCACCGGTCGATCTTGTCCACCGA
>WHTY01000185.1 GCA_009377475.1 Actinophytocola sp.
CGCTGAAATGCCACCACGCGTTGATGGGGCCGGTGAGCATCTGGGCGTAGAAGGTGCGCAGTTCCTCGCGGCCCCGTGCCGATGACAGTCCTATAAAGGCACCGTCCTGGGTGAACAGCTCGGCCAGCTCATCCCAGCGGCTGTCGTCGAGATACTGGCAGTAGCGCGCGCGGAGTTGGCCGATCTCGTGAGCGTCTTCCAGCCTGCGCACGCGGGCTTCGAGCGTGTCGTCGCCCATCGTCCTTACAACCTTCCTGCCTCGAGTAGGGCCAGCGCGTAGCGTGCGTGCCGCTCGCAGAGCGCGTCCTTGCTCAACCGCCCGCCCGGGTCGTACCACGTGGAGATGGCTGCGCACATCGACAGGATACTGCGCGCGACATCCTCCGGATAAGGCGTCCGGAAGTCACCCGATCGGACCCCGGATGCCACGATCTCCTCGAAGATGCCCTGCGTGCTGTCGCGGGCGGCAACGACTTCCTTGCGGTTCACTCCGGAGAGGTAGCGGATCTCGCTGATCGCGACGAGGGACGCCGTGGTGTGGTCGACGACGAAGCCGACGAACGCCGTCACGGCGGCATGCATGCGGGCGATGGGTGACGCGCCAGCCGCCTCCACCGCGGTTCGCACCCTGGCGAGCTGCTCGTCGTTGGCGAGCTGGAGCAGCTCGGCGAGCAGATGTGACTTCGACGGGAAGTAGTTGTAGAGGTTGGACAGGCTCGTGCCAGCCGCAATGGCGACATCACGCATGGACGCACCGTTGAATCCATTTTCCCCGAACGCGTCGAGTGCGGCGGTCAGGATGGCGGCCTCGTTCTTGCGTCCCGTCTCGCGGATGAGCGGGAACACGGAAGAACGTTCGTTCATGTCGCGAGAGTATGGGTTTCGCAGGGTCAGGTCAATGCCGCCTTGCCCTGCTTGACCGGCCGGTTCGGCGATGCTTGACTGTCGTGTAAGAACGTTCGTTCTTGTCGGGAGTGGGCACAGTGAGTGCACAGCGTGGGGAATTGCGCACGGCATCGCCGATGGAGCGCTTCCGGATCGGTCAGCGGTTCACCAGCGCGTCGCGCTCGGTGACGCGAGAGGACCTGGCCACGTTCGCGCGCTGGGAGGGCCTGCGGGTGAGCGACGGAGTGGCGCCAGCTGCGTTCGGCGTGATCCTTGCCGCCGAACTGGATCGAAGCGAGGACCAGGGTGGCCCGCCATACCGCGTGCTGGAGTCGTCGTGGTCGTATCACCGGCCTATACGGGTGGGCGATGCGCTACGACTGGAGGTAACCATTACCGGGTGCGACTCCGCCGACAACGGCGAGCGTGTCATCCACCGGCATCTCGCCCTGGTCACTGACGGTGGTGAGCAGGTGCAAGCTGGTACCGACCGCATCGCGGTCTCCGCTGGGCACTCGGGTGCTCCTGATCCGCGCAGCGTCATCGGCAGTCTCGACTGGGCGGCGGCGCTCGCCGAACTGCTGTCGCGGGATGCGCGGTTTCGCTCGGCCACTGACCAGTGGGACGGCACCATCGGGCTGCGCTGCGGGGACCGGGAGATGCAGCTGCGGATCTACCGTGGGCGGGTGATCGAGACGGCACGGCGGACGCCGCTCGGTGCGACGTTCACCGTGGCCGCCTCCGAACTGACCTGGACGGAACTGCTGACCGGCCCACGTAACGACTTCATGCGGCTGGCCATGCGCGGCCGGTTCAGCGTAATCGGGAACGGTTACGAGTACCTGCGCCTGGCGAAGGTACTGTCGGTTCTCGTCGACAATGCTCGCTTGCTCACCGAGGAGGGCGAGTACAGGTGATCGAAGCGGACTACCGCGATGTCGACGGTACGCGGGCATATGTGGAGCAAGCAGGCACCGGTACGCCGGTGGTGTGCCTGCACACGGCCGGGCAGAGTGGCGTCCAGTGGCGCGACACCATCGCCGAGCTGGCGTCGCTCGGCTACCGCGTGGTTGTGCCGGACCTGCCGGACCATGGCCGGTCTGAGCCCGCGGCCGGTGGGCCGATCAGCGACCTCGGCCAATACGCCGCCTGGTGCGAGCGATTGATCGACGAAGTCGGCCTGCGGCGACCGTTTGTCGTTGGTTGCTCGATCGGCGGCAAGATCGCCCTCGATCTGGCGGCCCGGATGGGAAGCCGGCTGGCAGGCGCGGTCGCCATGGCCGCGGCGGCGGGCAACGGCACGGTCAACCTCGGCGCGCTGCGACGCGAACTGGAGGACGTCTCCGCACCCAGCCGATCCGAGCGGACCTACCTTGGCACGCTCGCCGTGGTCGGCAGCGCGGTGCCGACCGAGCGCGCCGAACTGATCGCGAGCATGCACCGGCGCGAGGATCCGGTCGTCTCGACGTCCGATCTGATCGGCTGGGGCAGCCACGACGTCCGGGCCAAGCTGGCGGAGATCTCCTGTCCGGTGCGGGTCGTCGCCGGGGCCGACGACCTGTGGATCAGCGCCGACGATGCTCGAGCCACCGCCGCGTCGATCCCGCGCTGCCAGTTCACCCTGCTGGACGGAATCGGGCACTACCCGATGGAGGAGCTGCCGGATTTCGCCGCTGTGCTGGACGGCTGGCTGTCTGCGCTCGAGGCCCCGCGGGAGTCGCGATGAACCCGATGACCTTGCTGGCCCGACTCGCCTCGGACGATCCGGACGCCACCATCGCGATCGACGCGGATCGGCGTCGCCCGCTTCTTGTCAGTCGCCACGCCCTGTGGCGACACGCGCTCTCGGTGCGTGCGGCATTGGCCAGGCGCGGTGTCTCGCCGGGTGACTGCGTCGCGGTGTGGCTGCCGAACTGGTCCGACGCGTTGGCCTGGCAGTTCGGGACAGCCGCGCTCGGCGCGCACGTCGTGGGCATCAACACCCGCTACAACACCGACGAAGTCGCGCACGTCATGCGGCGGGCACGGCCCGCGATCGTCGCGGTCGCCCACGACTTCAACGGGCTCGACCTGATCGGTACGCTGCGGCAGGCGATCGCGGCCGCGCCGGGTGCCGCGCCATCGGTGGCGGTGGTGCCCGGCCCGCATGGCGTGTCTCCGCGGGACACCAGCGGCTACGACGTCGGCGGGGGCGCGTGGCTGCTCGACGCTCGGGATGGCCGCGAGATCGAGTCCGGCGAGCGGCCCGACGAGGGGGAGCGGCTCGCGGTCGCGTTCACGACGTCGGGGTCAACCGGCGCTCCCAAGCTGGCCGCGCATACCGGGGCAGCGGTGGTCGCACACGGGCTGGCGGACGCGGCGGCGATCGGGATCCAGCCCGGCGACGTGGTGCTGTGCGCGCTGCCGCTCGCGGGGGTGTTCGGGTTCAGCACCGCGATGGCGGCGATCGCGGGTGGCGCCGCGTGCCTGCTGGAGCCAGTGTTCGACGAGGACGCGGTGATCGCGGACATGGCGCGGTGGGCCGTCACCCATGTGGTCGGCGCCGACGATATGGTGCTGCGGCTGGCGCAGGCATGGGACCGGAACCAGCGCGAACTGTCGCGCTGGCGATGGCTGGGTATCGCCGACTTCCTTGGCCGGTCACACACGCTGGCCGCGTGGGCGGCCGACCGGTTCGGCACCCACACCACCGGTGTCTACGGCTCGTCAGAGGTGTTCGCGCTTGCGGCACTGTGGCCGCACGATGAGCCGGCACCGCGTCGCTGGTCAGCGGGGGGCAGGCCGGTCTCGCCGGAGATCAAGGCGCGCGTCGTCGACCCGTCCACCGGGCGTGAGGTGAATCCGGGAGTCGAGGGCGAGCTGCAGGTGCGCGGGCCGAACGTGGTGGACACCTACCTCGGTGATCGTGCGGCCGCGGCACGCTCGTTCACCGCCGACGGCTGGCTGCGCACCGGCGACCTCGCGACCATCGACGACGACGGTGGCATCACCTATGTCTGCCGGATGGGCGACGCGCTGCGACTGCGTGGATTCCTGGTCGACCCGGCCGAGATCGAGCACCGGCTCGCCGAGCACGATGTCGTTGCGGTGGCCAAGGTCGTCGGCATCGCCGGACCGGACGGGGCGGACCGTGCGATCGCGTTCGTCCAGCTGACCGAGCCGGGTTCGGTCAGCTCGGATACCTTGCGCGACTGGTGCGCGCGAGCGATCGCGCCGTTCAAGGTCCCGTCGGCGGTCCACGTCGTCGCGGAAATGCCCACCACATCGGGAACCAACGGCACGAAGATCCGCGCGTCGACGCTGCGCACGTGGGCCGAGCAGCTGCAGGCCAGCGAGCACGATGGCGAGCACAGAGGAACGCGATGAACGACGTGGTGATCAGTGAACCCATCCGCACGCCGGTCGGGCGCTTCGGTGGCGCCTTCTCCGACATCCC
>WHTY01000071.1 GCA_009377475.1 Actinophytocola sp.
CCGGCGGCGTCGACGCCCGAACCACGATCGTCCCTACATCCTCCTCAATCCCCTGGACGACCAGCGAAGACAATCCCGAGAACACCAACGCCAGAACTTGATCAACATCGCACCAGCGTCACTCTGACACAACGCTCCGTGTCCAACCCATCGACCCCGCGTCACCACCGAATAAGAGCCAGAGCCAGAGGAACGGTGTAACTGGTCCCGACACGCCGAGCGAAGCTCGGGGAAGGGACCAGCCTTGGACGAGATGATCGAGTCGATGTCGGCTCAGATTGATCAGCAGCAGCTTGCGCATCAGCTTGTGGAGTCCGCCCGGAACGAGGGCGTGGAACTGGTTGGCCCGGACGGGGTGTTGACCGGGCTGACGAAGACGGTGCTCGAAACCGCCCTGGAGGCGGAGATGAGCGAGCACCTCGGCTACGAGCCCCACGACCCGGCCGGGCATCACAGTGGGAACTCGCGTAACGGCACTCGGTCGAAGACCGTGCACACCGAGATCGGGCCGGTCGAGATCGAGGTGCCGCGAGACCGCGACGGCAGCTTCGAGCCGCAGTTGGTGAAGAAGCGCCAGCGGCGGCTGTCCGGGATCGATGAGATCGTGCTGTCGCTGACCGCCCGCGGGTTGATCGCAAGCCAGCTGACCGCAGTGCGCAAGAACCGCTACATCATGCTCGATGGCACCACCATGGACCCATCCATCCGCAACGTCGACGGCATCGAAACCCTCAGCGAGCGCCTACGCGATCTCGGGCTGGCCCAGTGAGCGACGCCGACCTCCGCGACCGCTGGGACCGCCAGCAGGCGGCCTACGTCGCCGACCGCGAGGGTCGGTTCTGCGCCATACTCAACGTGCTCGACCTCCAGTCGGCCGGCCGGCCCTCGATGGTCGTCGACCTGGCCTGCGGACCCGCTCACTATCATTCCGGGCTTGAGCGATTCCCGAACGCGCGGGTGGTCGGTGTCGACCACGACCCGGCTCTGCTGGCCCTCGCACACGAGGCAGGGCAATCCTACGGCGAGCGAGTGAGGTTCATCGACGACGACCTCACCGCGGACTGCTGGACCGAGCAACTCCGGGACAACATCGATGGCGCCGCGGTCAGTGCGGTTGTATCAACCACCGCACTGCACTGGCTTACGCCGGCGCAACTGGTGGAGACCTACAGAGGTGCTCGCTCATTCCTCGCCCCGGGCGGAGTATTCCTCGACGGAGACCACTTCCACTACGACCACCGGCAGATGCGGCTGCGCGGCTGGGCCAAGCAGCACGACCGCCGGACCCAGGAGGAGGCGTTCGCGGAGGGCGCCGAAGACTGGGCCACATGGTGGTCCCAACTCGGCGCCCGTCCGGGCTTCGCCGAACTCGTCGCAGAGCGGGATCGGAGGTTCGCGAACCGACCCGCCTCCGAGGCGACCACTGTGGGCTTCCGGCTGGCAGCTCTCGCCCAAGCCGGATTCGCCGAGCACGGCACGGTGTGGCAGCTCCGTAGACGACTTCGTCGTCTACGGAGCGACATGACTACTCCGGTACGCCAGCCGTTGCGGCACGTTGCTCCGCTCCGGGCTCGGTCGGCCTGAAGCGATGGCGACTATCGGTCCGCGCCGGGTTGAGCAGTTCCTCAACGGTAAGCGGCTGGGCCCGATCGGCATGTCCGAGGAGAAGGACTCCGCGCAGATGGCCGAGGAGCAGGTGATGGCCGACGCCGGCCATCACCACGGCGGCACCGAGGACGTGCGTGGCGTGGTGCCCCAGATCCAGCCCAGCCCCGGCCTGCCGGAGCGGCAGGGCGACCGACGCCGCAAGGACCGGGTCATGAAGATCCTGCACACCCTGCCGTCCGCGGCGCAGGAAGCGATCATCGAATCCCTGTCACCCGAAGACCAACAGCACTACAACGTGCACCCGCACCACCTCGTCGGCGCCGGGCAGCGGGCCAATGGCGGGAGATGATCAGCGCGCCCGCCGTGTCACAGGTCTGTCCCGTAGATGGCCACCAGCATGAGCGCGAGCTCGAGGGACAGCCTGCGTTCGTCGATGGCGTGGCCGAGCAGTTGCTCGGCGTGTTTGAGCCGATACAGGACGGTTGTGCACGCCGAGCCCGTCGGCTGCCGCGCGGGCGCTGCTGCCCGCCCGAAGATACGCCAGTGCGGTCCCGCGCAGTCGTGCGGCGGCGGCGGGGTCGACACCGACCAGCCCACCGATCTCCCTGGACACCAGCGCGCGCATGGCCTCCTGGTCCGTCGAGAGGCAGCTGATGATCTCGACGTCGCGGTACAGGGTGAGGGCATTCCGGCCGCCACTGTCCACCGCGACGGCCTGCGCCCGGATCGCTTCTCGGTGGCTCTCCCGGAATCTCCGCAGGCCGCGTGCGGGGACACCGACGGCAACCCGCAGGCCGGTAGCCCGACGCAGCGTCGGTACATCAGCGATGCGTCGGAGTTCTGGATCGCTGCCGGTCGCGAGCCATGCCCACATGACGCGCGCGCCTGCCTGGATGGTCAGTGGGGTGGGGGCACCGAGAGCGGTCGCGGGGGGCTGCCGTGGCGAGTGTCCAGCTTGCCGGTGGGATCGTCGACCGAGTCGGACGCCCACAACACCATCCCGGTCTGGTAGCGATGTGGCCGAGCAGGCGGCCGCCTTGTCCCCGTCGGTCTGCTCATCCCGCAGGATCGCATGCACCGTTTCGGTCTTGCGAACGCCACGCAGGCAGTGTTCGCTCTCCTCGCTGTGCGCGGCGACGAGTACGTCGATGTTGCGTTCCAGCACCCGGCTCATTCGATCCCACAGAAATTCCAATGCGGCCATGCGCAGATCGGGATCGGAGATCTCCTCGCTGACGATCCGCATGAGCTCGCGCCAGAAGACCCGCTGACCCACCCGGTACATGCGGAGCAGCAGACCGACATCGTGGCGCCGTTTGGCGAGCGTGCGGGCCAGGTCGAGGGCCGCCCGCGGGAAGTCCAGGTCCGCGGTGGGGTCTTTGGCCGAGACGACCAAAAACGCGCGCAGAATGTCGTGGGTGCTCGCTTCCAGGTCGCGTCGGATGCCCGCATCCGTGGCGACCTCGGGAATGTCCGCGACCAGCTGCTCGTTCAGCCGGGACTCGAGCTCCGTGAGCAGCTCATCCCGGAGCAGGTTCGCGACAAAGTCCTCGAGCCAATGCAGCACATCCGCGTGTCGATCGGACTCAGTCTTGCGCAGGATTCCTCCTCAGCCATGAACACCTGATTTGGTCAAACTGTACAACACTGATGGCCGAAACTGGCCAGTCGGCTCAAGCGCCGAACGTGCCCGAGACCGGATACTGCGCGAGACCGGATACTGCGCGAGACTCGACGAGGAAAGGTGCACCATGGCTCGGACGACGAAGTCCGCCATCTCAGTTGCAGGCAAGGTCATCGCGATAACCGGCGGCGCGTGGCATCGGCAGGGCGACTGCGGAGGCGTTTCTTACCGAAGGCGCGAAGCTCGCCATCGGTGACATCGACGTCGAACTCGCCGAGAAGACGGCCACCGAACTGGGCGCCAAACCGGACGCTCAGTCTTGGGTATACCTGCGGGACGCCCCTGCCGGGGTGAAAATGGGCGCGCGACACCTGCATTCCTAGTTCCTTACTGTTCGAAAGGGACCTCGAACCATTCACAGTGGACGCTCCTGGGCGAGGGCCATCTGCGACACCTTCACGCAGCTCCGTGATCGTTCCTACTTCAGTTGGTGTGCGTGGGATTCGGCGCTCCGCCAGCGCCGAGTTTACCTGGCCCGGCGCCTGCGGCGGGCCTGCGCCGACTTGAGTGCCATTCGTTGATAGTGCGCTCTTTTCGCGTGCTCGGCTCGCCGCGCTCGTTCGTCCGGCGTCAGGTTGCCGTCGGGGTCAACCTGGCGTTCCCAACGATCGGCGAACGCTTGCCGCGCGGCGGCGGTCATGTCACGGCGATCGGCCTCATTCGCATTCGCGAGCCGCGAGTGTGCGGCGATGCGAGCGCGCATACTCCGCTCCGCTGCCGTGATGTCGGAGGCTCGTCGTGCCGCCCGATCCGAGCGGCCGTGGTCCTCCGCCGATCTAGACACGGTCGCCACCGCCATCGTCAGGGAGGGAGTCGTCTGTCGAACTGTCGGATCCCAGGTTTCGGGGGGTTATGCGGGTCTCATTGGTTGTGTCGCGTTGCCTCCCTCGCGGACTTTTTCCCTGGTCAGGTGAGGGAGTTGGGCGGTCGAAACGGTGGGGGAGAACTCCCTCGCTCCCTGGTGCCTCCCCGTTTGCTTCCCCCAGCCGTTCGGCAATGTTGCGGGTGTTGATGGCGTGGGCGATGTCGGCTGCCCGGAGCACCATGACCCCGCGCGATTTCACCGGCTGCACGTCGTACTGCGCGAGCGTCGAGGAGAGGTCTGAGAAGGTCCAGCCGTCGTACTCCTCGGGGTCGTGGCTGGCGAGCCGCGTTAGGACGGCTTGTGTGCGTAGACGCTGGTCGCTGCCCATCACGTCGGTGATGTCGGTGAGCAGGTCTGCCGGGGGCTTCTCTTCGGTTTCATCGGCAGTTGCGGCCAATTCCCGCCCGCGCTCACGCATGATGGCTAGTGACCGAGCGATGACGGGTGATACCAGGTCGATTTCGTCTTCGAACGGCACGTAGTAGGTCCGTACCAGCTCCCATGGCTCGTCTGTCACGCCGACCGCGACGCACGTTCCCCGGTCGGTCTTCGTCCGTAGCTCGGTTGCCCGGATGCCGGCGCGGTACCGGCCGGCGCCGAGGAGCCCGTCGTTGGCGATGTGGTCGGCTACGGCGAACGCCACGCCACACGAGGTGTTGCGGGTGATCTCCTTCGGGATGCTGTCCTTGGTCGGGGACTGCGTAGCGAGGAGGAGGATGATCCCGTACTTGCGTCCGCGCTTGATCAATCTGACGGCCAGTTCCTCGGCCTGTTTGCCGTAGGTCTTGTGCTGGAATAGTTCGTGGCACTCATCGATGCCGAGAGTCAGTGGATGCAGGCCGAGCCCGGCGCGGTCGGCGAGCTTGCGTGACACCTTCGGCGGCCGTCCGGGCTGAGCGCCGAGCACGCGCCCACGCCGTTCCATCTCCGCTGTCAGGTCGTCGAGCGCCTGCACCGCTGCGGCTGCTACGGCGTCGTCCATTCCCATCCGGTACCGGCTCAGCCGGGGTGCCATCGGTTCGAAGTCGGGGCTTTCGCCCATGACGAACACCCACAGCTCGGCGGTCGGGTCGAGCGCGGCGCCGAGCAGGAGCGTGCGCATGGCCGATGTCTTGCCCTGGCCTGGCCGACCGCCGATGAGCCAGTTGGACTCGATCAGCGGCGCGTTGATGACCAGGCCGCGTTGGGTGAGCCCGAAGGGCACGCCCTCGAACAGGTCAACGTCACCGTCGTGCAGGAGTGGCCAGTTCCCGGCTCCGCCGGACAGTTTGCCCTTGTCGGAGATCCATAGGTCGAGCACGCCGTCTTCGTCGGCCTTCGTCGGCCACGTTTCCAGCGACGCTCGTCCGAGGTTGGCCGCGAGCGTGGGTCGGCGGTCGGCCACCATGTCGGCGGTGACCCCGAGCGGCAGTCGAATCCGCGCGAACGTGCCGTCGCCGTCCTTGCGTGCGGCCACCAGGTACACCAGCTCCCCGCCGTCTTTGAAGAACGCGGTCAGCGGCCCGATGCCGAGGTGGGCGAGTGCGCGGGAGATCATCCGTTCGTCCACCCACGACTCCGCGTCGTCCCGGTCGGGCCGTGTCAGCCACCCCGCTCCGGGTGTCCGGTCGCGGCCCTCCCATACGGCCGCGAGACACCAGCCGACCGGCCCCAGTACGAGCAGCCACGACAGCACGACCGGAATCACCGCGCCGAGGTAGTCCCGCACCCGGTAGACAGCGGCGAGCCATTCCGGCAAGGCATCCCGGTCCACCACTTGCTCAATGAGCGCGAGCAGGACAAGGACGACCAGGACTGCCGCCGCGCTGATCACGACACGGCGTAGGGCGATCCCGAGCTTGGCCCATCGTGCCCGTGCGTCGGCGCGGATGGTCTCCTGTGCCTTCCGCCGGGCTTCGGCATCGCCAGCGATCCGTGCCGCGCGGGCGTCGGCGCGCAGGTCGCCGTAGGTCGCCCAGGTCCACGCTTTGACGATCCAGCGGCCGTGACCGCGCAGGAAAAACCAGAGCAGCCGCGCCACATCACGCGGCGCGCTGCGCACGCGGTAGGCGCCGATGGACCGTAGACGCGCAATCCGGTCCGACTCCCGCGCGCGGCGAACCACATGCCCGGTGCGCTCGATCACGGCACGCCGGACCGTTTGCGCGGGCCGTCCCTGCTCCTGGTCAGGCATTAGCTCGCCGTCGAGTACCTTCGGCACCAGGTCAGCGGACGGTGCGTGGTCCGGCCGTTGTGCGTCGTCGTGATGGTTCATCGGCGACCACCCCGCCGAGACTCCACGGTCGGCACGGTCAACGCCCGTGTGAGTGTGTAGGACGCCAACAGCGCCGGTATCGCGATCGCCGCGACGCGCACCGACCAGTGAGCGCCGGGATAGGTGAGCGCCATCCACTGCACGCCACCCAGCAGCGCGGCACCGGCGACGACACGACCGGTAAGGGACAGCAGCCGAGCGCCGGAGCGGGCGGCGTCGGCCGCCGCGTGTGTACGGCGTGCCGAGGCGCGCCATAGCCAGGCCAGCGCCAGCACCACCGCAAGTGCGGCGAGCATCTCGGTTGGGGTGGGGTCGATCGTCATGGCCCAGCCCCTCTTGCGCCGCCGTTGTCCGGGTTGTCGCGATGCCAGCGCCACGCTGCGTAGAGGGCGCGACGGTCGGATTCCGACAGACCGCCCCACACGCCAGTGGTTCGTTCACCGGCCGCGCGGAACTCCAGCTCGAGGCACTCGTCGGCCACCGGGCAGCCTTCGCACATGTAGGCGGCCAGACGCCGGTCCACGTCCTCGTCGCCAACGGGCTCGGGCATCTCGTCGCGGTCGAACACCCAGAAGCACAAACCGTCGCGAGTCACCAGCTCGCACAGCACGTCATCGGGCACGTGCCGGAACCTGGCCAACCTCAGCAGGCGAAGGTCCAGCGCATCTCGGGCGAACGCGTAGCGCTCCTCGTGGCTCATCGCGCCCTCCCCTCACCAGGGGCGGGCAACAGTCGTGCCAGCGCGTGCGCGGGCACAACCAGGCGGGAACGCCGCCGAACCTTCGGCAGCACTCCGGTACGGATCAACCGACACACGTCGGCCTCTGACACGCCGAGAATCCACGCGGACTCCCGGATCGAAAACTCGCCGGTCGACCCGGCGTCAGGCATGGCGGTACTCATGAATGAAGTCCTTTGAATGAGGGAAAAGAATGATTTAAGCGATTATTTCTTCGATTCAGAGGACGCAAGGATCCCGACCGAGCGGATTCGCACGACTCGGCTCACAAAATGGGATCGATGTGTCCTAAAGTCGTCGCCGGAGGCGGACCGCGGAGGAATACGTGCCGGAAGACTGGAAGTCGGTGGCCGAGGCCATCAACGCCCGCCTGCGGGCGCTCGGCATGACCCAGCAGGAGCTTGTCGAGACGTCGAAGGTCTCCGTCGCCGTTGTGCGTGAGCTGCAACGGAACACCGTCCAGCGTCGCCGTAGCAGCCGCACCCTGGAGGCGTTGTCGCTGGCGCTGGGCTGGCACCCGCGACACCTGGAAGCCGTAGCGAACGGCCGCCGACCGCCGGAACTCGGCGACCCGGTTTATTACGAAAAAGGCGACGACACCGCAGAGAGAATTTCCGCCGTAGAAACACGGCTTGAACAACTCGCCGGACAGATCTCCGAAATGAACGCCAACCTTGAGGCACTGATCGGCCATGTCCGCGCGAATAGCCGCCGATAGCCGGGAGGGAATCGCTTCGTGGAGCCGCTTGCTTTCCATGACTCCAATTCAAAGCCAGTGTCGCCCGATTTCCAATGAAACGAAAATGGCGCGGCAGTGAGATCAAAATGCAAGGCAGTGCAATCGGACCCCGGAGGAGATTTCTCATGGCAACCGCGTCGTCGTGGACGGGAGAGACTGCGGGGCTTCTCCAGACCGCGATGCGGATGACCAACGAGGAGTTCGCTGAGCGTCTGGGCGTCTCCGTGCGGACGGTCGCAGGCTGGCGCGAGCGCCCCGACCGGTCGCCGACGAACGTGACCCAGCAGATACTCGACACCGCGTTGGCGCAGGCGTCATCGGACGAGCAGGAGCGGTTCGCGAACCTGCTCGGGGATCAGGTGCCGGACGATGCGCAGGACGCTCAGGCCGATGTCCTGGAGGCTGGGCGCAGACTGAACGAGGACCGTCATATCGGGGCGGCGTTGGAGTGGCTTGATCGTGCTGCGGGGTGGTCTCCGGGTGCGGCTCGGCGGGCGGTAGCGGCGCGGTTCGCTGCGGTGGACGTGGGGCAGGTGCGTGACCTGGCGCTGCATCGGGGCAGGGTTGGTCAACGCGAGGTCGCGGAGGTGCTGCGCAGCTACTACAGCGGCACCGTTGACGGCTTCGGCACGTACGGGGTCACGGTGGACGGCGTAACGGTCGGCACGAGCGTGGTAACCCGGCCCGACTGGCTGGACTTGGGCTGTGTCCTGTCGCCGGAAACGGATCGGCTGCGGTTCTCGGCGAACTTGTCCGCGCCCGCCGCCCGGCTGGACGAGTTCGGCGCTGAGCGCGCGGTGGACCGGCTCGCGGAGACGCTGGCGATCGGCACGCGGTTGATCGACCTGCCGTTGTACTGGGTGGCCGAACTCGACGTCAGCGGTGGCATCATCACTGGTCGGCTGGGTGTGACCCAGTTCGCGCACTTTGGGTTGACGCTGGACTTGCTGGAAGGCGAGCTGCTCGGCGCTGTCGTCAGTGGCTCGTCGGACACGCTGCCGTTGCGGGACAAGTACTTGCCTGACATGGCCTCGGTGGTGGACTTCTCGCGGAGGCTGTGTGTTGGCGGCGCAGTTGCCGTGTGCGCTATCGCTCGGCCGTCCGGCCGACACGGCGATGCCGACTATCTGATACTGGCGCAGCGACGCTCCGGTCACGTAGTCAACGCCGCCCGCAGGCTGGCGTTGATCCCGAAGGGCTTCCACCAGCCGCTGGCCGACTACCGCGAGGACGCGCGGATCAGTGTCACGTTGCTGCGTGAGATGGAAGAAGAGTTGTTCGGCCGCGACGATGTGGACAACACCAGCGGTGACCAGCGCGTCGCGGACCCGATGCATCCCAGCCGTCTCTCGGAGCCGATGACGTGGCTGCTCGCCCATGCCGACCGGCTACGGCTGGAGTGCACCGGCATCGGCCTCAACACGGTCAACGGCAACTACGACCTGGCCTGTCTCATCGTGATCGAGGACGAGCAATTCTGGGCTCGGTTCGGCGGGCTGATCGAGGCCAACTGGGAATCGGACAGCCTGCACCGCTACAGCAGCCGCGACCCTGAATCCCTCGCCGAACTCGTCGCCGACGAAGCCTGGACCGTCGACGGCCCCTTCGCACTGACCCAAGGACTCCGGCGCCTCGCCGCCACCGGCGGCACCCGCGTCGACCTCCCCACCATCACCTGGAGCCTCACATGACACCACCCCGAATCGCCCGATAGGAATACCCGATTTCGATCAGAAATTGGTTGATCGGGCGCGGTAGACGGCGTTCTCTTTACGGTTACCCTTGATGGGCGGTAGGAGTCGTGTGAGGGAGGGCAATCGTGGCGCGCGAATCGGAACAGGTGGCGTTATTGCGCCGAAAACTTGGTGTACGGCTGCAACTCGCCCGCGCTACGGCAGGGCTTACGCAAAGCCAGCTTGCCATTGCCGCATTTCGAGATCGGACCACCGTTGCGCACATCGAGAAGGGACGGCTGCGGGCCGACGACGGATTCTGGGCGACCGCAGACCAGATGTGCGGTACCGATGGTGCGCTACTCACGGCGTATGCCGAGCTTCAGGCGATGCAGGCCAAAGAAGAGGTAAAGCAACGCGAAGCCGTGCTCGCAGAGGCGCAAGCTCAACTCGACCGCCTGAGCAGCCTCGACGCGGCGACGAGCGAGCGCACCGGTACCGAGGAGCACGGACTCGCGCGACTGGACACGACCCCCCTGAATGAAGATCGTCATGTCGGGGCGGCGTTGGGATGGCTTGATCGCGCTGCGGGGTGGTCTCCGGGTACGGCTCGGCGGGCAGTGGCGGCGCGGTTCGCTGCGGTGGACGTGGGGCAGGTGCGTGACCTGGCGCTGCATCGGGGTCGTGTCGGACAACGCGAGGTCGCGGAGGTCTTGCGCAGCTACTACAGCGACACCGTTGACGGGTACGGCACGTACGAGGTCACGGTCGACGGTGGCGCGACGGTCGGCACGAGCGTGGTAACCCGGCCCGACTGGCTGGACCTGGGCTGCGTCCTGACGCCGGACACAGACCGGCTGCGGTTCTCGGCGAGCCTGCCCGCGCCCGCCGCCCGGCTGGACGAGCAGAGCGCCGATCGCGCGGTGAACCGACTCGCGGAGACGCTGGCGATCGGCACGCGGCTGATCGACCTGCCGTTGTACTGGCTGGCCGAACTCGACGTCAGCGGCGGCAACGTCGCCGGTCGACTCGGCGTGACCCAGTTCGCGCACTTCGGGCTCACTCTGGACCTGCTGGAAAGCGAGCTACTGGGGGCTCTCGCGAGCGGGACGAGCGAGCTGCCGCTGCGAGACAAGTACCTGCCCGACATGGCCTCGGTGGTGGACTTCTCGCGCCGGCTCTGCATCGTCGGCGTGGTGGCGGTGTGCGCCATCGCCCGACCACCCGGCCCCCACGGCGACGCCGACTACCTCATGCTCGCGCAGCGGCGCTCCGGCCACGTGGTCAACGCCGCACGCAGGCTGGCGCTGATCCCCCGAGGGTTCCACCAGCCGCTGGCCGACTACCGCGACGACGCCCGGATCAGGGTCACGGTGCTGCGCGAGATGGAAGAAGAGCTGTTCGGCCGCGACGACGTGGACAACACCAGCGGTGACCAGCGCAGCGCCGACCCGATGCACCCCAGCCGTCTCTCAGAGCCGATGACGTGGCTGCTGGAGCACCCCGACCGGCTCCGGATCGAGTGCACCGGCCTCGGCCTGAACACCGTCAACGGCAACCACGACATCGCCTGCCTCATCGTGATCGAGGACGAACAGTTCTGGACCCAGTACGGCGGGCTGATCGAAGCCAACTGGGAATCATCCAGCCTGCACCGCTACAGCACCCGCGACCCCGAATCGATCGCCGACCTCATCACCGACGAAGCCTGGACCGCCGAAGGCCCCTTCGCACTGACCCAAGGACTCAGACGCCTCACCACCACCAACAACCCCCGCACCGACCTCCCCCACATCACCTGGAGCCTCACATGACACCACCCGAAATGACCGCTGGGAGCTTTCACGTGGGCAACGCCGCCAACAGCGCGGGCGCTCGCGGTTGGATCTTGGGGCACTTCGTGGCCGACGAGTCTGACGTCCGCCACACCAAGGACGTCGAGGTCAAGTGGAGCGAGCACCCCGCTGGCGACCACCGTGACGGGTGGGTCATCGGCGAAACGCGGACAACGCTGCTCCTGCTCGTCAAGGGACACTTCCACATCACCCTGTCGACCGGAGCCTACGAGCTGACCAAACCCGGCGACTACGCGGTATGGGGTCCAGGCGTCGATCACATCTGGCGTGCCGAGGTTGACTCGATCGTCGTGACGGTGCGTTGGCCTTCACGCTCGTGACAGGCAGACGGGAGCCGACTGGCTGGCATCAGTCTGACCGACCGCTGCCCTGTTCCATCCCGAGATGGTCCCGCCAAATCTCCCGCACATGTTCGATGGCCAATCCGGAAGCGTTGGCCGCGTCGCCGAACGTCGCGCCTGCGTCGATGGCGTCGATGATCGCCGCGTCGCGTCCTGCCGTGTCGCTGGCATCAGCGCAGGCCCCGATTCGGCGTATGGCGTCGCTGCGCTTGTGGTCGCGCCGCTCGGCCAGCTGTCGCGACAGCTCGGCCTCATCGCACGCCGCCTGTATGTGTTCGCGGAGGGTTTGGGCGTCGTCGGGACTGATCAGTGCGGGTATTCCGGTGGTGCCCACCCTGACCGCGATGCGCGGTAGGCCGTCGCGCGTGAGGACGCCGACAAACACTGGCTTACGCTCGTCGGAGTCCAGTTCCCAGCACGCATCCCAAGCGTTCTTGCCGGTGTAGGCCATGCGCTACTCCTTTTCTCATCCCTTCAATCGGCCGGTGGGGTTGCTAACCATCGGAGTGGCGCGGCGGCCTTGAGCGGCGTTCCGGGTTGCCACTGGTCATGTCGTCCAACACGGTGCGCCACTGGGTGTGGGTCAGGACGGCGGCGTCGACAAGGCGGCGGGCGGTTTCCTGCTTCGTGGCGTCACGCTCCTTGCTGAGCGTGTAGTAGCGGGCAACGGCGCGTTGTAGGGCGTCGATCATGCGGGGGTGGCGACGACGTCCCTTGTAATGCCGTACGTGTCGTCGGCGTCGAAGGCCACGGAGAGCACCGGCTCGTGCGTGCTCTCGGGCGTGACGATGCCGACTCGGAAGAAGACCCGGTGGGCTGGGTAGTGGGCGTCGGTGCAGTGCAGGTCGGTCGCCGTGTCCCAGGTGCACCACAGGCAGTCCATCACTATTCCTCGGTTTCCTTTGATCGTGCCATGGGGTTGTCGACCTGCCAGCCTTCGGGTGCACAGGAGGTGAGGAGTTCGGTGAGCGTGTCGACGTTGCCGCCGTCCTGCGCAGCGGCCATGAGCTGGCTCCACTGGTCGTGGTTGAACACGGCCGCGCCGACGAGTTCCCGGGCGGCGGCGTGCCGTCGCTCCTCCTGGCGGGTGAGGTCGATGCGGGATGTTTGATGCTCCAGTCGAGCAACTTGCGCAATTCGTACGCTTCCTGCTCATCGATCAGGATCGGCTGCCCTCCTGACGTACACAGCGCGATCGAACTCGCGTCGGGGTCGTCATTCGGCTGGTAGATGCCGACCCGGATAGTGACCGGTTCGCTGCTGCCGACGTGCGAGCCGTAGCAAGACCAGTACTCCGGCCATCCGTCACAGGCCAGGTCGCTCACCGTCATGCGCGGAGCCCTCCTCGGTCTGTTCGGCTGGGGTTGGTGTCGCGTCCTGATTGCCGCGCGGGGCGTAGCTGTTCAGCGCCTCGCGCAAGATCGCCACTTCTTCGGTGATCTCCTCGATGAGTAGCTCGATGGCGTCAAGCCGCTCATTGATCACGTCGTCGTTGTCGTTCGGCATGGTTGGTCACGCCGACCCGATGGGTGGGAGCGCGGCGAGACCCCGAGTCGTACTGGCGTCGGAGTCCCGCCGAACGCCGGAATCGGCCGCCCGCCCCGTGGGGGAGGATTGGCGGGGCAGGGCGACCGGAGACTGAGATAACAGCGTGGCCAACCACCGGCCGGACGAACACGGCGGCACCGCTACCCATTTATTGCGATGGCGGATCAGCCCTTCCGCCCGTAGACGCCGCGCACACAGCAAGCACGTTGCGCCGGGATTGGCCACCAGTGGCGCGGGCAGGAACCGGCGACCACACACGCCAACCACGCCCGCGCAGGGGCGGGAGCCGAGACCGGCGGCGAGGTCGTCAGCGGTCACCGCATGATCCACGCGGCCACCGACAGCGGTTACCCACACCACTCGCACCCGGTCCCGCACATGCGTCGGCCCGGTCGTCACGACCGTCGCTCCCGCACATCGACCGGGCGTTCATCTGCTACGTCGCCGTCGATGACGATCCCGTCATTGCCCTCCAGCTTGTCCGCGTGATTGTCAAGAAGCGCGGACAGGTCATCGCAGATCGCGGCCAGTTCACGCAGCCGCCCGGGCTGGAGCGAGCTGTCGTCGTGGGCTCCTTCGAGCAGCGACAGGACGATTGCGCCCATGTCGTTGTTGAGCTTGGCGACGGTAGCCAGGACATCTCGGTCGTCGTTCCTCATGGCGTCGACAACACCAGCTGGCCCTGAACGTGGGTAAGAACGTGTTGCGAGCCATCACCTGGCCATCACAAGTGCACGTCGCTGCGCTCGAAGACGTCCCGGAAACCCTGTAATGCCTGTCCCGGATCGAGGCGGTTCTGACGCGCGGGTACGCCCTGCGTCAGAACCGGTCGCCCAGCGCGGCTCGCTTGTGCGCCTCACGGGCGCGTTCGTCAGCCGCCGAAGCGCCGTAGCGGCCGATCATCTCACGGGACCGCCACCCGGCCAGCCGCATGAGGTCCTGCTCCTGGCCACCCTCGGCGAGCCACCGATGCGCGAACGTGTGCCGGAACATGTGCGGGTGAATGTGAGGTACGCCCGCGTCGTCTGCACGCCGATTGAGCACCTGTCGGATGCCGTACTCGGTGAGCGGACCTTTGCGCCCGATCCACAGAGGACGGGCCCTGCGCTCCTCCTCGTCGGCGGGATCGAGTTTGCCGCCTTGTGCGTGACGTGCCCGAGCGCGTAGGTAGCGGCGCAGGGCCTCACCCGTCTTCGGCCCGAATGGCGCTGCCCGGCGGCGACGCCCCTTGCCGAAGACGTGCGCGACGTCGAGTTCAAAATCGAGGTCGCCAAGCGTAAGCGGGGCAAGCTCGCCGATCCGTGCGCCAGTATCCATGAACAGCCGCACGATGGCCTCGTCACGGCGTGTGGCGAACAGAGCTTCAGCCTTACTGCCCCCGGTGTTGTTCTTGCACGCGGTCAGCAGCGCGCGAAGCTGATCGTCGGTGAGGATCGGCACCGGTTGCTCGTTCACCTGCGGTGGCTTCATCTTGGCGAAGGGGCTCGCCTCAATCTCGCCTTCCACTTCATCCAGCCACCGGAACAACTGCTGCAAGCTGCGGTAGTGCTTCGCGACGTGTGCCTCACTGATCGGCTTCCCGGTGCGCTTGTTCGGCCGCTCGGCGAGGCGCACGAGGTAGTGCTCGATGTGCTCGCGGCGGACAAGCCCCGCGCGGGTCGGCATCCCCTCGGCTAGCAGGAACGCGATGAACTCCTCGGCGACGCCGAGGTATGACGTCACCGTCTCCGGTGCCTTGTTCGCCGCCTTGAGATGGCGCTGCCAGTCAGGAAGCAGTTCGCGCAAGTCATCGATCTCACGGGTTTCGGCGTCGACCGAGGTCATGAAAGGCACGGTACGCCGACCTCGCTACCGTGTCCAGTCCCTTGATATCCAAGCGCTGCGCGGGATCTAGTCCCTACGTTTTGCCTGGTAGTGGGCCGGGTGGGACTTGAACCCACGGCCAAGGGATTATGAGTCCCCTGCTCTAACCAACTGAGCTACCGGCCCTTCTGCCCGCTTAGCCTACGCAGCCCGCGCAGGGGCCGGGATACCGCCCCGCGTGTTCGTAGCGCGCTGACCAGCAACGGACTGCACTGTCGGTAGGTGAATCGTCGGCGGTCTCGCCCCGTCGAGCGAAAAGGCGTCACAAGGTCATCGCGCGTTCGGCGGAGCGATCGCGTCCACCTGGTGGTACCGGCGGCATCTGTGCGTAACGGATTGGCTCATCGGAGGGACTAGTGGATGAGGTCATCCGCGCGGTCGTCCTCCAGGAGGAAACGTGATGCTCGTCGAAGCTCGGGTGCTCGGCCGGTCTCGCGCCGTCGTTGAGCCTCACGAGTTCGCCTACGAGCCTCGCGAGCGCGTCCCGTTACGCCAGCTTATCGCCGATGTCGTGCGCGGCGAGGTGGGTTCCGCGCTCGACAAGGTCCGCCTCAGGAAGTTCCTCCGGGTGCTCGCCGCCGACCACGCCGATCAGTCCGGCTCGGACCTCGACGCCGCAGGGGGTGTCGACGTCGATGAGGTGGTTCGTTGTGCCCTCGAAGGGTTCGCCCACGGCTTCTACTACGTCTTCATCGGCGAGAAGCAGTACGAGGACCTCGATCAGTCGGTGCGGATCGAGGGGACGACGCGCATGCGGTTCGTGCGGCTGGTGCCACTCGCGGACTGACCGCCTGCGCGGCCGCGACCCATGCCAGCGGAGACAATGCGTGCCATGGACATCGAAGAACTGATGTACGCGGGTCTTGCGGAGCAGGCGCGCCTCGTCGCCTCCGGTGAGATCAGCTCCCGCGAGCTGACCGAGGCGGTGCTGGCCAGGATCAGCCGACTCAACCCCCAGTTGAACGCCTTCCGCACCGTCCTTGCCGACCTCGCGCTCGCCGAGGCGACCCGGCGCGACGACGTCCCCGGCGCTGAGCGCGGGCCGCTGCACGGCGTGCCCGTCGCGATCAAGGACGAGATCGACGTCGAAGGCGCGGTCACCACGTTCGGTGGCCTGGCCAACCGCACGCCCGCCACTGCCGACGCCGAGGTCGTGCGCAAGCTCCGCGCGGCGGGCGCGGTCATCGTCGGCAAGACGACCATGCCGGAGTTCGGGCAGTGGCCGTTCACCGAGTCGGCCGCGTATGGCGCCACCCGCAACCCGTGGGACACCACTCGCACGCCCGGCGGGTCCAGCGGCGGCACCGCTGCGGCGGTCGCGTCGGGGATGGTCGCGGCGGCGCTCGGCGGCGACGGCGGTGGCTCCATCCGCATCCCGTCGGCGTGCTGCGGACTGTTCGGCCTCAAACCGCAGCGTGGCAGGGTGTCCACCGCGCCGCACCGCGACCTGTGGCTCACGCTCGGTACCTCCGGCCCGCTCACCCGCAGCGTCGCCGACAGCGCCCTGTGCTACGACGCCATTCGTGGCACCGTCGACGTCGACCGCTGGCACGCCGAGGAACCGCGCATGAGCTTCGCCGAGGCCGCATCGACACCACCGGGACGGCTGCGGATCGGCTACTCCGCCACCCCGGCCGTCCGCGGCATCCGGCCTGCCGCCGAGCACGTCGCCGCGCTGGAGCGCACCGCAGACGCGCTCCGCGAGGCAGGCCACGACGTCCGCGAGAGCCACCCGCGCTACCCGGACGCCACCGCCATGTTCACCCCGCAGTTCTATGGCGGCGTGCGCGACGAGGCGAAACTCATCGAACGCCCGGAGCTGCTGGAACGGCGCACCAAACAGACCATGGCGCTCGCCAGGCTCATGCCGGAGCGCGCCATCCGGCGATCCGTCGCGAACACCGACGCGTTCGCCGCCAAGGTCAACCGGATCTTCGACGACGTCGACCTGCTGCTGACGCCGACCATCGCGCACCGGCCCCGCCGCATCGGCGCGCTGGACGGCACCAACTCCCTCACCGCCCAGCTCCGCTCGCTGCCGATGATCGCCTACACCGCACTGTGGAACGTCGCGGGCAACCCAGCCGCCGCCGTGCCGGCCGGGTTCGGTGCCGACGGCTTGCCGCTGTCGGTGCAGCTTGTCGGCAAGCCGCACGACGAGGTGAGCATCCTGCAGGTCGCCGCGCAGTTGGAGGCTGCGCGCCCGTGGGCGCACCACCGTCCCCCAGTGGGCTGAGCCCGCGCTTTTGTGCGGCGAAGGTGAGTCGTTGTGGTCGCGACCGCGACCACAACGACTCACCCTCGCCGGGCGGCACCGGCGAGCCCCGACACCGCCGCCCGCGCGGTGACTAGGGTGAGCCGCATGGGGAACACGGTGCGGCTGCGGCCACCGAAGAATCAGCTCAACCGACGGTGTCTGCTCTGGTGGCGCGCCTGGATCGCGCTCATCGTCGTCCCGATCGTGGCCGCGCTGGCCGCCCTCGGACTGCTGGCCACGCCGGTGCTGCTCGTGCTCGCCGGGGTCGTCGCCGTTGGCGGCCTCGCGTACGGCGTGCTCATGCCGATGTGGTGGTACCGCGTGCACCGCTGGGAGGTCACCGACACCGCCGTCTACACCCGCACGGGCTACTTCTGGCAGGAGTCCCGGATCGCGCCGATGTCGCGGATCCAGACCGTGGACACCGTGCGCGGCCCGCTGCAACAACTGCTGCGGCTCGCGACCGTCACTGTCACCACCGCGTCGGCCAAGGGCGAGGTGCGCGTCGCGGGGCTCGACGCCGAACTGGCCGCCGAACTCGCCGATGAGCTGACGCGCATCACCCAGGCCACTCCTGGCGACGCGACATGACCGATTGGGCGGGTGCCGAACACCTCGATCGGCGCATGATCACCTTGACCGCCGTGGTCACGGCGGCCGTCTCCGTCGTCGGTGCGCTGGTCGTGACCAGCGGCCTGATCTCCTCCGGCGCGCCGGTCGTAACGTCGGTGCTCGCGGTGCTCGGTGGGATGGCCGCGGTCGTCGGCCTGAGCGTCGGCATCGACTACATCCGCTGGCGCGCGACGACGTTCCGCATCACCGATACACGTCTTGAGCTGCGCTTCTCCTTTTTGCTGAACCGCCGCCGCTCCCTCGCCCGCGACCGCATCCGCACCGTCGACGTCACCGCGAACCCGGTGCAACGGCTGTTCGGCATCGCCGCCGTCGTCATCGGCACCGGCGAGTCGGGCGAGTCCGAGCTCAAGCTGGACGCCGTCTCGCGGGAACGGGCCCACCAGCTGCGGGTCGAGCTGCTCCGGCACGCCGCCGAGGCCGACCCGCGCACCGACGACGGCACGCTCGCCGAGCTGGACTGGCAGTGGGCCGCCTACGCGCCGCTGTCAGTGCTCACCCCCGCGCTGGGCGCGGCCGCCGTCGGCGCTGTCGCCAACATCGCGAGCTGGTTCGGCGGCGACGACGACGTCGTGGGCTCGGTCGTGTCGGATCTGCTCATCGCCGCCGCACTGTTCGGCTACGTCACCGTCGCGGTGGGCGTGGTGCTCGCCGGGGCGATCGGCGCGACGCTGCTGTTCGTCGAGATGTGGTGGGGCTACCGGCTCGACCGCGAACCTGGCGGCACGCTCCACGTCCGGCGCGGGCTGCTGACCACCCGCTCGATCTCGCTCGAGGAACGGCGGCTGCGGGGCGCGGAGATCGTCGAACCGCTCGGCGTCCGGCTCGCGCGGGCGGGGCGCGTCGACGCCATCGCAACCGGCATCCGCGAGGGCGGGGCTGGCCAGGGCCAGCGCACAGACCACAAGACGTTGCTGCCCGCCGCGCCGCGAGCCGTCGCGCTGCGGGTGACGTCCGACGTGCTGCGGGAACCGGACGTCTCCGGCGCGCTTGCCTGCCTGACACCGCATCCCCGCGCGGCGCGCTCGCGACGGCTGCGATGGGCGCTCGCCCCCGTCGTGCTGGCGTTCGCCGCGCTGCTGACCATGGCACTCGTGGCGGGGGAACGCATCGCCTCAGCGGCCGGTCCAGCGTTCGCGGGCGTGGTCGGGGCGGTGCCGTGGGTGTTCGCGGTGATCGCCGTGCCCGTCGCGGTGGCGCTCGCGCTGGACGCCTATCGCAACCTCGGCCACGGGCTGTCCGGCCGCTTCCTGGTGGCGCGCCGAGGCACCGTGCGTCGCTCCACCGCGTTGCTGCAGCGCGCCGGCGTGATCGGCTGGACGGTGCGGCAGTCCATCTTCCAGCGCAGGGCAGGCCTGGTCACGCTCGTCGCGACCACGGCGGCGGGCAGCGGCGCGTACACCGTCCCGGACGTCGACATCGCCGAGGGCATCGCGTTCGCCGACGAGGCCGTGCCCGACCTGCTGGCGGAGTTCGTCGAGCGGCGGGGAGAGCCGCAGGCCACGGCGTTGTCCCGGGAGCCCGAGCGCTGACGTAGGGGCAGCGGCTACGGTAGTGATCGCCATGACACAGCCCACAGGACAACGCCCTGCCAACGCGACCCAGATGCTGCCGGTCGGCAACCAGCGCCCGCCGACCGTGCGCGCGCTGCTGCTCGCGGCGGCGCTGCTCGGGGTCGCGGTGGCGTCCGGATTCGTGTGGTGGCTGATCCGGCACGACCCGGGTCCGGCGGCGTCCGCCGGTGGGCAACCGGCGAGCACCGCGCCCGCGACGTCCGACAATGGCACTGACGGCACCTCGCCGTCCCCGACGGATCCGACGGATCCGACGGATCCGACGACGCCCAACCAGGTCACGGTCGGGCAGTTCACGTTCCGCCCGATGGCGCCCACCGACGTCACGTCCGACTGTGCGGGCGTCTCCTACGGCACCGTGCGGGACTGGCTCGCGAGCAACCCCTGCCAGCAGATCAGCCGGGGGCTGTACGCCACGGACATCGGCGATGCGAAGGCGCTCGTGTCCGTCATCGCGGTGACGATGCCCAGCGACGCGAAGGCGACCGAGCTCAAGGGCATCACCGACACCGACGGCACCGGCAACGTCTCCGACATGGTCCGCGACGGCACGGTGCGACTGCCCAGCGCACCGCAGGTCGCGGGCGGCGCGTACGCGTCAGCGCTCAAGGACGACACCGTCGTCATCGTGGAGGGCTCGTTCTACGGCGGGCACTCCGACCAGGCGTTGCTGGACCAGATCGCGACCGCCGCAATCGGTGTCGCGAAGCGCCAGGGTTGAAGCCGCGCTGTCCTGGCTTCGCCAGGGAAATTGCGGAATCTGCGCCGGATTCATAACCGTATATCCGTTTCTCGCGGCCATGTGCCTGGCGAAGTCGCCCTGCGCACTCGCGGGCGACCGTCCGTCGCCCGCGCCCGCGAGTGTCTACTTACGGCATTTACCTGCCGGGTTGCGGTCGCAGACGCGCGGCGGCAGCTGCCCGAACACCTGCAGCTCCGCCGCCCTGACCTGGTCCTCCGGCGGGTCCAGCACCTGACGTCCGAGCGAGCTTTCCTCGCTGTCGCAGTCCGGGTTGCTGAACACCGGGTCGTTGACCGGGTTGGCCTCGGCACTGTACTCGGGACCGCCGGTGCACTGGTTGTCCCGCACCCGCAGCCGGATGTGCGTCGCCGACGTCGGCTCCACCGCGAACCCGCGCAGCGTCAGGTCCGGCGCCACCGGCCGGGGCCGCACGCCCGGGAACGCGTCCTCCGCACTGCGGTAGATCACGTCGAAGTCGGACTCCTCCGTGCACGACGTCCCCGTCGTTGCGTCGCAGGCCAGGATGTCGAACGACCGCAGCGCGGAGAATCGGCTCTGGCCGCCCGAGTCGGGGTCGTCGTCCATCGCGGGCCGCAGCGCGGCGCTGACCTGCACCTGCCGGACGTCGACCGGCGTGTCGCCGAGGCGCACCGTCACCTGACGGCCCTCGACCTGCCTGCCCTCGCCAAGCCCTTCGCTGGCCGTGCCGTCCGCCGTCAACGACGCCCAGTTGGTCGACTCGGTGTCGTCGATCAGCTTGGTCACGTTGACGCCGTCGCCGGTGGCGGTGGCGCCGTTGGCCGCCGACGCGAGGTTGCGCCGCATCGGCACCCGCACCGTCGTGTCCTCGCCGGGCGAGAACGTCTGCGTGAACCGGAACGCGCCGAAGCCCTCCGCTCGCGCGATGAACTCGTACGTGCCCGGCACGAACTCCACCGTGTCCGATGCAGCGGTCTCCGGGTCGGTGTCAGCGGTGGGGGAGATCCGCGCCTCGTACTGTCCGGTGTAGACGGTCAGGTTCTCCGGCACGCCGTCGCCGACGTCGACGGGCGCGAACGTCACCGTGGCCTCGTCGTCCCGCGTCGGTGACGACCAACCGGGCACCGGGCTCCGGTCCTGCGGGTTCTCCGAGGACGCCGTCTCACCGAGACCGCGCGCCGCGAAGCTGTCCCACAGCTCGGCCTGGTTCGCGCCGTCGAAACGCAGCATGTCCGCTGCCAGCATCGAGTCCCGCGAGTCCACCATGGTCGACCCGCTCGGCTGGAGCAGCAGGCCGTCGAACATCAGCTGCGCCCAGCGACGGTTGCCGGGGCAGTGGTCGGCGGGCAGCTCACCCTGCGCGCATCGCAGTTGCAGCTGCTCGTCGCTTGACGGGAACGCCGCGTCGTACTTCGCGTTCAGCGCCTCGGCGATGTCGAAGTTCACCGCGCTCCAGATCTCGCCGTTGGCGTGCGGCGATGTGGTGCCGCTGCCATCGTAGGAGAGGTTGGCGTAGTTCAGCGGGCTGTCGCTCATCGAGTAGTTGCGGATGCCGCGTTCCTTGTTCCCGCTGACGTACGGCGCGAGCGCGAACGGGTTGGCGTCCTCGCCCGATGTGATGCCGTAGCCCCGGAAGTACTCCGAGAAGATCAGGTCCGACCAGCTCTCGGTTTGGCCCTGGCTGTCGCCGGTGCCGGTGTCGGGGCCGCCGATCATGCGGTTGGTGATCGCGTGGCCGTACTCGTGCGCCACAACGGCCATGTCGTACGCGCCGTCGGTGCACGCCGCGTAGAACGCGCCCGCCAGTGGCTGCCACAGGTACTGGTTCGTGATCGGCGGGATGCCGTCCTGCAGCGTGATCTGATTGGCGTTGTCACGGCCGTTGAACGTCCGCCTGCCCGCCTGCGCGTTCCCGACCTCCGGGTCGTTCTCCCTGGCCGGGCCGGTGTTGCCGAAGTTGGACACCTGCAGGTTCGACGTCAGCTCGGTGAAGCCGAGGCGGTAGCTCCAGTCGTGCATGCGGTTGTGCATCACGAACAGGTTGGCGGTGGACGCGTCGTCGTCGTTGCCGCCCGGCTGGTCGAACGCCGCCGGGTCGCACTTGCTTTCCAGCCAGGTGTTGTTCCAGGCGTAGTCGTAGTTCCGCGTCGGGCTGACCGGCCGCTGCACGATGGTGTCCGGGGTCAGGAAGCTCACCTCGGAGATCGCGGTGGTGGCGTTGTTGCCGTCGGTGGTCAGCGTCGGAGTGCTCGGCGGGCGCACGTCCCACGGCACGCGGGAGGCGATGTTGCGCTGCGCCTCGTCGCACTCCTGCGCCTCGGTCCAGCACCACAGCTCGCGGGTGTCTTCCGACGGGTTCGCCGAGTCCGCGAAGTTCGGGTTGGCAGGGAACACCCGCCAGTACGGCATCGGCAGCTCGTTGTCCGAGTCGGACTGGGCGAGGAAGTCGACCTTGTTACGCCGCAGCAGCACCTCGCCGGTCTCGGCGTCCACGAAGCTGATGAACGCCGCCGGGTGCGAATGCTCGGCGTGGTCGGTGTGGTCGCTCTTGAGCAGCGTCACCTCCCACGCGGTGCGGACGCCGTCCGCCGGGGTGGGCAGCGCGGTCAGCCGCGCCCGCTGCACGTCGGTGAGGTTGGCGGCCTCGAACGTGGTCCAGCCGTCGTCGGTGGTGACCGCCGACAGCGCGCCGAGGCCGAGGTCGACGTCGGCAGCGGCGGTCTTGATTGCGTCCGCCGCGCTCAGCCGCTTCGCGCCGGAGGCGGTGTCGTCGCCGGTGACCGAGGAGGACACCCAGCCGATGCGGCCGTCGCGCTGCACGCCGACGGTGAGCAGGCCGTCCCAGCCCGCGTTGAGGTCGCCGAACGTCTGCCGGAACAGCACGACGTGCGCGACGTCCGGGTTCGCCGGTTCTTTGCCCTCCCGCAGCACGCGGGTGAGGTCGGGGCTGTCGTAGAGCGGGGTGTCCCGCAGCACCTCCAACCGCTCGACGGCGGCGTCGCTGAGCCGGAACAGCGCGCGATTCTCGCGCACGAACGCCCTGGCGACGTCGACGGCGCTGCCCTCGGCGGGCCCGGTCAGGTAGCCGCCGTGCTTGGTGAGCGCGTGCGGCGTGCCGAAGTCGTTCCAGCGCACGGCGGTCGCGCCGAGGTCGGCGGCGATGTCGCGCTGCTGCGCGGTCGGGTCGATGACGCCGGTGCGGGCGTCGAGATGGGGGATCTGGCCGCTCTCGCCCTGGAACGAGAACTCGGCGGGCGGCGGGGTGTCGGACGTCTGACCGAGCGCGGTCATGCTGGTCGCCGTGAACGCGGTCACGACCGCCAGCACGAGTAGCGGGACCCTCCCGCGCGCCTGGGATCGGACTGATCTGGGCATGCTGCCTCCTTCGTCGACGGCGGATCACGCCGTTGTCGTGCGGAGCTCAACGAGGGGCCCGGACGCGCGTTACGGATTCCGTTCATGTTTTCCGGATCGTCCACTGGATGGCCGAGTGGGCGGTTGCCGCTGGTCAGCGGCAGGTCTCAGCGGCGGCCGGGCGGTGGATCTTGAGGCGTTCTGGCGATACGTGTCGCCACGATGGCTCAAGATCCGCACGTCGAAGGCGCGGGCAGAAGGCGGGGCAGGCGGTGCGCGGGCAGGCGGTGCGGGGTCAGGCGGCCATGCCCGGCAGCGCGATCGCGGCGGGGGACATCCCGGCCTCCGCCCGCCAGTGGGTCGCGTGCACCGTCGACGCGGTGAGCGCGTCGACGCCGTACGTACGCAGGCTGGCGTCGCCGGTGCGGACCAGCACGCCGCGCCACGTCGTCGCGGCGTCCGTCTCGGCGGACACCACGGCCTTCATGGCGGAGACGTCGTCGGTCACCGGTTCCGGCGGTCGGTAGGCGGGCTCGGCCAGCACCGGCGTCGCTCCGCTGTCGCTGAGCACGCGCGTCGCGGCGTCCCGGCGCGCGTGGTGCTCGTCGATCGCGGCGCCGATGCTCTCGTCGAACGCCGCAGGCAGGAAGGCGGTGACCAGCTCGTACATCCAGAGCGCGGCGTGCTCGGACGCCAGCGCCTGCTGCAGCGCGCCGAGCGCCCCATCGCCCAGCTCGCCGGACGGCGTCGGCGGGTCGAACGCGGGCTTGGCCCCCTCTCCCAGCGCGGCGTCCAACGCCCGCGCGCTCGCGCAGCCCGCCGCCACCGACGCCAGCAGGCCCGCCCGGTGCGTCGGCGCGGTGCGCAGCATCGTCCGCGCGCTGTCGGCGGCCGTGCGCAGTCGTGCGCCGAGCGATGCCAGGTCGGTCACCTTCGCAAGTCGCGGCGGTGTCGCCGCCGGGCGGTTGGCGCGGTCGACCTCGCGCTGGAGTGCGCGGGCGTGCGCGACGCGCACTCGGGCCACGGCGGCGGCTGTGTCGGCGACGTCAGCGCCCGATCCGGTGATCGTCCGGGCGGCCTTGACGTCGGCGCGCGCCGCATCGGCGAGCGCGCTCAACGGATCGGGTGAGTCGTCGTACCCCTTACGGCAGCCGGCAAGCGGCACGGCGAGCGCGGCCAACGCGCAGAAGCGCAGCACGTCCCGCCTGCTCACGCCCGTCTCAATCGATCTCGCCCCTGCACGCACGATCAACCATCCTGCCAGGTGTCGCTGGACGGGCTCGCCTCGGCGGCGCGAACGTTCGTGCCGGCGCGGCTTGCTCTAAGCTGGACTGACAGCGACACCGTCGACCGGGCCGGTAGGGGCCGGTTCCGGCGACGGCGTCGCGATCGAACGACAATTGCTCGCCGCAGCCGAATAGGGGAGAGTCACCTTGCCCAACGATCTCGCCAGACGGCTGGAACCGATCGTCGCTGACGCCGTCAGCAGCGTCGGCTTCGACCTCGACGCGTTTGACGTGCAGCAGGCAGGTCGCAAGAAGGTGGTCAAGGTCACGGTCGACTCCGACGACGGCGTCGAGGTCGACAAGCTCGCGCACGCGAACCGTGCGGTCTCCGCCGCGCTCGACGACCATGACCACCTCATCGTCGGCTCCTACGAGCTCGAGGTGACCTCGCCAGGCCTGAACCGGCCCCTGACCACCCAGCGTCACTGGCGTCGTGCCCGGTTCCGCCTCGTCCGGATCACACCGAAGGACGGCAAGGAGTACGTCGGCAGGGTGGGCCACGCCGGCGAGACGAGCGCGCGGGTGCTTGTCGACTCCCGAATCCGTGACGTCTCGTACCAGTCGGTCGCCAAGGCCGTCGTGGAGATCGAGTTCAAGCAACCCCGGTCCGAGGAGCTCAAACAGCTCGAAGCGGACGAGCGCGACGTCGTCGAGGCGGCGAAAACTGCCGGTCAGGGTCACACTGGGGGTAAGAAGAAGGAGGATCCGAAGTGAACGTCGACATCGCGGCACTGCGCGCGATCGAACGGGACAAGGACATCCCCTTCGAGACCGTGCTCGCCACCATCGAGTCCGCCCTGCTGACCGCGTACAAGCACACCGAGGGTCACCAGCCGCACGCCAAGATCGACATCGATCGCAAGGACGGCTACGTCCGCGTGATCGCCTACCGGCTCGATGAGCACGGCGAGGTCGCCGAGGAGTGGGACGACACGCCGGAGGGCTTCGGCAGGATCGCGGCCACCACCGCGCGGCAGGTCATCCTGCAGCGGCTGCGCGACGCCGAGCACGAGAAGACCTACGGCGAGTTCTCCGCCAAGGAAGGCGAGATCATCGCCGGTGTCGTGCAGCGCGACTCCCGCGCCAACGCGCGCGGCGTGGTCGTCGTCGCGTTCGGCGACACCGAGGGCGTGCTGCCCGCCGCAGAGCAGGTGCCCGGCGAGTCCTACGAGCACGGCGCGCGCCTCAAGGCGTACGTGATCGGGGTGTCGCGTGGCATGCGCGGCCCGCAGATCACGCTCTCGCGCACGCACCCGAACCTGGTGCGCAAGCTGTTCGCGCTTGAGGTGCCCGAGATCGCCGACGGCACCGTCGAGATCACGTCGGTGGCGCGCGAGGCTGGGCACCGCAGCAAGATCGCGGTGCACTCCACGGTGCCCGGCGTCAACGCGAAGGGCGCCTGCATCGGGCCGGTCGGCTCGCGAGTCCGCAACGTGATGAGCGAGCTGAACGGCGAGAAGATCGACATCATCGACCACGCCGACGACCCTGCGGTGTTCGTCGGCAATGCGCTCTCGCCGGCGAAGGTCGTCTCGGTACGGGTGGTCGACGAGCGCACCAAAACCGCGCAGGTCGTCGTGCCCGATTTCCAGCTCTCGCTCGCCATCGGCAGGGAGGGCCAGAACGCCAGGTTGGCGGCGCGGTTGACCGGGTGGCGCATCGACATCCGCAGCGACGCGGCGGGCGCAAGTGAGCCCGTGCACGCCGTCAGGGCGGAGCCGCCGCACACCGCAGCCGCTGGTCCTACCGACTAGCAGCGTGGCTGCCCTTGGGGGGTGGTGGCCGTAACAGCGGTAGAGGTTAGACTTGAGTGTGATCGATGGTGCGGTTTCGGCCCCTCCGCTCGAGGGTCCGGTGCGAACGTGTATCGGGTGCCGGAAACGGGCGTCGGTCAGCGAGCTGCTGCGAGTAGTCGCGGTGGAAGGACGGGTGGTCGTCGACGAGCGTCGGCGGATGCCTGGCCGGGGAGCGTGGTTGCACGTCGATCCCGGTTGCCTTGCCACTGCTGCTCGGCGGAGGGCGTTTCCCAGGGCATTGCGGGTTTCTGGGGCGCTTGACGTCGATGACGTCGAGGATTACCTCGGCCGTTAGCTCTGTTAGCTCGTGGCGACAAGACAGATACGAGGAAGTCTCGTGTCTTGCCGAGGTAAAGGAAGCAGGTCGACCCGTCATGAGTCAGCCGTGAAGCTGAAGCCATGAACGCGCGACGATAGGACGAGGTCTGCGGGTCTAGCCGCCGGCC
>WHTY01000089.1 GCA_009377475.1 Actinophytocola sp.
CATGCGACCCAGCGCGAAGGAGATGTTGGCTGCCACGCCTCCCCTGCGGATGTCCAGTTCCTCGACAAGGAAGGACAGCGAGACGTGGTCCAGCTGGTCGGCGACGAACTGGTCGCTGAACTTGCCGGAGAAGGACATCAGGTGGTCGGTTGCGATCGAGCCGGTCACCGCGATACGCATGCGGGCTCTCTCCTCTAAGTGAGTCAAACGTCGTAAGGGTCGTGAGGCGAGGCTCTGCGGGTGACGCCCGCATCGGAGCGTCACCCGCAGAGATGGCGAGTTACGCCTTCGCGGCGTCCTTGAGTGCGGCGGCCAGGTCCGTGCGCTCCCACGGCACGTCGATGTCCTCGCGGCCGAGGTGCCCGTACGCGGCGGTCGGGCGGTAGATCGGGCGCAGCAGGTCGAGGTCACGGATGATCGCGGCAGGACGCAGGTCGAAGACCTCGTCGATGGCTGCCTGAATCTTAGCCGGGTCGACCTTCTCGGTGCCGAAGGTCTCGACGAACAGACCCACCGGGGCCGCCTTGCCGATGGCGTAGGCGGTCTGGATCTCGACGCGGTCGGCAAGACCGGCGGCCACGACGTTCTTGGCGACCCAGCGCGTCGCGTACGCGGCGGAGCGGTCCACCTTCGACGGGTCCTTGCCGGAGAAGGCGCCGCCACCGTGGCGGGCCATGCCGCCGTAGGTGTCGACGATGATCTTCCGGCCGGTCAGGCCTGCGTCGCCCATCGGGCCACCGACGACGAAGCGGCCGGTCGGGTTGATCAGGATCTTGGGGTCCTCGGCCTCGAGGCCAAGCGAGGTGATCTCCGGCTCGATGACGTGCTTCTTGAGGTCGGCCGCGAGCTGCTTGTCGAGGTCGATGCCCTCGGCGTGCTGGCTGGAGATGACGACGGTGTCCAGCCGGGCGGCCTTCTCGCCGTCGTACTCGATGGTGACCTGGGTCTTGCCGTCAGAGCGCAGGTAGCCGACCGTGCCGTCCTTGCGAACCTTGGTCAGCCTGCGGGAGAGCCGGTGCGCCAGCGCGATCGGCAGCGGCATCAGCTCAGGCGTGTCGGTGCAGGCGTAGCCGAACATCAGGCCCTGGTCACCGGCGCCCTGCTTGTCCAGGTCGTCGAGCTTGCTCTCCACCCGTGACTCGTACGCGGTGTCGACACCCTGCGCGATGTCGGGCGACTGCTGGTCGATCGCCACGTTGACGCCGCAGGACGCGCCGTCGAAGCCCTTGTCGGATGAGTCGTAACCGATCTCGAGGATCGTGTCGCGGACCAGCGACGGAATGTCCACGTAGGCCTTGGTGGTCACCTCACCGGCGATGTGCACCTGGCCGGTGGTGATCAGCGTCTCGGCGGCGACACGCGAGGTGGGGTCCTCGCGCAGCATCGCGTCCAAGATGGCGTCGCTGATCGCGTCAGCCATCTTGTCCGGGTGCCCCTCGGTCACCGACTCGGAGCTGAACAGCCTTCGACTTGCAGTCACTATGCCAACCTCTCTGTGTTGTGCTGGTGGTCAGGAACGTGCGTGGAAGATGCCCCAGGCGAGGTTGCCTGCGCGGCCACCATCGACCCAGTGCTTGAGGCCCGTCTTCATGCGGGTGCGGTAATCCTCGCTGACGTGCTGGGAGATCGCGTCCTCTCGCTTTTCGAGCTCCTCGAGCACCCGGCCGTAGTGGGTGGCCAGCTGCGGAGTGCGGTCGTCGAACTCGACCACGTCCATGCCGAGGCGACTCAGCTCGCGACGGTAGAACGACGGGGAGCCCATCGACGAAAGGTGCAGCCGGTCCAGGATCGGCTTGAGCCCGGCCTTGTCTGCGCTGTCCGATGCCATGGGGTCGGTAAAGATCAACTCACCTCCCGGCTTCAGCACTCGGGAAATCTCCTGCAGGACGCGGACACGGTCACCACTGTGCAGCATCGCATCCTGGGACCAGATGGCGTGGAAGGCGTTGTCGTCGAACGGCAGGTCCTCGAACGACCCGTCCACCACGTCGATCAGGTGGTCCAGTCCTTGCTCTGCGTTGTGCTGCCGGTTGCGGTCGTTCTCCACCTCGCTGAGGTTGAGACAGGTGACCTTGCACCCGTAGGTGCGGGCGAGATACCTGGCGGCACCGCCGTACCCAGCACCGACGTCGAGCACGGTGGTGTCCTTGGTGAACTGGCCCTTGCCCGCCATGGTAGCCACGGTGCGCACACTTGCCGGGGCGATCTCTTCCGTCGGGCTCTCGTACAGGCCGACGTGGATGTCCTCGCCGCCCCACACGTGGTAGTAGAAGTTGTCGGCGTCGTCAGAATTGTAGTAATCGCGGGCCGTATTGACGGCGGAAGAATAGTTCGTCTTGTCGACGAGTGATCTGATGTAATTCTTTTCCGCGACGTGGACAAGAAAGTCGGGCTCGTCAGCCGAGAACGTTTCCTGGAAATCGCCGTATGTTTCAACGTGCTGGAAACCGACCTCACGCAAAAGCCTGCGGACGTAATCTTTCCGCAGGGGGAACATGTTGAGGTGGTATTGCGACTCGTCCGGGAAGTCGTACCGGAATCGAGCCAGCCCCTCATCGACGTATTCCGGCTCCGCGGTGACCTGATCGCCGCAGTAGTAGTACGTGTGCTTACTGGAGAAACCATTGTCCAAAATGGTGTCATAGTTGCGCTGATCGAGGATCAGCACGCCGTCGTGCTTGAGCACCGCGTAGAACTCGGCGAGCGCCTTGCGGCGGTCCCGCTCGGAGAACAGGTGGGTGAACGAGTTCCCGAGGCAGATGACGGCGTCGAACTCGCCGTGGACGTCGCGGTTGAGCCAGCGCCAGTCGGCGTGGACGACGCGCAGGATGTGACCGCCGTAGTTCTTGCCGTTCTCGAACGCCTTGGCCAGCATCTCAGGGCTACCGTCGACGCTGACCGTCTCGAAACCCTCTTCAATCAGCCGCACGGAGTGGAAGCCGGTGCCCGTCGCAACATCGAGGACGGACTTCACCCCACGCGCTTTGAGCAGATCGACGAAAAAGCTGCCCTCGCTCTCGTAGCGCTTCTTCCAGTCGATCAGGTCATCCCACTTGTCTACAAAACCTTCGACGTACTCGTCGGCGTAATGATCGGAGTCACGCACCTGCAACGGGTCGGCGCCGAAATCCTGCGCTTGTTGCGCGGCGCCATTACCGGAAGCGAGTGTCGCATCCGTTTCGTCGGTCATCGCGTTTTTCATCAGTTTCCTTCGGGTACGGCCGGAAATGTGATCGGTCAAACACGCCACGTGCGCAGCGCGTCGCAGGGTCACGTCACTTTCTACTGCCTCCTCCGCTACGGGATCCGCGCACGACGCACCGATTCCGCCTAGCCGGAAAATCGCACACGGCCGCACGACCTCCGCCGCCCGCGGTCGGGCCGACAAGACATGGATCTCCTCGCCACGATGGCTGGATCCCGCAACCCCGACCTGGTGGCCCCGGCGGCGCATCGGCGTTGATCACCGCAAACCACTGGCTAATAACCTATTCCGCAGAAGTACATTAATCAATAGGTCGATGGCGTGAAAGTCGATTTTCACCCCAGGTGAAACTCGCGGCTCCGAGTTCGAGCGGTGAGACCGCCTTCTCGACCGTTCGGTCAGCTCGCATTTTTGGCATACCGCGAGGTAGTAGCGCGTGCGAGACACCGCACCAAGGACCACCCACCGCATCACCGTGCGCTGGACCACACCCGTCCCGCCGTCACTCACTTGCAGCAGTGAAAACAACCGTGGGTAGATTTTCGGCCTTACACCGACGTGCGCTTGGTCCGCTTGCCTGACGTTGCAACCTTCGATTGAATATGGTGCGTAGCTGAATACGCACAGCGTGCACGTTATTACGTTCCGTAATTGGCGTTGCATTTTGCGGAACGGTTTCTCTAGAAACAACTTCTGAACGCTGGATCACACACCCTAGCCGCAACAGATTTGTCAGATTCACCACCTATCTGATCGGAACGAACGCCGACGCGCGATACCGGAACTCGCGGAAATGATCAAGGGCCGCAGCGCGTCGAGACGACCGCCCGGCGCGGGTGTCCGGCCTGGCGGCGTGGCGGTGCCACCCGCGCGCGGCCTCGCCATCGGCGTTGGCGGACTGTGTTGTCCGCCCGCCACAACATGGCAACGGCACGGTGTAGCTCGCGGGCTCGCGACGAGCGTGGCGGGCACCATAGAGTCAGGCACACATGCTCACGTGCCCCGGCCATGCCACAAGCACCGGACGGGGCCGACAACGAGAGGTCATCACCATGACTGCGAGAGTGTTCACCACCAAGCCCTGGCATGAGCAGGTCGTGTTCTGTCACGACGAACCGAGTGGGCTCACCGCCATCATCGGCATCTACTCCACGGCGCTCGGCCCCGCGCTGGGCGGCACCCGCTTCTACCCGTACGAGTCGGAGGATGCCGCGCTCGCGGACGTGCTCAACCTGTCGAAGGGGATGGCGTACAAGACCGCGCTCGCCGGGCTGCCCCTTGGCGGCGGCAAGGGCGTCATCATCGGCGACCCCGCGACCGACAAATCCCCCGAACTGCTCCGAGCGTACGGCCGCTACGTGCAGTCGCTCGGGGGGCGCTACATCACCGCCTGCGACGTCGGCACGTTCGTCTCGGACATGGACATCGTCGCGACCGAGTGCGACTACGTCACCGGCCGCTCGCCGGAGCGCGGCGGCGCTGGCGACTCCTCGATCCTGACCGCCTACGGCACGATGCGGGGGATGCAGGCGTGCGCCGAGCACCGGTGGGGCACGTCGTCGCTACGCGGCAGAACGGTCGGCATCTCCGGCGTCGGCAAGGTCGGCCACCTGCTGGTGGACGACCTGATCGAGCTGGGCGCGCAGGTGGTGGTCACCGACGTCAACGAGCGCGCGATCGAGCGGGTCACGCGCGACCACCCCGAGGTACACGTCGTGCCCGACACGCAGACGTTGCTCACATCGGACATTGACGTGTTCGCGCCATGCGCGCTCGGCGGCTCGCTCAACGACGACTCGGTGCCGAAGCTGCGGGCGAGCATCGTGTGCGGCGCGGCGAACAACCAGCTCGCGCACCCCGGTGTCGAGCAGGACCTCGCCGCGCGCGGCATCCTCTACGCGCCCGACTACGTGGTGAACTCCGGCGGCGTCATTCAGGTCGCGGACGAGCGGCACGGGTTCGACTTCGAGCGGGCCAAGGGCGTCGCGACGAAGATTTTCGACACGACGAAGGAAGTCCTTGAGCTGGCCGACACCGAGGGCGTCCCGCCCGCGACGGCGGCGGACCGCCTCGCGGAACGCCGCATGGCGGCGGCCCGCACCCCCGTCAGCGCAGCAAGCTGACGAGGAGCTGCGTCCTGGGCTTGGGGCCTGGGTGGGTGGCGCCACCCACCCAGGCCCCAGCGCCGTGTCCCCCGCTCACGACGCTGTGTTCCCCGCTCTGGTACCCCGCGTAACCGCACGGCCCTTCCCGACGACCTTCGAGCAACACCACCTCGACCGTCGGAGCGGCACCCATGGCATCGACACCGGACATCCTCGCGCCACCTGCCTTCGTCGCCGACACGGTCGCGCGGCTGGACGCATCCCTCGACGCGACGGTTCCCGCGAAACGACCGGGCGGCAATATCCTCGTCGCCACCTGGAACATCCGGGCCTTCTCCGACCTCACGAAAGCGTGGGAGACCCCGCACGACACCTCTCCCCTGCGCAACTTCGCGGACGTGCACTACATCGCCGCGCACATCCGCCGGTTCGACGTCGTCGCGGTGCAAGAGATCCGCGGCAACCTCCGCGCATTGCGGTATCTGCTGAAAGTGCTCGGCGAGCAGTGGGCATTCCTGCTCACCGACGTCAGCGGTGGACACACGGGCAACAACGAACGCCTCGGGTTCCTCTACAACACCGAACGGGTCAAGCCGTCCGGCCTTGCGTGTGAACTGGTGGTCACGCTCGGCGAGGGACCGGCCAAGGTCAAGCGAGGTGTCATCAACGAGCAGTTCGCCCGTACTCCGTACGCTGTCAGTTTCCGCTCGGCTGACCAGACGTTCACGCTGGTCACCCTGCACATCAACTACGGCGACAAACCGGCCGAACGTCTGCCCGAGCTGACCGCGATCGCGCAGTGGCTGGCGAACTGGGCCGAGCGCGAGTTCGGCTGGCACCACAATCTGATAACGCTGGGTGACTTCAACATCGACCGCGCGGACGATCCGCTGTTCGACGCCTTCACCTCAACGGGTCTCACCCCGGCACCGCCGTTGACGAACCTGCCCCGCACGATTTTCGATGACCCAGACGAAATGCACTACTACGACCAGATCGCGTGGTTCACGCGCGGCTCCCGGGGTCGTGCGGTGCTGAACCTCGACTGCGTGGCGGGCGGCCAGTTCGACTTCACCGACATCCTGCGCGGCGAGCAGACGCTGAACACGCTGTCATGGCACATCTCCGACCACTACCCGCTGTGGGTGGAGTTCGGCGTGCCGCGGTAACGGGTGTGTGCCGAGCGTGCCCAATGACGAGCACAGCGTCCGGAACGAGGGACACAGCGTCCCGAACGAGGAACACGGCGTCCGGAACGTGCCATACGACGTCGAGAATGCCGGACACACGTGCAGGAATGCCGGACACAACGGCGTGAGCGTCGGACACGACGCGCCGGACGTGCGGCCAACACAACCAAATCGATCACGATTCGAGACTAAGCCGTCATCCGACCGGGTAAGGCAAGCGACACCCAGGTCACGCCTCCGCCACGACCACCCCATTCCGGTTGACCGCGCCTCGACCGGGAGGATCATGGAGACCGACCGTCCACGATGGAGTGATGATGAATCGACGCGCACGGGGGTGGCTGATCGCGAGCGCGATCGCGGTCGCGCTCGCGCTGGTGGCGGCCATGATCTGGTACGTCATGCAACTCTCGGCACCGGGCCCCGACGAGGCGCAGGACGACACGCTGCCCAGCAAGTCGGTGCTCGCCGTCAAGATCGACAACGTCGAGGCCGCCCGGCCGCAAACCGGCATCGGGGAGGCAGAAGCCGTCTACGTCACGCCGGTCGAAGGCGGACTCACCCGGCTGCTCGCCACCTACACGGGCGAACTGCCGGACGCGATCGGACCGGTGCGCAGCGCCCGGGCGTCGGACATCGAACTGCTCGCCCAATACGGCTATCCCACGTTCGCCTTTTCGGGTGCGGCACCCGAAGTGCTGAGCGAGCTGGCGGACGCCCCGCTGGTGCCCGCGTCACCGAGCAGGAGCGACGGCTACTACCGGGAGACGGAACGCGAGTCGCCCCACAACCTCTACGTCGACCCCGCCGCGCTGCCGTCACCCGACGCACCGCCGGAGCAGACCGTGCTCCAGCGCGGCGACGCGCCACCGGGTGGCACCGTCGCGGCGAGCCACACCACCAAGTACGGCAGCGCGACGTTCGACTTCACCTGGTCGGCGCGCGAAGGCTGGCTGATCTCGACGGACGGCACGCCGATCAGCACCACCGACGGCGAGGAGCTGAGCGCGGCCACCGTCATCGAGCAGCACGTCGACGTCGGCAACCAGGGCCCCGCCGACGCCAGCGGCAACCGCGCGCCGACGTACCGCACCGTGGGTACCGGCGACGCGACGGTGCTACGCAACGGCAGGCGGTTCGACGCGACGTGGTCGCGACCAGCACCGGAGGCGCCGACCCGCTACACCACCGCCGACGGCACGCCGCTGCCGATGGGCAACGGCCAGGTCTGGATCCTGCTCGTCCCGAACTCGTGACTGACCCGGTGGCCTGCGCGCGCTGCCTTCGACCACCCGCCGCCCGTCCCGCCGAGTTGATCAACTTGCTGCGGGTTATGACCACGATAACCGGATGAATCGGGCGCCGCGTGGTCACAGCGCGCAGGTAGTTGATCAACTTCGGGCAGGAGCGCGGCTGGCGGGTACCCGAGGCCGACACCACCCGGTGGGCTGGCGACATCGTGCGTAGCCTGAGGCCATGACGCCGCCCACCGGCCAGTTCACGCTCGGCCCGCCCTCGGCGCGACTGCTCGTCATGACCAGCCGCACCGGGCTCGGCGCGCGAGCGGGGCATGACCTGACCATCGAGGTCACCCGCTGGTCGGCGCAGGTCGACGTGCCGAAACCGGACGTGACGACGTCGTCAGTGCACATCGAAGCCGACACCGACTCGTTCGAGGTGCGCGAGGGCGCGGGCGGCGTGCTGCCGCTGTCGGACGACGATCGCGCCGAGATCGAGGACGCCATCCGCGACAAGATTCTCTTCCCGGACCGCTACCCCGCCATCACGTTCACGTCGACGGCAGTGCGCACCAGCGGCGACGAGCTCGCGATCGACGGCGACCTCACGATCATGGGCGTCACGCAGCCGATCACCGCACGTGCCCGGCTCGACCACGGCACCGTGCACGGCAGGGCAGCGGTCACGCAGACGACGTGGGGCCTCAAGCCGTACTCGGCGTTCTTCGGCGCGCTGCGGCTGGCCGACGAGGTGGCGGTGGAGATCGACGGCACGCTCGGCGACTGAACGGGTCTTCCCGAACGATTACGGACCTCGGTGCAGCAGTACCTACCTGCCGTCTCCGCCGTCTCCGTCGTGATCGCGCCGTGCTGGTCGGGCTCGCGGTATTGCTCGGTTACGCGCGTTCCCGCCGCCGTGTCGGTGGTCGGCGCTAGATTCTCGCCATGCGACAACGACTGACGTGCCTCACCCTCGGCGTCACCGACCTCGACGAGTCGAAACGCTTCTACATCGACGGCCTCGGCTGGCGGCCCACCCTCGACGTGCCGGGCGAGGTGGTGTTCTTCCAGATCGCGCCGGGACAACTGCTCGCGCTGTTCGGCAAGGACGACCTCGAGGCAGATGCCGACGGCACGGCGCTGGCCGACCCGTCCGCCGCGCCGATCTCGCTCGGCTACAACGTCGACAGCGAGGCGGAGGTGATCGAGACGATGGCGCACGCGGAGAAGGCAGGCGCCACTATCGTCAAACCCGCGCAGCGGGCCGACTTCGGCGGCTGCCACGGCTATTTCGCCGACCCGTCCGGCTTCCGGTGGGAGGTCGTCTATGCCGCGGGCTTCCAGGTCGCCGAGGACGGCACGGTGTCGATGGGCACGGAACCGGGCACGGAGCCGTAGTCACGCACTCCGCAGCGGCTCCACCCATTTCCGCAGCCGGGGCGGCACCCGCTTCTCCAGCCCGTACGGCTCCAGGTGCGCGCCGAAGACCTCGTCGAACGCACGCCGCACGCTGTCGACGTCCCACAGCTCGCGCTCCAGGATCGGCTCCTTGAGGAACGGCTGGCCGACGATGTGCAGTTGCGAGCCGTTGCAGCGCACGAGCTGCCCGGTCACGCCGTCCGCGTGGTCGCTGAGCAGGTAGGTGACGATTGGCGCGACCCGATCCGGGGTGCGGTTCGGCTTGCAGGCCCGCTTCGACCGCTCCGACTTGACGACCATGCGGGTATAGGCGAGCGGGCACACCGCGTTGACCCTGATCCCGACGGCCTCCATGTCCAGCGCCCAGGAGTAGGTCAGCGAGGCGACCGCACCCTTGCTCGCGGCGTAGGTGGCGAGGTTGCGTTGCCCGAGCGCCGCCCCTGACGCGATGTTGACGATCGACCCGCCGTCGCGGTCGACCATCGTCCGCGCGGCAGCGCCACCGGCATACATCACGCCGAGCACGTTGACCTCGACCAGCTCCCGGATCCGCTCCGGGTCGTCCTGCCAGGACACGGCTTCGTAGTTGAGACCAGCGTTGTTGACGAGGCCGTCGATGGCGCCGAACTCCCCGACACAGGTGGTGATGATCTCCTCGGCCTGCTCCGGGTCGGCGACCGTGTGTCCGCTGACCACTGCCCTGCCGCCGCTTTCGGTGATCACCTTCGCGGTGTGTTCCGCGTACCCGACGTCGACGTCGTTGACGACGACGGCGGCGCCAGCGGCAGCGGCGTGGGTCGCGAACGCCGCGCCCAACCCGCGGCCCGCTCCGGTAACGACTATCGCTTTGCCTTCGAGCGTGTTCATGTCACCCACTCCCCTTAACAACCGCGCGTGGCCACGCGTTGTGGCAGTGCGGCTCTACTCAGTGTGTGTCGGGAACTACCAACCGGGCGTGGCCGGTCGGTGAACGGTCTTGTCAATGCGTCGAATGAGTGACCGCTGATTAGATGGGGTGTAACCAGCGAACCGATCACCCTACCGAAGCCGCTGACAGTGCGTGTTCGCACTAGTACTATCCGACACAAGGCTTACGAATCGGTTACGCAGTGACACGCAGGCCGTCAGGACGCGCCGGAGCACGATGTCACCGTTCCGAGGGGGCACGAATCGAGCGAGTCATCGAGGACGGACAACGCAGCGGTGCACAAGAAATCATCGGAGTCGCGAAGCGGGCAGTCGCGGAGCGAGCCGACGTCACCGCCGTCGCCGGATGAGCGGAGCCGTCGCGTGCCCCGGGTCGCCGAGGTCGTGGCGAACCCCGAGTTCCGAGGGCTCTGGCTGGCGGAAGCGCTCTCCATCGGCGGTGACCAGCTCGCCAAGGTGGCGCTCGCGATCATGGTCTACGACCGGACCGACTCGGCGCTGTGGGCCGCGCTCGTCTACGCGATGACATTCCTGCCCGCGCTCGCGGGCGGCCTCGGGTTGTCCCAGCTCGCCGACCGCTTTCCGCGTCGCACGCTGCTGATCGGCACGGCGCTGACGCAGGCCGGTCTCGTCGGGCTGATGACGATCCCCGGCATGCCGCTCGTGCTGCTGTGCGCGCTGGTGTTCCTGGTCGCGCTGGTGCAGGCGCCCGCCAACGCCGCGCAGAACGCGACCACGCGGGAGGCCTTCGACAGCGACGCGCTCTACCTGCGCAGCCAGGACGTCCGGGGCATCACGATGAACGTGATGATGCTGCTCGGCCTCGCGGGCGGCGGCCTGCTCATCACGCTGATCGGCACCAGGGCCGCGCTGGCGATCGACGCGGTGACGTTCCTGGTCGCGGCGTGGCTGGTCTACACCGGCGTGCGGTGGCGGCCAAGCGCGGGGCTGCCCGATGACGGCTGGTTCGACGGTGTGCGGCTGGTGTTCGCCGACCACAACCTGCGCACGCTGCTCGGGCTCGCGGGGCTGGTTGGGCTGACCGTGGTGCCGGAAGGCCTTGCCGCACCGCTCGCTGAGCAGCTCGGGGCGCCGGACCACGCCGTCGGCTGGCTGCTCGCCGCCGATCCGCTCGGCTTCATCGTCGGCGCGTTCGTGCTCTCGCACTACGTCTCCGAGACGACCCGGCTGCGGCTGGTCGCGCCGCTGGCGGCGGTGTCGGCGGCCGTGCTGATCGCGTTCGCCGCCAACCCGACGATGCCGCTCGCACTGGCGCTGCTCGCGCTGTCCGGTGCGGCCGGCGCCTACATCATCACCGTCACGTCGACGTTCCACACGCTGACGCCCAACACGCTCCGGGGCGCTGCCAGCGGCCTCTACCGCACCGGGCTGCGGGTCGCGCAGGGCATCGGGATCGCCGTGGGCGGCGCGATCGCCGAACTGCGCGGCTCGGCAATGGCGACCGTCGCACTCGCGGGCGTGGCGGGCACGCTGGGCGCGCTCGCGCTGGCGCACGCGGCATCGCGGCTCACGACCGTCCGGTCGACGCAGCTGGCGGCCCCGCCCCACGGCGGCGTCACCGGCCAGGACGAGCAGGGATGACACTCGTGGTCGCCGAAGGTAGCCAATTTTCGGCGACGAATACCCGACGATAAATGTCGCCGCCGAAAAAAGCCAACGGGAAAACCGGATCACTACATCCGAGGTCTTTTCAACTCAGGCTTCGCGGTCGCGCACCGAAATCACTCCTCCCGGACCATCCGCTCGCGGAATTCAACACTGCTGGCGTACGGATCACGCTTCACGGTCACGCATTGGGATCACCTTTCCGGGGACAGACGCCACACTTAGGTAACGGATTCACCGCGTTACGGTTACACACTCAGGCCTCGCGGTCACGCATCGTGATCACCTCCAAGTCACGACGCCATCGCGGCGACAGCGCAAGATCGGTACTCAGTTCGCGCCGACACCAGGCGCGTGATGCACATAATAGAATTACCAGGGTGCTTCTCGGAAACCGCCACACGTGCCTAACCCGATGCGCTTGCGATGAACGGGTGAGTAATGGCGTACGCGCCGCATGACGCGAGGCGCGGTGTCGCCGCGAACGGTCCCGCTGACCAGGGACGGGCGGACGCCGCGGACGCCGCCTCGCCCGATTCGACGTCGACTGCCGACGCGAGCACCAAGGACGTCATCGCGGGCGGGTTGCGCCGCTCGGTGCGGCCGAGCCGATGGACCCTGTGGTCCCAGCCGAAGCGGATGGTCGTCTTCCTGCTGCTGTGGGATGCGGTCGCCCTCGGCATCCTCATCGCGGGGGTGAGCACGTCGCGCACGGTGACGACGCTCGACCTGGGGCGGCTGCTCGCGCTCGCCGCGTGCGCCACGGTGCACATCCAGCTCACCCGCAGGCAGGAAGAACGCCGCCGGAACCGGCTCTCCGCCGTGCACATCGACCTCAGCGGCGTGTGGGTCGTCCCTGCCGCGCTGTTGCTGCCGATCCAACTGACCCTGGTGCTCATCCTGATCGTGCGCGGCCAGCGCTGGGTGAACTCCCGCAGGCCGACGCACAAGTTCCTGTTCACGTCGTTCACGCACGCCGTGTCCGCCCTGCTCGCACAACGCTTCTTCCTCACCGTCGGCCCCGCCGACCTCGCCGACGTCGCCCCCGGCGGCGCGCTCGGCACCTTCCTGCTGCTCGCGGCGACCGGCGCGATCTACGCGGCGGTGCAGGCCATCGGCGTCGGCGCACTGCTCGCGCTGGGCGGCACCAAGCAGCGCACGGTCAAGAACATCCTCGGCAGCAAGACCGACAACCTGCTCGACGTCGCCACGGTCGGCGTCGGCATCGTGACGACGATCCTGCTTGTCCACCTGCCGCCCGCGATCGTGATTCTGGTGCTCGTCGGCGTCATCGGGAACCGGCTCGCCGAGATCAGCCAATTGCAGGAGGACGCGCGGACCGACTCCAAGACCGGGCTGATGAACATGCGCGGCTGGACCGACACCGCGGGCCGGTCGCTGGAGCGGTCGAACCGTAACGACAACGGGGCCGCGCTGCTCATGATCGACCTTGACCACTTCAAGTGGATCAACGACACCTACGGCCACCCCGCGGGCGACGACGTCCTGCGCCACATCGGGTCGCTGCTGGGCGAGGTCACGCGACCGAGCGACGTCGTGGGGCGGTTCGGCGGCGAGGAGTTCGTCGTGTTGCTGCCCAGTATCGACGAGGCGGACGTCCGCGTCGCCGCCGACCGGATCGCGGAGGAGATCCGCAACGCCCGTATCGCCACGACGACCAAGCACGGCGGACAGACCACCGTCATCGGCCGCACCGCTTCGGTCGGTGTCGCCCTGTATCCGGAGCACGGCGAGACCGTGAATGAGCTGCTCAACGCCGCGGACGCCGCCGTGTACGACGCCAAGGACCACGGCCGCAACCAGGTGCGCTTCGCGAGGACGCCGGGGACACGCAACACTGATTTCACCCCAACGCCGTAACCTGTGCCCGACGGCCGGGGGCCCATCGTGAGTCTTCTACGCTTCGGGGCAACCTGGCCGGGCGTGACTGGCGTCATCGCAGAGGAGTCGCCAGCCGTTTCGCACGGGCAGGGGGAGCGAAAGGAGTAGTCACGTGGAGCAACGGCCACGGTCTGGCGACGGTCAGCGCGGAGCTGACCACGCATCGCGACCGAGGCGCTCCACCCCGCAACCTCCACCACCGCGTCCCCACGAGTCACGACGCCAGCCGCCACCGCCGCCACATCCCGGCGCGCAGGGCGGCGTGCCACGGGGCTCCGGGCCCACCAGCAGGCGCGCGGCCCCACCGCCGACCGAGCCTGGCGCTCGACGTCCCACGGCACGGCCGGGCGCGACACGCTCCGGCGCGACGGCGCGACCCAGCGAGCGCGGCCGTCTCGGAAGCGCTGGCCGCGCCGAAGGCCGCGGGCGCACCCCGCCGCCGGGCGGCTCCCCTCGGCTGTCGCCCCGTGAACGTCTCGCGGGGCTGGATCGACGCAACGTGCCGCTGCTCGTGACCAAGGTGGCGTTGTCACTGGTGTCACTGCTGGTCCTCACCCTGACTGGTTACTCGTGGGCCGCGGTCGAGGGCTTCCTGGAGGGCGTCGTGTCGGTCGACGTCCTCAGCGATGGCGCGGGCGGCGACAAACCGGCGGACGGCTCCCGCGACATCCTGCTGGTCGGCATGGACTCACGGACGGACGCGAAGGGCAACCCGCTGCCGCAGGAGCTGCTGCGCAAGCTCAACGCAGGCTCACCGGATGGCGTGCTGAACACGGACTCGCTGATCCTGCTGCACATCCCGAACGACGGCGGCAAGGCCGTCGCGATCTCGATGCCACGGGACTCCTATGTCGAGATTCCCGGCTACGGCAAACACAAGATCAACTCCGCCTACGGTCGCGGCAAGGTCGACAAGGAAGACGAGCTGAAGCAATCCGGCGTCACCGACGCCAAGGAGCGCGACGTCCGGTCCAACGAGGCAGGCGCGGAGACGCTGATCAAGACCGTCGAGGGGCTGACAGGGCGCACCATCGACAACTACGCCTCGGTGAACCTGCTCGGCTTCTACGAGATCACCGAGGCGATCGGCGGCGTCGAGGTCTGCCTGAAGGACGCCGTGGACGACCCCCTCTCCGGCGCCAACTTCGCCGCTGGCAAGCAGACGATCTCCGGTGCGAAGGCGTTGGCGTTCGTCCGGCAGCGGCACGGGCTGCTGCGCGGCGACATCGACCGTGTCGTGCGCCAGCAGGTGTTCATGGCGGGGCTGGCCCGCAAGGTCATCTCGGCGGGTACGCTGGCCAACCCGCAGAAGTTTGGGAACCTCAAGACGGCGATCGAGAAGTCCGTCGTGCTCAACGAGGGCTGGAACATCGTCGACTTCGCCAACCAGATGAGCGATCTCACCGGCGGTCAGATCCAGTTCCACACCATCCCGTTCGGCAACATGGGCCTCGACACACCGGACGGCTCTGCCGTCGAGGTCGACCCGTGGCAGGTCCAGCAGTTCGTCGACGGTCTGACCGGGTCCAGCGGGCAGCAGAAGCTCACCGCAGAGGACAAGGCCGCCAACGCCAAGACCACCGTCACGGTGCTGAACGCGGCGGGCGTGACCGGCATGGCTGGCGACATCTCGGACCGACTGAAACAGGCGGGCTTCACCGCAGGTCAGGTCGCCAACGCCGCTTCGAGGGAGACCACAGTCGTCCGGCACGCACCTGGTGAGACCGACGCCGCGCACCGCGTCGCCGCCGCGCTGGAAGGCCCGGCGCAGATCGAGGAAGACCCCACGCTGACGGCGGGCACCATGACCGTCGTGCTCGGCGCGGACTTCCCGCCGCCCCAAGACACCGCGGGGACCGGCGGCGGCACCCAGGCGGGAGCGCAGCCAGCGGCCCAGTCCGGCGGGCAGGCCAAGCCGCAGCAACCGGAGCCGGATCCAGCAGACGACGCCATCACCGCCGACGGCGTGACCTGTGTGAACTAGCTCGCAGAACTATTCTGGCCACATTCGCGTCAGGATCTGGGACCGAGTGGCTTTCACCTAGTGAGGTTGCCATGCGCCTCACCGACGCACCGCTGACCGGTGCTAGCCACGTGGTTTGAGCCGAGGGATGAGACCAGTGCACCTGGATAGCGAGCACTACCAGCGACTCCTGGGTAATGAGCTGCGCACGCTGCGTAAGAGCCGCGGCTGGACGCGCAAGCAGTTGAACGCGCGCCTGCAGAGCACGATCTCGCTGCAGACGCTGGCCACCTACGAGCACGGCACGCGGCAATGCTCGGTCGTCCGGTTTGCCGAAATCTGCCTTGCGCTCGGTGAGGAGCCCCACGACGTCCTCGCGCGGGTGGACCGCCGAATGTTCACCACGGCGGCCGACGAGATCAGGATCGACCTCAGCAAGATCGCCGAATCCACCGAGCCCACGCTGGCGCCGTTGCGCCGCTGGGCAGCCGACCGGCTCCGGGAGACCGACCCGGCGAGCGGCAGCGAGATCACGCTGACCAACGCCGCCGTGGAGCGGATGGCCGAGCTGTGCGGCACGACGTCGGTGGAACTGCTCAGCCACCTGCGCGAGCTGACCGGACACCGCACCGCGGACACCGGCAACGGCGGCGGCCCGTACCGCCGTTAGCGCACCGCGCCCTCCGGCACCGGGACTTCCCGGATTGACTGCCTGCCGACCAGCTCGTAGTCGCTCGGGTCGACCTTGCGGGCCGCCAGCCAGTACTTCCAGGTGAACCCGGGCCACAACGTTCGGTTGACACCCTTGGCGTCGAGGTACCAGCTCGTGCAACCGCCGGTGCTCCACACGCCCTTGGCCAGCTTGTCCTGGATCTCGCGCTGGAACTCGTCCTGCGCGTCGGCCCGCACGCGCAGCGCTCGCGCGTCCGAGCGCTCGACGTGGTTGATGGCGTCAATGACGTAGCGCGCCTGCGACTCGATCATGAACACCACGGACATGTGCCCCAGCCCGGTGTTCGGCCCGAGTAGGAAGAACAGGTTTGGGAAGCCGTCGACCGTGATGCCCTTGTGGGTCCGCATGCCCTCCTCTGCCCACTCGGTCGAGAGGTCGCGGCCGTTCTCGCCGGTGATGTCGAGGTAATCGAAGGTGTCGGTGACGTGGAAGCCGGTGCCGTAGATGATGCAGTCGACCTCGTGCTCTACGCCCGCGCTGTCGACGATGCTGTGCTCGCGCACCTCGGCGACGCCGTCGGTGACCACGTCGACGTTCTCGCGGGCCAAGGCCGGGTAGTAGTCGTTCGCCTGCAACACCCGCTTGCACCCCATCCGGTAGTCCGGGGTGAGCTTCTCGCACAGCTCGGGGTCGGAGATCGCCTTGTTGATCTGACGACGACAGACCCGCTCCCCCGCCTTCATGATCGCCGGGTGGCCGTTGAAGCCGATGGCGCGCGACTCGAGGAACCAGTACAGCGCGCTACGCACCGCCCGCTGCGCGATCGGCGCGCGGCGGAACAGCCCCTTGGCCCAGCGCGGCACCTGGTGGTCCGGCTTCGGCATCACCCACGGCGGGGTGCGCTGGAACAGCGTCAGCCGGTTGACCTCGGGTGCGATCTGCGGCACGAACTGGATCGCGCTGGCGCCAGTGCCGATGACGGCGACGCGCTTGCCGTGCAGGTCGTAGTCGTGGTTCCAGTCGGCGGAGTGGAACTGCTCGCCCTGGAAAGTCTCGATGCCGCCCAGCTTGGGGACGTTCGGGATGTGCAGCGCGCCGACGCCGGAGACGAGGTAGGTGGCGACGAACGTCTCGCCGTTGGCGCCCGTGACGGTCCAAGTGGCGTCGGACTCGTGCCAGGTCGCGTCGGTCATCTCGACGCCGAATCTGATGTGTTTGCGCAGGTCGTACTTGTCGGCGACGCCCTTGAGGTAGTCGAAGATCTCCGGCTGGCCGGAGAACGCCCGGGACCAGTCCGGGTTCTGCTCGTAGGAGAACGAGTACATGTGCGACTGGATGTCGCAGGCGCAGCCGGGATAGGTGTTGTCGCGCCAGGTGCCGCCGACCTCGTGCGCCTTCTCCAGGATGACGAAGTCGTCGCGGCCGTCCTTGAGCAGTTGGATGGCCATGCCGAGGCCGGAGAACCCAGTGCCGACGATGACGATCGTCGCCTGCTCCGTGCTCGTCTTCGTGGTTCCGCTGCTGCTCATCGCGCCCCAATCCGTGCGTCGGTCGTTCCCATCACGGCTTATCTTACTATCAGTAGGTTACTTCCGGTAGAGTGTGTGATGTGACCGCCATCAACAAGCAATCACCCAGTGGACCACCGGCCCGTCGCAAGCGCATGCCGAGGGCAGAGCGGGAACGACAGATGATCGACGTCGCGGTCACGACCTTCGCCGAGCGCGGCTACGTGGCGACATCGATGGACGACATCGCGGAACGGGTCGGCGTGTCCAAGCCGATGCTGTACGAGTACTTCCACTCGAAAGAGGGGCTGCTGCTCGCGGCGATCCGGGAGGCGCGCACCGCACTGCGGCAGGCCACCGAACGCGCGGTGACCGGCGCGACCACCGGCAAGGAGATCCTGGAACGCGGCCTGCTCGCCTACTTCCGGTTCATGGCGGAGCGGCAGGACGCCTGGTCGCTGCTGCGGCACGAGTTGGGTTTCCTCGGCCCGATGGCCTCCGACGAGGTGGAAGCGATCCGGCAGCAGCAGACCGACTTCAACATGCTGCTGATGCGGGCACACCTGAGCGGCGCGTCCGACGAGGAGGTGGAGGCCGCCGCCGAAATCCTCGTCGGTGCCTGCGAGCGGATGGCCGTCTGGTACGAGCGACACGAGCACGCGACGCCCGAACTGGCCACCCAGTACACGATGAACATCATCTGGAACGGCATGGCGTCCTGGCAGGAACCGGACCGAGGCACCCCGGCGGGCTGACCCGGTTCGTGAGCCCCATTACTAGACAACTCTCGCTGAATGTCGTAGCGACGCTCGTCCAATCGGGTCAAATTCGTGGTGCTTTCCGGACTAACCGGTGACGATCGACATCAGGAGTCGCACGCAGCAGGGTCACACGGTCACAGTGCGAATCCGGGCACACGCCCGTGAAGCGCGGTGACCGACGTCCATGAGCGAGAGGGATGAACACGGTGGATCCGATTACGGCAACCTACGCCCACGACGACGCCGACTGGACGATCACGGTGTCCGGTCTCGGCAAGGAACTCACCGATAGCGCACCTGGCATCATCGCGGCGCGCGATCGTGCGGACCAGCTCGTCGAGAAGGTTGCCCCCGAACGCGGCGGGAGGACGGTGGTGCACCTGCTCAACGGGAGCGCGTTCGACTTCACCGCCGCGTACATCGAGGCGCGGCTGACGACGTCGTCCGGCAGTGGCGGGGCGAAGGGCTCGGCGGGCGCGGCAGGCTCGACTGCTTCGGCGGGCGGCTCGGCGTCGGGTAAGGCGTCGAAGGGCAAGGCCGCGAAGCCCGCCACGACGCCTGCCGCAACGAAAGGCACCGCGCCGAAGTCCGCCCCGACAAAGTCTGAGCCGACCCCGGCCGACAGCGAACAGAAGGAACCGGCGGTCGCCACCGCAGCCAGCGCGAGCTGACGAAGGCGGCACCGGGTCCGTGGCGTTGGCGCAGCGCGGCACCGGCGGCTGGGCGGGCACGAGCACCGGGCCAGGCGCAGGGCGCCAGGGCGTCAGCGGAGCAGCTTGCGGAGCAGCAACAGTACGATCAGCACCGCGACGGCGATGACGGAGTACTTGACCTTCGGCTCGTCGAAGGTGTTCTTCGCGGTGGTCTTGGCGTCGTCGGCGAGGCGCTTCGGGCTCACCCGGGCGCTGAGCTCGTCGACGTTCGCCGCAAGGGCGTCCCGATGCTTCTCGATGTCTCGCTTGATGGCTTCCTGGTCGCGAACCACGGATCCTCCTCCATTCCTGGCGGGGTGACCGGCCAACGCTGCTGCCGCCAGGCCATAACGGTAGATCACGACGGCGCGGCGCTCCGCACAGGCCACACCGAGAAGGGCCTCGCCGTCACCCCACGGACACAGCGGTTAGGCTCATAGTCACCAGGGTCCGTAGCCCAATTGGCAGAGGCACACGGTTTAGGTCCGTGCCAGTGTGGGTTCGAGTCCCACCGGACCCACAACAGCCCATCTACCAGGGCAAACACACCGGTGTAGTTCACCCGCTGCGGACCGCGTGCCGCAGAAATGCCGCAAACACACCCGTGTAATTCGCGCCGAGGATGCGACCGGGTTCCCGCTCCGGTGGTTCTGGGGTCGCCTCTGGCGCTCGGCCTGCGTCGCCGCGCTCGCCGGTATCGCCATGGCCGTGCTCATCGCTCCGCAGTGGCACGAGCCGCCCGTCGTCAACGCCGAGCTGGCCGCCAGCCACTCACTGGCCCGCCCGCTGGAACCGCCTGCGTGCGACTGGCATGCGACGTTCGCCCGCGAGATCCGCGCGCTCGACGGCGACCTCGACGCGTGGCGCATCGCACCGGTGCCGCTCTACGGGCAGGTGACCTACAGCGAGCAGATCGCCCGCATCGGCCCGACGACGCCATGCCTGCTGCTCGACGAGACGATCCAGCACGAGTGGATGCACCTGCAGCAGGCGCGTATGTACGACGGCGAGGTGCACGAACGCTACGGCGGGCGCGACGGCGCGGAGGTCGTCGCCGACTGCGGGGCGTGGATGCTCGGCTCTCGGGTGACCCCGTACATCGATCCCGTGTGGCACCAGGGCTACGTCGGACCGTGCACCCCGGCCGACGTCATGGAGGCGTGGTGGCTGATCGCGCGACCACTGATCCGTACCAGCGAGTTAGCCCATTCGGCGGCTGATCCACCTGCCCGATAGCGGATAGATTGCCCGTTTCTGCCCAAATATTCCGGATGTCGCTGCTAATGCGCACGCGTCCAGAAATGTCCCGCAAACCTTGCGGGCGAAAGAAGAAGGGAACGATCATGAGGGAAACCCTGTCCCGAGTCGGCGGCAAGATGCGCCAGCTCGGCCGCAGCCGAGTCACGGTCGCCATCGCCGGCGGCGCGCTCGTCGTGTTGCTCTCCGGCGGCACCGCCGTGGCGGCCAGCAAGATCAGCGGCGACGACATCCAGCACTACAGCATCACCAAGCAGCACCTGAAAAAGGACAGCGTGGGCGGCTGGGAGACGATGAACCGCTCCCTCAGCGGTGGCGACCTCCGGCTCGACTCCGTCGGCCAGCGGGTGTTCACCCCGCAGCTTCGGGAGCTGATCAACCAGAAGGGCCAGGACGGCGAAGACGGCACCGATGGTGAGGACGGTGCCGACGGCAAGGACGGTGTCGACGGTCAGGACGGTGTGTCCGGCCACGAGGCCATCGGGCGTGGCTCCGATGCAGTGAGCGTCGAAGCCGGAGAGACGGAGGTGATCACCACGATGTGCGCCAGTGAGGACTCCGGCGAACAGCAGCAGGCCGAGGTCGCTATCGGAGGCGGAGCGAAGGCCACCAAGGACGTCGTCGTCCACTCGACCTACCCCGACCCCATCGAGCAGGTGTCCGAGCCGACCGAGGATGACCCGGCGGGCCGGTGGGCAGCTACCGGCTGGACCGTACAGGTCACGAACAACGGTGAGGAGCCGGTGAACGTGCAGCCGTACGTGCTGTGCGCGCTGATGCGCTAACATCCCCACTACCCTCCGCAGAGGTCACGCCCCCGGCCGACGGGCCGGGGGCATGTGCGAGGGAGCCCGTGCGAAGTTGAGGGTCGGTGACGCGATGTCGTCAGACGCTGCTGCTGCCGTCGGGCAGGTGATCCGCGACCTGCGGACTGCCCTGGGTTGGTCGCAGTCCCGCCTCGCCACCGAGTTATGCGAGGTCGCCGGACGCGACACGGTGAACCGCGAGATGATCTCGCGCTGGGAGCACGGCCGACGCTGTCC
>WHTY01000085.1 GCA_009377475.1 Actinophytocola sp.
ACGAACGAGAAGCCCGCCGCCGCGCCACTCACGGCGGAGGCTGCCGCCGACGGTGCCCTGAACCCGGGGCATGTCGATGCGATCAGTGAGGTGATGGCCGCGATCCCGGCTGACGTTGAGGACACCGAGCGGGCCGGGTATGAGAAGGCGCTGGTTGATTTGGCGCGGCAGTCGGGGCCGGTGGTGGTGCGCCGCGCCGGACGCCACATCCTCGCCCTACTCGACCCCGACGGAGCCGAACCGAACGACGACGAACTCGCCGAACCCGAACGCGAACTCCTGTGGTCGTGGACCCGGGAGAATCGCTTCACACTGCGCGGCACCCTGGATGCCGAATCCGGGCAACTCCTCGAAACGCTGCTGTCCGCGTTGGCGAAGCCGAAGCCACACGTCGACGGCACACCCGACCAACGCTCCACCGGACAACGCCACGGCGACGCCTTCGCCGAACTCCTCGACTACACCCAACGCGCCACGCAACGCTCCACCGAAGCCGGAGAGACCCCTGTCGTCACTGTGTCGATGACACTCGATGATCTGCTGCGCCGCACCAACAGCAGCGGCACACCCGATGCACCCGGTACACCCGGTGCACCCGGTACTTCCGGCACACCCGGCACACCGGGCGCGTACGGCATGCCTGGTGCGTCTACCGCCTCCGACGACGACGCTGCCACACCCGCCGCGTCGGGCGAAGCCACCACCACAGCGGGCACGGCGGCCTCGATGTCGGACCTGTTCGCCGGGACACCGACGCTGAACTGGCAATGCCCCATCACCGCCGAACAAGCCCGCAGGCTAGCGTGCGACTCCCGCATCGTGCCCGCCGTGCTCGGCAGCAACGGTGAAATCCTCGACCTCGGCCGCGAAACCCGCACCGCCACCCGCGCCCAACGCCGCGCCCTCGCCGCCCGCGACGGCGGCTGCGTCATGTGCTCCCGCACCGTGCGCTGGTGCCAAACCCACCACGTTCGGCCGTGGCAGGACGGCGGACCCACCGACATCATCAACCTCTGTCTCTTGTGCTCGGCCTGTCACCGGCTCGTGCACCACGCCGGCTGGGAAATCCGCATGGCCACCGACCGCCGACCCGAATGCCTCCCGCCCGAATGGCTGGACCCCACACGCCAACCCAGGCGCTTCACCGCACCCCACACCGAACCCATCGGCTAACACCAAGGCCGAGCCACAACCACACACCGGCCCACCACGACCAGCACCGCTGGCCGCGGCACAGCCGCATGCCCAGCGCCCGGTAGTCCCGAGCCCAGCCCCAGTGGGTGTCCCAGTCTGCGCTGTCAGCGCTCCAGCTTTGCCGCCGCGGCGTCGTCGACAAGCCAGAGGGTGCGGCTGCGGCCGGCGGCGCCCGCTACGGGCAGTTGGATCTCGCCAGCGCCGGACAGCGCGAGCGCCAGTGCGTCCGCCTTGCCCTCACCCGCCGCGAGCAGCCACACCTCCGAGGCGTGCCGGATCGCGGGCAGCGTCAGCGAGACGCGCGTCGGCGGTGGCTTCGGGCAGTTGCGCACCGCCACCGCGCTGGCTTCCGTCTCGTACACCGCGGGCGACTCGGGGAAGATCGACGCGATGTGGCCCTCGGGCCCCATGCCGAGCAGGAGGACGTCGAAAGCGGGCACCTCGCCGCGACCACTCGCGTGCTCGGTGAGCAGCCGGGCGTAGGCGTCGGCAGCGGCGTCCGGGTCGTCGCCGAAATCGCCGTCCGACGCCGCCATCGGATGCACCCGCGCGGGATCGACCGGCACGTGGTCCAGCAGCGCTTCGCGGGACTGCCGCTCGTTGCGCTCGGCGTCGTCGCCTGGCACGAACCGTTCGTCGCCCCAGTACAGATCCAGCCGAGACCAGTCGACGGCCTCGCAAGCGGGGGAGCGGCGCAACTGCTCAAGCAGCGCGATCCCGACGCCGCCGCCGGTGAGCACCACCGACGCGCTGCCCTTGGTCGCCTGCAGGTCCACCAACGTCGTCACCAGCCGGGCCGCCGCCGAAGCGGCGAGGACGTCGGCGTTGCGGTGAACGAGGATCTGCGGTCCGGTCATGCGGTTGCGCCTTCCTGGTTGTGCGGCAGCAGGCTCAGCCCGTGCAGGGCGTGTTCGTACACCTCGTCCGGGTCGAGCCTGCGCAGTTCCTCGACCAGCACGTCGGACAGCGACCGACGATGCAGGTCGATCGTCCGATCCGGTTGGCCATGTTGCCGGAGGGTGCCCACTTTGCCGTCGGGTCTATGCAGGTCGACCGGCCCCGACGGCCGCTCGAGCGACACCGACACGATGCCCGGCCCGTCGACGGCCTGCTCGCGGCGCACCGGCACCTGGAGGTAGTGGGCGAGCCAGCCCGCCAGCAGGTCGGTGGACGGCGAGTCGCTGTCGCCGGTGACGGTCGCCGCGGTCACCGGCTCGTGCGGCGGCAGGTCGAGCGCGGCGACCAACTGGGCACGCCAGTGCGTCAGCCGCGCCCACGCCAGGTCGGTGTCGCCATCGGTGTAGGACGTGACGCGGCGGCGGAGCGCGGCGATCGGATCGGCTTCGGCGGCCGCGTCGGTGATTCGCCGCTGCGCGATGCGCCCGAGCGGATCGGTCGCGGGCTCGGCAGGCGCGGCGCCGGGCCACCAGGTCACGATCGGCGCGTCGGGCAGCAGCAATGGCACGACGGCGCTCTCGGCTTCCCCGGCGAGCGGCCCGTACAGCCGTAGCACCAGCACCTCGCTCGCGCCCGCGTCCCCGCCGACGCGGATCTGCGCGTCGATGCGCGGCGCGGCCTCCCGCAACCCCCGTGCGGCGACGATGATCCGCGACGGGTGCTCACGGCTGGCCTCGTTGGCCGCGTCCACCGTGTCCTCGATAGACGCGCCATCCTCGGTGACGATCACCAGCGTCAGCACCCGGCCCAGCGCGACCGCGCCGCCGCGTTCCCGCAGCTCCACGAGCTTCTGGTTCACCTTCGACGTCGTTGTCGACGGCACATCGATGATCACCGGTCGCTCCTCGCGGGTCGCGTGTAGACGTCTGCAGTGGACACAGTAGACGGAACGGGCCCAGTCATGGCCTGCGCCAGTTCCTCCCGTCGCGCGCCAGCACCGCATCGGCCGACGGCGGACCCCACGACCCCGGCGGATACGGCTCCGGCGCACCCCGCGAAGCCCAGTAGTCGAGCACCGGGTCGAGGATGCGCCAGGACTCCTCGACCTCCTCGTCGCCGGGGAACAACGACGGCTCGCCGCGCAGGACGTCGAGCACCAGGCGCTCGTAGGCTTCGGGGGAGGACTCGGTGAACGCGTGCCCGTAGCCGAAGTCCATCGTGACGTCACGGACCTCCATCGTGGTGCCGGGCACCTTGGAGCCGAACCGCATCGTGACGCCCTCGTCCGGCTGCACCCGGATCACCAGCGCGTTCTGTCCCAGTTCCTCGGTCGACGTCGTGTCGAACGGCAGGTGCGGCGCGCGGCGGAACACGACGGCGATCTCCGTGACCCGCCTGCCGAGCCGCTTGCCCGTGCGCAGATAGAACGGCACCCCGGCCCAGCGCCGGTTCTCCACCGCCAGCGTCACCGCCGCGTACGTCTCGGTCTTCGACTCCGGCGCGAACCCCGCCTCGTCGTGCAGCGCGGGCACCCACTCACCACCCTGCCAGCCGCCGGTGTACTGGCCGCGCGCCGTGGTCGTGTCGAACGGGCCGACCGGCTGGGTCGCGCGCAGCACCTTGACCTTCTCCTCCCGCAGCGCGGCGGGCTCGAACGACAGCGGCTCCTCCATCGCGGTGAACGCCAGCAGTTGCAGCAGGTGGTTCTGGATGACGTCGCGGGCGGCGCCGATGCCGTCGTAGTACCCGGCCCTGCCGCCGACGCCGATGTCCTCGGCCATCGTGATCTGCACGTGGTCGACGTAGTGGCAGTTCCAGATCGGCTCGAACAACTGGTTGGCGAACCGCAACGCCAGAATGTTCTGCACCGTCTCCTTACCGAGGTAGTGGTCGATGCGGAACACCGACTCCTCGGGGAACACCGCGCCGACGATCGCGTTCAGCTCGCGGGCGCTGGTCAGGTCGTGCCCGAACGGCTTCTCGATGACGACCCGCCGCCACTGGTCCGATGTGGACGTCGCAAGCCCGAACTTCGCGAGTTGCTGCGTGACGACGCCGAACACGCTGGGCGGGATGGACAGGTAGAAGGCGTGGTTGCCGCCGGTGCCGCGCTCGGTGTCCAGCTCGTCAACGGTCTTGACCAGCCGTTCGAACGTGTCGTCCTCGCCGAAGTCGCCCGGCACGAACCGGATGCCCTCGGCCAGCCGCCGCCACACCGACTCCTTGAACGGGGTGCGGGCGTGGCGCTCGACGGCGTCGCGGGCGATCGCGGCGAAGTCGTCCTGCTGCCCGCGCGCGCACCCGACCAGCGCGAAGCCGGGCGGCAGCAGGCCACGGTGGGCGAGGTCGTAGACGGCGGGCAGCAGCTTCTTGCGCGCCAGGTCGCCGGTTACCCCGAAGATGACGAGGCTGGACGGCCCCGCGATGACCGGGAGCCGCTTGTCCCGGTCATCGCGCAGCGGGTTCGTCCAGGTCATGGCTCACAGATCCTGCACGGCGCGCACCAGTTCCGCCAGCCCGGCGAGCCGGTCGGTCAGGTGCAGCCGCACCACGGGCCGTCCTCTGTCGGTCAGCACCTCCGCGTCGCCGCGCGCCTGCGCGAGTTGCAGCGTGCTGAGCCGGTACGGCAGACCCGGCACGTCGAGGTCTTCCTCGACGTCGCCGGTGAGCTGCAGGAACACGCCGTTCGGGTGGCCGCCCTTGTGGTACTGGCCGGTGGAGTGCAGGAACCTCGGCCCCCAGCCGAACGTGACCTGCGCGCCGATGCGCTTGGCCAACTCCGCCCGCAGCAGCGACGCCGAGGCGTCGTCCTGCCGGTCCAGGTAGGCCTGCACCGCGAGGTAGCCGTTCTCCGGCACGGTCGCGACGAACTGCCGCAGCACGTCGGTCAGCGAGCCCTCGCCGGACACGCCCGACGACGCGTACACCTCGATCGAGTCAAGTACCGCCGATGGCGCGATCGTGGCGCCCGTCGAGCCGTCCAGCAGCGTGCGAGCGGCGCGCTTCGCGGCCTCGACGTCGGGCTGATCGAACGGGTTGATCCCAAGCAGCCTGCCGACGATCGCGCTGGCGTACTCCCACAGCAGGAACTGCCCGCCCAGCGAGCCCTCGGTGACGACGGCGGCCACGCCGGGCTGGTCGGCGATCGCGCCGATGCTGACGGTGGTGGCGTCGTCGCCCGCGTTGACGAAGCCGGGCGTCTCGCCGGACTCCACCACGACCGGCAGCAGCCCGATGCCCTGCTTGCCGGTGGACTCCGCCACGAGCTGCTCGATCCACGCCGACAGCCCGACGATGCCGGAGCCAGTGTCGGTGAGCACGATCTTCTCCGCGCCCGCCTCGTGCGCCGCGCCGAACGCGGCCGCGAGCTGGATCGCGGGATTCGCGACCGAGTCGTCGGAGAGCTGGTCCGCAGCTGCCGCGGCCTGGTCGAGCAGCCGCGCGACGTCCGCCCCGGCCAGTCCGGCGGGCACCAGCCCGAACGCCGTCAGCGCGGAGTAGCGCCCGCCCACGGTCGGGTCGGCGAGGAAGACCTTGCGGTAGCCCTCCTGATTGGCGAGTTCCGCGAGCGGCGAGCCGGGGTCGGTGACGACGACCATGCGGCTCGCGGGGTCGATGCCCTCTTCGGCGAACGCCGTCGCGAAGATGCGCCGCTGGCTCTCGGTCTCGGCGGTGCCGCCGGACTTCGACGACACGACCAGCACCGTGCGGGTGAGGTCACCCGCCAGTGCGTCGGCGACCTGGCCGGGGTCGGTGGTGTCCAGCACGGTCAGCGTGACCGGCTCGGTCGCCGCGATGACCTCCGGCGCGAGCGACGACCCGCCCATGCCCGCGAGCACGACGCGGTCGATGCCCTCCGCTTGGAGCTCGGTGTGGAGGTCGGTGATCTCGCCGATGAGCTGCCGCGACGTCACGTGCAACGTCGTCCAGCCAAGCCGGATCGCCGCCTCCTGCTCGGCCTCGGCACCCCACAACGTCGGGTCCTGCGCCGTGACCTTGGAGGCGACCTTGTCCTCGACCAGCTGCGCCGCGAGCGGCGCCGCGGCGGCGGCCAGCGAGGAGTCGGTGATGTCGACGGAGATCGTGGTCGTGGATGCCGTCATGCCGCTCAGCCCTCGTGCGCCGCGACGAGTTGACTGTTCACCGTTTCGAGTAACTCCACCCAGGACTTGTCGAACTTGGCCACGCCTTCGACCTCCAGCACGTGGAACACGTCGTCGAGGTCGACGCCGATCCGGGTGAGCCGGTCGAAGATGTTGGTGGCGACCGCCTGCGTGTCGGTCACCGTGTCGCCGATGATGGTGGCGTGGTCGGCGACCGCGTGCAGCGTCGCCTCCGGCACGGTGTTGACCGTGCCCGCCACGACGAGCTGGTCGACGTAGCGAGTGTCGGAGTAGGCCGGGTCCTTCACGCCAGTGGACGCCCACAGTGGACGTTGCGGGTGCGCGCCCTGCTCGGCAAGCGCCCGCCAGCGTGGCGTGGCGAACTCCTCGGTGTAGAGGGTGTAGGCGAGCCGGGCGTTGGCGATCGCGGCCTCACCGCGCAACGCGCCGGCCTCGTCGGTGCCGATCGCGTCGAGCCGCTTGTCCACCTCGGTGTCTACACGGGACACGAAGAACGACGCGACCGAGTGAATGCCCGACAGGTCCCTGCCGTTGGCCGCCGCCTGCTCCAGCCCGGTGAGGTAGGCGTCGATGACCTCGCGGTAGCGTTCCGGGGAGAAGATCAGCGTCACGTTCACGCTGACACCCTCGGCGAGCACCCGACTGAACGCCGGCAGCCCCTCCACCGTGGCGGGGATCTTGACAAGCAGGTTCGGCCGGTCGACCGTCTTCGCCAGGTCCAGCGCCTCGGCCACGGTGGCGTCGGTGTCCCGCGCGAGACGTGGGTCCACCTCGATGGACACCCTGCCGTCCACGCCGCCGGTCGCCTCGTAGGTCTCCCGGAACAGATCGCACGCGTCGCGCACGTCGGACGTCGTCAGCTCCCGGACCGCCTGCTGCAGGTCAGCGCCCCGGGCGGCGAGCTCGCGGATCTGGTCGTTGTAGGCAGCGCCGTTGGACAGCGCGCCTGCGAAGATCGTCGGGTTCGTCGTCACCCCGGTGATGTGCGAGTCCGCGATCAACTCGGCGAGATTGGCCGACGCCAGTCTTTCCCGGGACAGGTCATCCAGCCAGAGGGATACCCCGGCGGCGGACAGTTGGGCGAGTCGATCGGTCGTCATGGTCCATCCCCTTGTGTGTGCTGTCGGACTCATGCGGCCGGTGTGTCCGGCAGCATGATCAGCGCCCTATTCGGTTGTACCGCAGTCGTTCCTGCTGGCCTACCCCGCGTTGGCCAGGGAGCGGCGTGCTGCGTCGGTGACGGCGTCGGCGGTGATGCCGAACTCGCGGAACAGGGTGGCGAAGTCCGCCGACGCGCCGAAGTGCTCCAGCGAGACGATCTCGCCGTTGTCGCCGACGAACCGGTGCCACGGCTGGCCGATGCCCGCCTCCACGGCCACCCGCGCGGTCACCGACGACGGCAGCACCGACTCGCGGTAGGCGGCGTCTTGCGCGTCGAACCACTCGACACACGGCATGGACACCACCCTGGTCGGCACGCCATCGGCCTGCAACGTCTCCCGCGCGGCGAGCGCGAGCTGCACCTCGGAGCCGGTGCCGATCAGCACCACCTGCGGCGCGCCGCCCTCGGCGTCGGCCAGCACGTAGCCACCACGGACGACACCCTCGGTCGCCTTCTCGCGGGTGCCCTCAAGCACCGGCACGTTCTGCCGCGTGAGACACAGACCGGTGGGTGCGTCGGTGATCTCCAGCGCGCGACGCCACGCGGCCGCGGTCTCGTTGGCGTCGGCCGGACGGACGACGTTGAGCCCCGGGATCGCGCGCAGCGAGGCGAGCTGCTCGATCGGCTGGTGGGTGGGGCCGTCCTCGCCGAGCCCGATGGAGTCGTGGGTCCAGACGTAGGTCACCGGGGCTTGCATCAGCGCCGCGAGCCGCACGGCGGGGCGCATGTAGTCGCTGAAGATGAGGAACGTGCCGCCGTAGGGGCGGGTGCCGCCGTGCAGCGCGATGCCGTTGAGGATCGAGCCCATCGCGTGCTCGCGGACGCCGAAGTGCAGGTTCCTGCCGTACGGCTGCGCGGTGAACATGCCGGTGCTCGACGACTCGGGGCCGAACGAGTCGGAGCTCTTGATCAGCGTGTTGTTCGAGCCAGCAAGGTCGGCCGAGCCGCCCCACAGCTCCGGCAGCACGTCTGCGACCGCGTTCAGCACCTCACCGGACGCCTTGCGGGTCGCGACACCCTTCCCGTCCGGCTCCCAGCTCGGCAGCGCGTCGGTCCAGCCCGCCGGCAGCGAACGCGTGGCGAGCCGGTCGTTGAGCGCCTTCGCCTCGGAGTTCGCCGCCGCCCAGGCGTCGTAGCGCTCGTTCCATTCGGCGTGCGCCCGCTTGCCGCGCTCGGCGGCTTGGCGGGTGTGGGCGAGGACGTCGTCGTCCACGGCGAAGTGCGCCTCGGGGTCGAAGCCGAGGATGCGCTTGATGGCGGCGACCTCATCGGCGCCCAGCGCGGCGCCGTGTGCGGCGCCGGTGTTGGCCAGCGTCGGGGCGGGGTGGCCGATGATGGTGCGCAGCACGATCATCGACGGCTTCGTCGTCTCCGCCTTGGCGGCTGCCAGCGCGTCCTCCAGGGCTACGACGTCCTCGCCGCCCTCGACGGTCTGCACGTGCCAGCCGTAGGCCTCATACCGCTTCGCGGTGTCCTCCGACAGCGCGATGGCGGTGTCGTCCTCGATGGAGATCTGGTTGTCGTCGTAGAGGACGACGAGGTTGCCGAGCTCCTGACGGCCGGCCAGCGAGGACGCCTCCGACGTCACGCCCTCCTCGATGTCACCGTCCGAGGCGATCACGTAGATGTGGTGGTCGAACACGCTCTCGCCCGCAGGGGTGTCCGGGTCGAACAGCCCACGCTCCCGGCGCGCCGCCATCGCCATGCCGACGGCGTTGGCCAGGCCCTGCCCGAGCGGGCCGGTGGTGGTCTCAACGCCCGGCGTGTGGCTGTACTCCGGGTGGCCAGGGGTCCTCGAGCCCCAGGTGCGCAGCGCCTTGAGGTCGTCAAGCTCAAGGCCGTAGCCCGCGAGGAACAGCTGAATGTAGAGGGTGAGGCTGGAGTGGCCAGCCGAGAGCACGAACCGGTCCCTGCCCTGCCAGTTCGGGTCGGACGGGTCGTGGCGCATGATGCGCTGGTAAAGGCTGTAGGCGACCGGCGCGAGGCTCATCGCGGTGCCGGGGTGCCCGCTGCCGCAGCGCTCCACGGCGTCAGCGGCAAGCACGCGGACGGTGTCCACGGCGCGGGTGTCGAGTTCGGTCCAGTCCGCGGGCACGTTCCGTCGAACCAGCGGGTTGTTGTCGGCGGGAGTGGCGGTGTCGGACACGAGGACTCTGACTCCATTCAGTGCTCGCACAGTCGGTGCGGGTCGATGCGTGTGGTGGGACGTCGCCGATGGCAGCGGCCAGACAGCACCAGGGTAATGGTTCCCGCGCGCGTAGCGCTGCCGTGGTGCGGGTACTACCCGGCTCGGGTGGTCGCCGTCACCGCGATTACCATCAGTTGACGGTCCGCGGCGCCCCGCGTCGAGGGCCGCGCGACACCGACCCGATATGACATCCGACCTGCCGCTGGGAGCGACATGACACTGGTCGACGGTGCTCGCTCCCGGACGTCGGACCACGGTGTCAGCGGGATCGAGCGCGCCAGACGCCGCATCGGCGCCTACGCCGCGCTGGCGAAGCCAAGGGTCATCGAACTGCTCCTGGTGACGACCATCCCGGCGATGTTCCTCGCTGGCAGGGAGTTCCCTGACCCGTGGCTGGTGCTGGCCACGCTTGTCGGCGGCACCATGGCCGCTGGCAGCGCGAACGCCCTGAACTGCGTCGCCGACTCCGACATCGACAAGGTGATGAACCGCACCAAACGTCGTCCGCTGGTGCGGGACTCTGTCTCGTCGCGCGGCGCGCTGGTGTTCGGCATCGTGCTCGGCCTCGCCGCGTTCAGCGTGCTGTACCTCACGGTGAACCTGATCTCGGCGGTGCTTGCCGTCGCGACGATCCTGTTCTACATCTTCGTCTACACGCTGGTGCTCAAGCGCAGGACAGCGCAGAACGTCGTCTGGGGCGGCGCGGCGGGCTGCATGCCGGTCGTGATCGGCTGGTCGGCGGTCACCGGAACGGTGGAATGGCCCGCCCTTGTGATGTTCGGGGTGATCTTCTTCTGGACGCCGCCGCACACGTGGGCGCTTGCGATGCGCTACCGGGACGACTACGAGCGCGCCGGGGTGCCGATGCTGCCGGTGGTCGCCAGCGCGGAGCACGTCGCGAAGCAGATCGTCATCTACTCCTGGGTGATGGTGGGCTGGACGCTGCTGCTCGCGCCGGCGACGAGCTGGCTGTACGCGAGCTTCGCGCTGCTGGCGGGCGGCTGGTTCCTGTTCTACGCGCACCGGCTGTACGCCGGTGTGCGGGCGGGCGAGAAGACCAAACCGATGCAGCTGTTCCACCGCTCGAACACGTACCTGATGATCGTGTTCGTCGCGCTGGCCGTGGACTCCGCCATCGGGCTGCCGGTCATCGGCCTGCCGTTCTGACGCTGCGCGCAGTCCGGATTGTCGCCTCGCGGCGGAATAAATCGGTAGCCTGGACTGTCGGGCCTTTCGGCACGCAATCAGATCACGCAGGAAGTGGGGCACCTCCTTGTCCGTACCCGGTGACGGCAGCGCACGCGAGCCCGCGTCCAACACCGCGACCGATACCGCGACCGACACCGACCTGGCGACTGAGCAACGGCACGTCGACGCCGTCTACGCCAAGCTCGACGCCGAGCGGGAGGAGACGTCGGCCCGCATGGCCCGCATCCTGCGCAACGGCAGCGGCAGCAGCCCCCAGGAACGCACCGACCGCGACGTCGCGACGACCACGCTGGCCGAACGACAGGACCAACTGGCGGCCGTCGAGGCGGGGCTGTGCTTCGGCAAGATCGACAACACCGACGGCAGCAGCACGCACATCGGCCGCATCGGACTGTTCGAAACCGACAACGACTACGAGCCGCTGCTGATCGACTGGCGCGCCCCTGCCGCGCGGCCGTTCTACCTGGCCACCGCCGCGTCCCCGCTCGGGGTGCGCAGGCGGCGGCATCTGCGGACCCGGCTGCGCAAGGTCGTCGGCATCGACGACGAGGTGCTGGACCTCGACGCCGAGGACGCCGGCGCCGACCTCGGGCTCGCGGGCGAGACCGCGCTGCTCGCCGCGTTGAACCGGCAGCGCGACGACGCGATGCCCGACATCGTCGCCACCATCCAGGCCGAGCAGGACGAGATCATCCGCGCAGACCTGTCCGGCGTGCTCGTCGTCCAAGGCGGACCCGGCACCGGCAAGACCGCCGTCGCGCTGCACCGCGCCGCGTACCTGCTCTACGAGCACCGCGAGACGCTGTCCAGCAGGGGAGTGCTGGTGCTCGGTCCGAACGAGACGTTTCTGCGCTACATCGGCCAGGTGCTGCCGTCGCTCGGCGAGACCGGGGTGCTGCTGTCCACTGTGGACGGCATGTTCCCCGGCGCGCGGGTGCGCGAGACCGAGAGCGGGGCCGCCGCCGAGATCAAGGGCAGGGCCGTGATGGTCGACGTCCTCGACGCCGCCGTCGCGGACCGGCAGCGCGTGCCGGAGGGCCCCGTGGCGGTCGTCGCGGACGAGGAGCGGCTCACGCTGCGCCCGGAGGACTGCGCCGTGGCGCGCGAGAAGGCACGGGACACCCGCAGGCCGCACAACCTCGCCAGGCGGGTCTTCCTCGACACGATGCTGGACACCCTCGCGGAACAGGCGGCGGGCAGGCTGACCAGCACCGTGCTCGACGACGTCCCCGAGGTCGCCTACGCCGAGGACGAGGACCCGGACGCTGTGCTGCTCGACGCACGTGACGTTGCCGACATTCGGGCCGAACTCGCCCGCGACGTCGCCGTCCGTCGCGCCCTCGACACGCTGTGGCCGGAGCTGACGCCGCAGCAGGTGCTCGGGGACTTGCTCACCGACCGCGCCCGGCTGGACAGCGCCGCCGACGGGCTGCTCAGCACGGATGAGCGCGCCGCCCTGCTGCGGACGAAACCCCGCCGCTGGACCAGCGGCGACATCGCGCTGCTGGACGAGCTGGCGGAGCTGCTCGGTGAGGACGACACCGAGGAGGCCGAGCGCCGCGCGCGGCAGGAACGCGAGCAGCGGGCCTACGCCGAGGGCGTGCTGGACGTGCTGAACCAGGACGACGAGATCGCGGACGAGGAACGGCTGCGCGTCGCGGACGTCCTCGATTCCGAACTGCTCGCCGAGCGTGAGCAACACCGCAGCCAGCTCACCGCGGTCGAGCGCGCGCGGGGCGACCGGAACTGGACGTTCGGGCACGTCATCGTGGACGAGGCGCAGGAGCTGACCGCGATGGACTGGCGGATGGTGATGCGCCGTTGTCCCAGCCGTTCGATGACGCTGGTGGGTGACATCGCGCAGACCGGTGCAGCCGGGGGAGCGGTGTCGTGGCAGCGGATGCTCGCGCCGCACGTCGAGGGCCGGTGGCGGCTGGCCGAGCTGACCGTGAACTACCGCGCGCCCGCCGAGATCATGACCCTGGCGGGTGACGTCCTCGCCGAGATAAGCCCGGAGCTGACGCCGCCCCGGTCGGTGCGCGCCACCGGCGTTGAGCCGTGGCGGCACGACCTCGACCCCGCCGATGGGATCGCCGAGGGCGTCAGGCCGCTGGCCAAGGCCGAGCGCGCCGAAGCCGACGGCGGCACGGTCGCCGTGGTGTGCCCGCAGCGGCTCCAGGCGTCGCTGCGGACGTCGGTGGCGGGGGAGCGGGTGTCGGTCCTCACGGTCGAGCGCGCCAAGGGGCTGGAGTTCGACTCGGTGATCGTCGTCGCACCCGGCGAGATCGCCGCCGCGTCCTCGCGCGGGCTCGCTGACCTGTACGTGGCGCTGACCCGCGCCACGCAGCGGCTCGGCGTCGTCACCACCGGGGAGGCGCTGCCGCGCTGCCTGGGCGGTGTCAGCGCTTCCGTGAGCGATGGTTAATCTCTGCTGCATGCGGATTCGAGCCAACAACGTCGTATCGGGGGTGAGCGTGGCTGCCGTCGCCGCCGCGCTCGCCGCGTGCTCCCCGTCGCTGGAGGAGCCCTCCGACATGTCCCCTGGTCAGGAAGTGCCGATGTCGCTGTCGGCGCCGGCGAGCCTCTCGCAGGCCGCGGAGCACGGCGCCGGCAACGGCACCGACGACGCGTGCCCGATCGAGGAGTTCACCGTGGAGGGCGGTTCCGACCGCAAGCCGAGCATCGTCGTGCCCGACCACTGCGAGACGCCGACGAAGCTCCAGCAGACCACCCTCGAGCCCGGCACGGGCCCGAAGATCAGCAAGGGCGACACCGTCTCGGTGAACTACGTCCTCGTCGGCGTGACCAGCGGCAAGCAGGTCACGAGCTGGACCTCGCCGACCGAGACCACTCCGAAGCAGATCACCGTCGGCGCGGGCGACGTCGTCCCCGGTTGGGACAAGGCGCTGGTCGGTATGAAGGCCGAGGGCAGCGCACTCGTCGTCATCCCGCCCAAGCAAGGCGCGGCGGCCAACACCGGCGCCGAGGATCTCGACTACGCCGCCGACGAGACCCTGGCGCTGGTCGTCGAGGTGCAGGCCGTCAACTGACGCTCGGCTGCCGTGGCCGCCTCCGCAGCGCGGTCACGGCAGCGCCGTCATGGCAGCAGGAGCAGCTTCCCCGTCGTCTTGCGCCCCTCCAGGTCGGTGTGCGCCTGCCGCGCCTCGGCCAGCGGGTACCTCCCGCCGATGTGGACGGTCAGGTCGCCGGAGCTGAGCGCGTCGAACAGCTCCCCGGCCCGCCACTCCAGCTCGTCGCGGGTGGCGATGTAGTTCGCCAGGTTCGGCCTGGTGAGGAACACCGAGCCCGCCGAGTTCAGCCGCTGCGGATCGACCGGCGGCACCGGCCCGCTGGACGCGCCGAACAGCGCGAGCGTGCCGCGCACCCGCAGCGAGTCAAGGCTGCCGTCGAACGTCGTCTTGCCGACCCCGTCGTAGACGGCGGCGACACCCTCGCCGGCCGTGATCTCCCGCACCTGCGGGGCGAAGTCGTCGTAGCCGAGCACCGTCTCCGCGCCAGCGCCCTTCGCGAGCTCGGCCTTCTCCTGCGTCGACGCGGTGGCGATGACCCTGCCGCCCCGCGAGCGCACCAACTGTGTCAGCAGCAGCCCGACGCCGCCCGCCGCCGCGTGCACCAGCACGACGTCGCCCTGGCGGACCGGGTACACCGACGTGGCGAGATAGTGCGCGGTCAGGCCCTGCAACAGCACGGCGGCTGCCAGGTCGATGTCCGCCTCGTCCGGCACTGGCACGGCCGACGCCGCGGGGACGATCCCTTGCTCGGTGTAGCTGCCGGGCACCATGCACCAGGCCACCCGGTCACCGGCCCGGACCCCGGACACACCGCGACCGACCGCCGCGACCGTGCCCGCGCCCTCGACTCCGGCGACGAACGGCAGGTCACGCGGGTAGAGCCCGCCGCGCTGGTAGGTGTCGATGAAGTTCACACCCGCCGCCGCGACGTCGACCAGCAGCTCGCCCTCGCCGGGTTCCGCCACGCTCACGTCGGTGTGCTCCAGCACGTCGGGGCCGCCGGTCCTGCTGACCACGATCGCCTTGGGCATCGCTACGCTCCTTACGTTCGTCGGTGTGAGTGAGTCCACTATGGCAAGTGCCACGGCGCTCGGGCGCCCGCGCCTGCGCCGTTCGATCTACACTGCCGCTGTGAGCGAGGAGAAGACCACCCCCACCGCGACAGCGACCCGACAGCAGGTGGCGAACGCCCGCGCGTTCGCCAAGGCGCACGGTACCCCGGTGCGCGCCGTCGTGGAGCCGATCGGCCGGTCGGGCGCGCGCGTGGTGCTTGTCGGCAACGACGGTGCGCTCGGCGACGTCGTCGTGCCGTCGGTCGAGACCGGCACCGCGCTCATCGACGCCGTCGACGACCTGCAGAAGTCCGACTGGGACTCCGACACGGTCGGCGCGACCGCCATCGGGTCGGCGCACCGGCGCCGCATGGGACGTTCGCTGCTGCGTGGCTGAGCCGAAGCGCGTGCTGCTCGCCGGGTGTGCTGACCTGCCACGCGGCGACGGTGACGAAGACATCCTGCTGCCCGCACTCGCCGAGGCGGGCTGCAAGGCCGAGTGGATCGTGTGGGATGACCCCAGCGCGCCGATCACCGACGCCGACCTGGTGATTCTGCGCGCCACCTGGGACTACTCCGGGCGCCGCGAGGAGTTCCTGCGGTGGTGTGAGTCCGTGCCGATGCTGCGCAACCCGGCGTCGGTGGCGCGGTGGAACACCGACAAGACGTACCTGGCTGAGCTGTCTGGGGCCGGGTTGGCAACCGTGCCGACCGAGGTCGTCCCGCCCGGTGGCGTGCCATCGTGGCCGTCTGGCGAGGTTGTGGTGAAGCCGTCCGTGGGCGCGGGTTCGCGGGGCGCGCGGCGGTTTGCCGCTGACGACGTCGATGGGGCGCGCGAGCACCTGGCCGGGCTGCACGCCGACGGCCGCACCGCGCTGGTGCAGCCGTACCAGGCCGACGTCGACGCCAACGGCGAGACGGCGTGCGTGTTCCTCGCCGGTCGCTATTCCCACGCGTTCGTCAAAGGCCCGATGTTGTCCGGTGCGTCGATGGACGAGTCCGGGCTGTTCGTCGCGGAGAAGGTGTCGTTGGCGCGGCCCGCCGACGACGTCGTGGCGTTCGCGGAGCAGGCAATGGACACGGCGACGTCGTTGCTGCGACTGCGCCGCGAGGAACTGCTGTACGCGCGGATCGACGTCGTCCGGGGCACGGACGGCGCGCCGATGCTGCTGGAACTGGAGCTGACGGAGCCGTCGCTGGGGCTGTCCCTGGCCGGGGACGCGGCAGCGGTCCGGATGGCCACCGCGGTGCGGGAGCTGCTGAACGGCTGAGCGCTGGTGCGCTGAATGACGCTTTCAGTGCGTTGGGTGCAGTGAAAGCGTCTTTCACCGCGTCCAGTGCAGTGAAAGCGTCATTCAGCGCGGGCGGCAGCGGGCTCGGGGGACGACGCTGCGAGCGGCGGCAGCGCGCCGCGATCCCGAGCGGCGCACCACAACGCCGCCGTGGCGATGACGACGAGCGCCGAGCCGAGGACGTGCAGCGACACCAGCGGCTCCGGGACACCCAGCTCGTACTGCACCGAGCCGAGCGCGCCCTGCGCCAGCGCGGCCGTCCACAGCAAGGCGTAGCGGCGCGTGAAACGCCGGGAACCCGCCGCGCGCAGCGACGTCAGCCCGAGCAACACCAGCGTGCCGAGGAACACCACAAGCGCGCCGGCGTGGATCTTGGTCAGCAACGCGATCGGGACGTCGAGGCGAGGCGTCTCCGGGTCGCCGCCGTGCGGTCCCGCCCCGGTGACGAACGTGCCCGCCGTCAGCACCACGGCGAGCGACGCGACCAGCCCGACGAGCAGCCGGCGTCCGATGTCGGGGACCAGCCAGCGGGGTTCGGCCTCGCCCTCGCGGAACGCGTGCAGCAGCATCACCGCGACCCAGACCAGCACCGCCGAGGCGAGGAAGTGCAGTGCGACGGTCCACCACAGCAGCTCCAGCCGCACGGTGATGCCGCCGAGCACACCCTGGAAACCGGTGCCGGCGAGCACGGCGACCGCGAGCTTCACCAGCCGGGGACGTCCGCGTGCCTCCAGGTGCAGCCGCCACGCTGCCAGCACGCACGCGATCGCGACGATGCCGACGATGCCGGTCAGCAGCCGGTTACCGAACTCGATCCACTGGTTGAGCGTCTCGTACTCGGTGTGCTCGACGGGAAACATCGAGCCGTCGTGGCACTGCGGCCACGTGGAACACCCGAGCCCGGAGCCGGTCACCCGAACCACGGACCCGGTGACGCCGATCCCAGCCTGGGTGACAACCGCGGCGAGGCCGAGCGCCTGCTGCGTGGCGGCGGACGGCCGCGGCAGGCGCGCGATCAGCGAGTTGGACCACGAACGGAAGCGGGCGAAGCGCACGGCACGATCGTAGGTCGCGCGCGGGCTGACACGCTCAGCGACCCTGGCGTCCGTGTGCTACGACACGCCCGGTCCCGAGTTTTTGATCAGCCTTGCTCCGTGGGTGACGAAGAATACCCGACAAAGTGGACAAAGTTTCGTCACTGAGGGAGTGAGGCTGATCAACTTCTGCCAGGCTCGAGTTCGCGGAATATAGGGCGGCGCGACGGCGACGTGGCGCAGCGAAGGACACGCCGAGCCAGCCCTACGACAGCTTCGTCGTCCGCGTCGCCAGCGCGCCTGCCGCGACACCCCACGCGGCGAGCACGCCCAGTTCGGTCCAGGCCGTCGCGCCATCGACCAGTGCCGCCCGCAGTCCCTCCGCCAGTGCGCCGGACGGCAACAACCGCACCACAACGGCGAGGGCGTCCGGCAACGCCGCCGGCGCGAGCAGTATGCCACCCGCGAGCAGCAGCATGAACCACACGATGTTCGCCAGCGCCAGCACGATCTCCGCCCGCAGCGCGCCGCCGAGCAGCACACCGAGCGCGCCGAAACACACCGTGCCGACGACCAGCAGCAACACCGCCATCAGCACGCCGGAGAGCTCCGGTTGCCAGCCCAGCAGTGCGGCGACACCGCCGAGCACGACCACCTGCGCGACGACCACGACGAGTGCCGCGACGATCCGGCCGGTCACCAGCGTCCAGCGGGGCAGCGCCGTCGCGGCGAGCCGCTTGAACACGCCGTAGCGGCGGTCGAAGCCCAGGGAGATCGCCTGGCCGGTGAACGCCGAGGACATGACGGCGAGCGCGAGGATGCGCGGCGTCACCCAGTCGATCTTGGCGACCGTCGTGCCGTCGGCCGCCAACAGGTCACCCATCGGGAGGACGTCGAGCAGCGTGAGTCCCACCAGCAGCGCCAGCGGGATGAGCAGCGTCAGCAGGATCTGCTCGCCGTGGCGCAGCGTGAGCGTCGTCTCCGCTCGCGCGTGGGTGAACAGCATCCGCGCGATGCTGCCGCGACCGGGCGCGGGGGCGAACGTGCCCGGTGCGAAGCGCGGTGAGGTCATGTGCGCAGCTCCCGTCCGGTCAGCTCGAGGAAGACGTCCTCCAGGTCGCGCTTGCCGACCTGCAACTGCTCGGCGAGCACGCCCTGCTGCGCGCACCACGCCGTCACGGCCGAGATGACCTGCGGGTCGACGCTGCCGTCGACGCGGTAACTGCCCGGCGACGTCTCGCGCACCCCGTAGCCTTCCGGCAACGCCGCGGCGAGCAAGTCGGTGTCCAGACCCGCCCGCGCGCGGAACCGCATCTGCGTGTTCTCGGGGTCGCCGCTGGTGAGCGCGGTGGGCGAGCCGGAGGCGACGATATCGCCGTTGTCGATGATCACGACGTGGTCGGCCAGCGTCTCGGCCTCCTCCATCAGATGCGTGGTGAGCAGGACGCTCACGCCGTCGGCGCGCAGGGCGGCCAACAGCTCCCACACCAGCCGCCGCGCCTGCGGGTCCATGCCCGCCGTCGGCTCGTCGAGGAACACCAGCTCAGGCCGGTTCACGATGGCGCACGCCAGTGACAGCCGCTGCTGCTGGCCGCCGGAAAGCCGCTTGAACGGGGTACGGCCACAGGCGCCGAGGCCGAGGATGTCGAGCAGCCAGTCGACGTCGAGCGGGTTCGCGCCGCAACTGGCCACCAGCCGCAACATCTCGGCGCAGCCGATGCCGGGATACGCGCCGCCGCCCTGCGGCATGACGCCGATCAGCGGGCGCAGCGCGGCGCCCGAGGCGATGGGGTCGAGGCCGAGCACCCGCACGGTGCCCGCGTCTGGCCGCAGGAAACCCTCGCACAGTTCGATCGTGGTGGTCTTGCCCGCGCCGTTCGGGCCGAGGAGCGCCAGGAGCTGGCCGCGCGGCATGTGCAGGTCGATGCCGTTGACGGCGGTGGTGGCGCCGAACCGTTTGGTCAGTCCCGCAAGATCGAGCGCGGGGGCACGGCTGTCGCCATCGGCGCGCTGGGGGGACTCACTCACGACTGTCAAGGGTAGAACTGACTGCTCGGTCCGGCGCCGCCGGGATCGGCGTGCGGGCGAACAACGGCACCGTCCTGCGCACCACGAGCAGCGCGAGCACCGTGACGGCGAGCGCGGCGAGATACGCCTGCGGCAGCACGAAGCTCCTGCCGTCGAACGGGCTGCCGGTCGGCGTGATGACGACGGCGAGGACGGCGCTGCCGATGGTCGCCGCCACCCGGAAGCGGGACGTCCCCGCCGCGGCGGCCAGGGGGATCACCGCCCACAGCATCCACCACGGGTGCAGCGCCACGTGCAGGCCCATGACCACGGCCATCGCCACGCCGAGCCCGATGATCGGCCGGAGCCGCCAGTGGAAGCTGCGCCACAGCAGGTGCAACGTGATCACGGCGGCGATGGCGAGCCCGAGCAGGCTGAGGATGCTCATGACGGCGTGGGTGTGCACGCCGAGGTCGAACGCGATGCCGATGCCGCCGGTGAGATAGCCGAGCAACGTCGCTGGCGAGATCAGCGTGCGAGCCATGCCCGGTGTGCCGAGCGCGCCGATCCAGCCGAAACCGAGCCCGGTGGTGACGGCGACCGCGATCATCACCGTGACGAAGATGACGGTCAGCCCCGCCGCCGCCCATGCGAGGTCGCGGAATCTGCCGTGCCAGCGGCGGGCGATCATCACACCGAAGAATCCGAGCGCCAGCGCCGCGTTGATCTTGACGGTGGCACCGAGGGTCATCACCGCGGCGCCGAGCGCGATGTAGCGCAGCTCGCCCGGCGCGAGCGGGGGAGTCGAGTCGCCCTTCACCCGGATCGGCAGCCTGCGCAGCCCCAACTCCAGCCCGGCCATCATCAGGCCGATGCCCAGCGCCTCGTTGTGCACGCCCGCGACCAGGTGGAAGATCAGCAGCGGGTTCAGCCCGCCGAGCCACAGCGCCGTCGTCGGCTCAACGCCGAACCGCTTCGCCAGCCGGGGCAGCGACCAGATGATCAACGCCACACCGACGAGCGCGATCGCACGCTGCAACATCACGCCGAGCACGATGGCGTTGCCACTGATGCCCGACATCCAACTGCCCAGCTCGAGGAACAAGGGCCCGTACGGCGCGGGCGTCTCGCGCCAGACGTTGGACACGCCCATGGTGAGCGGGTCGCCGATGCCGAGCGCCTGTGCGGGTCCGAGCGCGTACGGGTCGAGGCCCCGGTGCACGATCTCGCTCTGCGCGAGGTAGCTGTAGACGTCGCGGGAGAACAGCGGCGGAATGAACGCCAGCGGCGTCAACCACATCACGGCGGTGCGGATCGTCTGCGCCTGCGTGGCCATCCGCACGCGGGCGGGGCGGGCGTAGCGGCCGTAGAGCAGCCACGCGATGACCATGAGCAGCATGCCAGCGACGGCGATCCCAAGCGACACCGTGGTGAGCCGGGTGAACAGACTCAGTACCGGGATGTTGTACGCCGGGTTGATCACCGGCACCGCGCCAGCGCCGAGAGAGCCGATCGCGAGGAACAGCGCGCCGAAGATGCCGAGTCTGCGGACCGTGCGCAACGCGTGCGCCTCGACGTCGTTCAGCGGGGCGGGGCCGTCGTCGTCGAGCCAGGGCAGGGTCGGCTCGGGGCTCGCCACCTGCTGCTCTCGCTCACTGACCGCCACAGCACGACAGACTATCGAGGACGGCTGACGGCGACGTCATCGGAACTACCGCGTGCCCCCACCCGGGGGCCTACAACAGTGAGCCCACTCACGTCGCAGGGGGCGGTCTTTGCGAGCGCCCCGGAAATACGACACACTTGTGTTGTGAAAAAGACCGGGAGCGCCGACACGGTGGCGACAGGACGCGGCCAGCACGGCCGTGACCTGGGCATGCCTGGCGTCCCGGCACAAACCGGACATGAGGGCCGGACGCGGCACGAGGTCGCCCGGCTGCTGCTGGAGCGGGGCCCGATCACCGCTGCCGCGGTCGCGGACCAGCTCGGCATCAGCCCGACGGCGGTGCGCAGGCATCTCGACGCGATGCTCGCCGACGGCGAGGCCGAGACGCGGGACGCGTCGAGCAGAATCCGCAGGGGCAGGGGACGGCCAGCCAAGTCGTTCCTGCTGACCGACGCGGGCAGGGCGCGGTTCGGCCACGCCTACGACGACCTCGCGGTCGCCGCCATCCGGTTCCTGGCAGAGCACGGTGGCAAGGACGCCATCCGCTCGTTCGCCGAGCATCGGGTCGCCTCCCTCGTCGGCCCGCACCGCGAGGCGATCCTGCGGGTCTCGGACCCGAAGGAGCGAGCTGAGGCCCTTGCCGTCGCGTTGACGAGGGAAGGTTACGCTGCGTCGACCCAGCGCATCGCCGCGGGAACGGGGCAGCAGCGCGAGTCGGTTAGCGGCGCCAGCGCACAGTTGTGCCAGCATCACTGCCCGGTCGCGCACGTCGCCGCAGAGTTCCCGCAGCTGTGCGAGGCCGAGACGGCGGCGTTCGCCGAGCTGCTCGGCACGCACGTGCAGCGGCTGGCGACCATCGCACGGGGCGACGCCGCGTGCACCACACACGTGCCCACGGATGTCGCGAATACTCCGAGGGACGACACAGCAGGATCCACGAAGAAAGGGATGCCCGCATGACTGCCGCTGCAGAGCAGCGCACCCCCACCACGGTGCAGACCAAGCCTGGGGAACAGCTCTCCCAGGAAGAGACCATCGCCTCGCTCGGCAATTACGAGTACGGCTGGGCGGACAGCGACGACGCGGGCGCGAGCGCCACACGCGGCCTGAACGAGGAGATCGTCCGCGACATCTCCGGCAAGAAGGACGAGCCCGAGTGGATGCTCGAGCAGCGCCTGAAGGGCCTGAAGCTGTTCGAGCGTAAGCCGATGCCGACCTGGGGCGCTGACCTCTCGGGCATCGACTTCGACAACATCAAGTACTTCGTGCGGTCCACCGAGAAGCAGGCGACCAGCTGGGAAGACCTCCCAGAGGACATCAAGAACACCTACGACAAGCTCGGCATCCCCGAGGCGGAGAAGCAGCGTCTCGTCGCCGGTGTCGCGGCGCAGTACGAGTCCGAGGTCGTCTACCACAAGATCCGTGAGGACCTCGAGGAGCAGGGCGTGCTGTTCCTCGACACCGACACCGCGCTGCGCGAGCACCCGGAGATCTTCCGGGAGCACTTCGGCTCGGTCATCCCCGCCGGTGACAACAAGTTCTCCGCGCTGAACACCTCGGTGTGGTCCGGTGGCTCGTTCATCTACGTGCCGAAGGGCGTGCACGTCGACATCCCGCTGCAGGCCTACTTCCGGATCAACACCGAGAACATGGGCCAGTTCGAGCGGACGCTGATCATCGTCGACGAGGACGCCTACGTG
>WHTY01000188.1 GCA_009377475.1 Actinophytocola sp.
GACTCGCGCGGGATACGGTGAGACTCGCGACAGCCCCAGGCGCCCCGGACCCTCAGCGCCGGGCGAAGTCCACCACCTGCTCGCCGATAGTGCGCAGCGTCGTCTCCACCTTGGCGTCGCTAGCCTGGCCGTTCTCGTCGAACTTGGTCTCCACCGAGTTCACCGCGCCGCCGAGCGGGGTCGGCCAGCCGCGGAGCGCGTGCACCGTCGTGCGGAGCTGGTTCAACGTCGTCACGGCCGCCTGCCACCCATGCGCGACGGCGACCGTGCCGACCGCGCGGCCGTGCAGGTAGGGGCGCTCGTCGTGACGAAGGTCCTCCACGTAGTCGAGGGCGTTTTTCACCAGACCGGATGGCCCACCGTGATACCCGGGCGACACCACAATGAGCCCATCGGCTGCCCGGATCGCCGCGACGAGATCGCGCGCGGTGTCGGAGCGTTCGTCGATCGCGATGTCGTAGAACGGCAGCACGAGACGCTCGCCCGTGATCTCCACAGTGCTCGCACCAGCGCTTTTGGCGCCAGCGAGCACGGCGCGCAACGCGTGTTCGGACTGCGAGCCCTCCCGCAGGGACCCGCCGATGCCTACCACGGTGATCGCCCGATTACCGGCCATGCCTCATTCTCCTCACAACGGCTCGAAATGCACCGTACGACTTCGAGCCCGGTGGAGGTCCACCCGACGTGTCCTTGGTCGCACTCCCACGTCGCCGCGCGACCGTGCCAGACTGCGGATGACCACGTCATCGCAGAGGAGGACACCCAGTGCCGACACTCGCCGAGCGGATCCCGATCCCGGTGCAAGCAGCGACCATGCGCGCCGCGATGGCGTTACCTCGCGCTGTCCGGCGATTCTTGGCGGGCAAGCCGATCGAACTCGACGGGCAGACACTCGACGTCGACGCCCAGTTGATGCTGCGGGTCAACCAGTTCGCCGGTATCAGGCTGGCTGGGGCGACACCGGAAGGGGCACGGACGAGCCTCAACGCCTCCGCGAAGATCGCCGAGCGCGTCAGCAGGCCACCCATGCAGAGCAGGCCGGTGCGCATTCCGGCGCGCGGCGGCGAGCTGTACTCCCGGCTCTACATCCCGAACCACGTCGGCAAGAACGCCCCGATGCTGGTGTTCTTCCACGGCGGTGGCTGGGTGGTCGGCAACGTCGAGACCCACGACGACACGGTGCGCTTCCTCGCGCAGCAGGCGGGCGTGCGCGCGCTGAGCGTCGACTACCGGCTCGCGCCGGAGCACCCGTTCCCCGCAGCTGTCGAGGACGCCGTCGACACCTACGAGTACGTCGTCGAGCACGCCGAGGAGCTGGGCGCGGACCCGAACCGCATCGCGGTCGGCGGGGACAGCGCTGGCGGCAACCTCGCCGCCGTCGTCGCACAGCAGGCCAGGGACACCGGCGGGCACCTGCCCGCGTTCCAGCTGCTGATCTATCCCGAGGTGGACTTCGTCGACCGGCGCGCGTCCCGGGCGTTCTTCAAAGAGGGCTTCTTCCTCACCGACGACGACATGAACTGGTTCGAGGGCCATTACGTGCCAGCGGGCACCGACAAAACCGATCCCCGGCTGTCGCCGTTGCTCGCCAAAGACCTGAGCGGACTGCCGCCCGCAGCCGTGATCACCGCCGGGTTCGACCCGCTACGCGACAACGGCGAGGCGTATTACGACGCGCTGAAAGCGGCGGGTGTGCCGGTCACGCTGCACCGGCATTGGGACATGATTCACGGTTTCGTGAATCTGCTCGGGCTGAGTCCCCGATTCCGCGAGGCGACCATGGAAATCGCCGGTGTGCTGCGGACAGGACTCGATTTGACCGCGAAATAGGCGGAATCCGGCGCCGGGGCGACCGGCGCCGGATTCCTTCCCCCATCGGAAACGCCTCGTTATGGCGTCGGCAGCGGCAGATCGCCGCCCTCGTCCCCGGCAACGTCACCGACGTCCGGGGCTTCCGGAGCGTCGCCACCCACACCGGGAACGCCGAGATCGGACACCGACGGCACGCCGCCGAGGATGCTGTCGATCAGGGCGGACAACGTCGACAGCAGGCTCTTGAGCAGCGACTGCAACAGCGCGACCGGGTCCGGCAGGCCACCGATTCTCGCCTGCACGTCCTTCAGCGCCGCCTTGACGTCGTCGGTCTGCGTTGACGCCTGTTTGGCCAAGGTGACGGTCTCGCTGGAAATCGAACTGCGTTGTCCGCTGATGCCGGTCACGAGCGTTTTCGTCTCGTCAAGGGCAAAACCCATCGCGGTGAAGTTGGTCTTTTCCATGGTGTCGGCGAGTTCGACGCGAAGCTCGCTGAGGTGGCCCGCGACGTCGACCATGCTGGCTGAACTGGACCCGGTGCCGATGACGTCGTCCGACGGACTTGCCGATGCGACTCCCGCGCCAGTCACCGAAAGCACGCTTCCGGTCGCGATAATGGCAATCGTGCGAGCGATTTTGCCTTTCATTGCGTACTCCTCACAGCGTCCGTGTCCGCCCTGAAAATGGGCTGTATGTGGCGCTGGAATAATCCGTACTCCTCGGCCGAGCCGATCACTACTCGCGCTCACCACTCCGGTGGACAGCAGTGCGGAAGAATTGATGACAACTACCCTGCGGGCACCACCTGAACGAATGAGCCGCAAGCACCCATACGAGAGGCACGACCATTACTTTGCGCAAATATTTCACGAAGACCTCACCCGGCGGCGGCGGGTGTCTCACCCGGACAGGTCATGTTGATCTACGTGTCGCACGAAGATCACCCACAAGGCTTTGATCATGCCGGGCGGGCAACCGCCGCCCATGCCGCGAGTCCCCCCGGTACGGCACCGCGAGTTCCGACTTCGGCAGACTGGACCCGTGCGAGTCCCCACCGCGATCGACGTCGACAACGCCGCCACCCGCGTCCAC
>WHTY01000167.1 GCA_009377475.1 Actinophytocola sp.
CGTGCCTCCCCAACTGTTTCAGCCCATCCGAGTGCGCAAGGTCAGCAGCGACAGCAACACCCCGGACGGCATACGCCACGTCCTCTTAACCAGCGGGTTCGGGGTTCGAGTCCCTGTCGGCGCACTCCCACCGCAGGTCAGCCTCCCGCTGGCCTGCGGTTTTCGCCGTAGATGGCCGCCGGAGTGATGAGGACGACGTCGTCCCGGCTGGCCGCGAACTCTGCCAGCCGGGTGCTGAATCCGCTCCGGGAGAACAGGTAACGCCGAACCGAACCACCGTCACCGCCGACGTACGGCAGCAACCGTTCGAGGAGATTGAGCTCATCGAAGTCGACCGGGCTCGGCGTCCATTTGCACATCCCGAACACGACCGGCTTCCCCTCGCCGTCCACCCCGACGACGTCGATCTCGCGCTCTGCGGTTCGCCGTCCATCGCCGGTGGGCACTTGACCCCACCACCGCCCCACAGTGCTCACCGTCGCATCGGTGTGGAGCACGTGTTCTCGACAGATGTCCTCCCACGCCTGTGACACGTGATGATCCAATTCGGGCAGAACCGTGGTAAGGAGATACGCCTTGGCGAGTGCGGTTGTCCGCAACCGCGCACCCGCTGGCTCGACGAACCGATAGTGGAAGCGGAGGAACTGGTCGCTGATCCGATACGCGAGTTTCTTCGCTCGTGGTGACGCGGTGACCGGGCGAAGTCGCTCGACAAGACCCAGCCGTTCCAACGTGGCGAGGATCTTGGTGACGTGCGCGGGTTCCAGCCCGGTGCGATCGCTGATCGTGCTGTTGCGGTTGTGCCCATGCGCGATCGAACGCAGCACGGCGCTGTGGTTCGACGGAGCGCTGATGGACTGCCGCAGCATCAACTCGGCTTCGTCGTGCAGCAACCCGGTGCGCTCGAAGACCTCCGCGAGCAGGGTTTCGTCGAGCGACCTCCGGTCGGTGAACCGCTCAAGGTAGTAAGGAACCCCACCACACACCGCGTATGCGCGCACCCGGTCCTCGGCTCCATAACCCGGGTGGAACAGGGCGGCGTCGCGCGCCAGGAACGGAACCACTTTGAGCTGACCTGTGCGCCTGCCGTAAAGCCGTCCGGCAAGCACCTCGTCCTCGAAAAACGACAGCTCACTGCCCGCGAGAACGAGCACGAGCGGAAGCGTTCGCCCGGTCGTCCGCCACCACCGGCTCAGTTCCGACTCAAGTTCGGGCGCCTGTTTGGCGAGTAGCTGGAACTCGTCGAACACAACCACTGTGCGCTGATCACCGACGAACTCCGCCAACGCCGCCAACGCCGCTCGCCAGGTCGTCAACGACTGCTCCGCGAGGACGTCACTGCCGGTTGTCCGGGCGAGTTCCATGGTGAGGTCGTGTAGCTGGTCCGCTTTGACCGAGTCGACCGCCTCGAAGTACAGCGAGCGGACGTCCGACGCGAGGTGGGTGAGCAGTTCGGTCTTGCCAACCCGACGACGGCCGTAGACAACGAGCAGCTCCGCATTGCCGCTGGATACGCGGCTGCGCAACATGGCCAACTCGTCGGTCCGGTTAAAAAACGACATAGGATTATCCTATACCAGATAATCCTATGCGTTAAAATGTCTCGCACAATGTGTGCAGCGTGCTACGATTGCTACGGAGGTAGTCGCATGGCCCGAGTCATCCCGCATCGCGAACTGCGTAACAACAGCAGCGCCGTGCTTCGCGACGTGCAGGCAGGGGAAAGCATCCAGATCAGCAACCACGGCGAGGTCGTCGCGGTGCTGGTGCCCCCGACTCAACCCGCGCCCACCGCGCTGCGGGTCCGGCGCGCGAAGCACCGCGCCGGTTTCACCGACCTGCCTCGCGTCCGCATCGAGCGGCCTGTGCAGGAAATCATCGACGACCTCCGAGGCGATCGTTGACCGTCTACCTCGAGACGTCGGCAGCAGCGAAGCTCCTGGTCTCGGAAGACGAATCGGCAGCGCTCAGCGCGCACCTTGATCAGCTTGCCGCCGAAGACGTCAACATCGTGTCGAGCGTCCTGCTCGAAACCGAACTCCGTCGCCTCGCCGTGCGGCTCGACCTCGACCAATCGCGGGTGTCCGACGTCCTCGACCGCATCGACCTGTACGAGCCGGACCGCGCCGCGTTCGTCGAAGCCGGGCTGCTGCCGGGTAAGCACCTCCGCAGCCTCGACGCATTGCACGTCGCCATCGCGATCCGCGTCGCCGCTGACGAGATGGCGACCTACGACATCCGGCAAGCCGACGCGGCACGGTCCGTCGGGCTTGCGGTCATCGCGCCAGCGGACTGACCACGCCGGAGCCCCGAAGCACCCGCCTTAACCCGCTCAGCGCCACGAAAACCGACATTCCGGGCGCTCGCAGGGCACTCAGCGGGTGGAGGCGGCCCAGCTTGACGGCGCAACACAACGTCCGGAACGGGGAACACGGCGTCGAGAACGGGGGACACGGCGCGGATTGGCCGCAGCCACCGCCGCGAACACCGACGTCTAGCTAACATCCCCAGGCATGACGACGCCGCCACCGCCCCACCCGCCGTACGAGACGCCGCACGCAGACGTCAAGCCGTCCAAGGCGCTCTACGCGGTCGCGGTCGGGGTGTTCGTGCTGTCGCTGGTGGGGGCGGCGCTGATCGGCGCCAACGCGATCAACGCTTTCCCCGGCCCGGTCGCCGAGCTGTCCTCCGGCGAGCAACGCGACGTCACGCTGGACGACGAGGGCCTGACCATCTTCGTCGACCGCACCCCGGCCGACGCCCGGTGCCAGGCCACCGACGACAGCGGCGCACCGGTTGAGCTGGGCCCGACGAAGGGCAGCGAAACGGTCAACACCAGCGGCACGGAATGGCACGTCCTGCTGCGCTCGACGCAGCCCGTCCCGCCGGGCACCTACACCGTCACCTGCGCCGCCGCCGATGGCGCTCCGGACACAACGCGGTTCGGCGTCGGCGCGCGGGCCTCGGTGTTCGGTGCGGTCGCGATGATCTTCGGCGCGTTCGGCCTCGCGCTACTCGGCTCGCTCGTCGCGGTGATCATCGGTCTGGTCACGTTCTTCCGCCGCCGCTCCGCGCTACGCAAGCGCCAGCAACAGTCGTACGGGACGAACCCGCCCTACAGCACCTACCCGCCGTATCCGCCGCACCCGCCGCAGGGCTGACACCCGCGCTGTCGGCGTGCTCCATCCGTCGTACACCAATTTTCCGTAACTTCCTCACACCAACGCACCAACGCTGCTAATCTCCGCCGCATCGTGTTGATCACGGTAGGTCCAATCGCACCACTGCATGCGATGAGGCGAGGGGTTTCCATGACAGGCGGGTACGGGGCTGTCCCGGAGCAGATCCAGCGGGCGGCCAATGACATCACTGACGTCGTCGGGCGGGTCGCGAACACGGTGTGGTCGGGACCAAGCGGCGACTACGGACATCCGGGTGTCCAGACCGGATGGACACAGTTCATCGAGCTGATGCGCGACCACGTGGATGAGCTGAAGAAACAAGCGGAAGGGCACAGCACGGGGCTGTTCGACGCGGTCACGACCTACTTCGGCCTTGAGGACGACGCGGAGTCGACCCTCGGGGCGGCCGGTGCCGCACTCGACTCCGTCGGCGGGGCCGTCGGCGGGGGAATCGGCGGCGCGTTGGGCGGTGCGACCGCAGGGTTCATCAACCCGGACATCGCGAGCAGGCTCAACCCGACCAGCGAGGACACCGCGCCACCCGGTCCTGGGGGCGCCGCACAAGGGGGGCCGTTGTACTGATGGCAGCGGAACTGGGACAAACAACCGATCCGACCGCCCTCCTCCCGGGGCAACCGGAGCAGATCTCGAACGACCTGCGCGAGATGGTCGGCATCATCACCAACCTCGGCGGCGTCAGCGACGGCCTCGACGGCATCGACCCGCTCGACTGGACCGGCGAGGCGAGCTCGGCGTTCCGCAACGCATTCGCACTGGAACCACCCAAGTGGCTCCAAGCCGTCGACCAGCTCGGCGGCGGCAGCGAACGTCTTGCCGACTACGCCGACGCGCTGACCTGGGCGCAAGGCGAGGCACAGCGCGCGATCGAGATGTACACCGAGGCGCAGGCGGCAAGCAGGGCGGCCGCGGCGGAGTACAACGTCCTGGAGCAGACGGCCCAGGCGGCGGGCGAGATGATCGGGGCGTTCGTCGACCCGGCACAGCAAGCCGTCGAGGAGGCCCAAGCCGTCCTCAGCAACGCGCGGGAGGAGATCGCGGCGGTCGGCGGCGTGGTGGCTGGGGCGTTCGGGTTCCAGTCGGACGGCGAAGGCGGCTTCGAACGCACCCTCGGCGAGCAGGGGTACGGCGCGGAGAACCGCAGGACACAGCTCGACCCGGTCACCGGCCAGCAGGTCGACCCAGGTGGCTGGCAGAGCGGACCCGGTGGCCGCAGCTACCAGCGGGAATGGGGCCAGGGCTCGGGCAGCCTGTTCGACATCGACGGCACGTTGGAACGGCTCGGCATCGACGTCCCCAGCGCGGAGTGGTCCGGCGAGGCCAGCGCCGAGGTGTGGCAGGGCGACGTCGAGGGTGAGTTCGACGCTGGCTGGGTCGAGGGCAGCGGCAGCGCGTCCGCCGCTGCCCTCGGCGCGGGCGCGGAGGCGCACGCCAGCGCGAGCCTGACCGGCGTCTCGGCTGGCGCGAGCGCGGAGGCCTACCTCCTGAAGGCGGACGCGGAAGGCGAGCTGAACTTCGGCGAGCACGCCAGCGTGTCCGGTCAGGGTGAGGTGTTCGTCGGCGCGGAGGCCTACGCGGACGGCAGCATCGGACTGACCGGCGCCCAGGGCGAGGCAGGCGCGTTCGTCGGCGCCCGCGCCGCCGGGGAGGCGTCGGCAGAGGTCGGTGGCATCGGCGCCGGTGTCACCGGCGAGGCGTGGGCAGGCGCAGGCGCCGAGGTGGGCGGCCAGTTCGGCATGGGCGAGGACGGCAAGTTCCACATCGGCGCCGAGGCGGGCATCGGCCTCGGCTACGGCGCGAAGCTCGGCTTCGACGTCTCCGTCGACCCGGGCGAGGTTGTCGATACCGTCAGCGATGTGGCCAGCGACGTCGGCGAGGTCGCCAGCGATGTCGGCGGCGCCATCGGGGACGGCGTCAGCGCGGTCGGCAACGCCCTCGGCTTCTAACCACAGATCGGAGACTTCACACTCATGGCAAGCACGATTCCCGTGCCGATCCAGTTCTCGCTACCCGAGGGCTGGCGGTCGGCCCCGCCCGACGAGGTGGGCGCGCCGGACGCCGCGTTCGTCGCGCTGCGGCCCCCGGCGAGCAACGGCTTCACTCCCAACATCACGCTCAGCGGCGAGCTGCGCGGCGACGACGTCCCGCTGACGCAGGTCGCGGACGAGGTCGTCGCCCGCCTGGAGAGCAGCGTCGGCAGCGTACAGCTCGGCAGGCGCAATGAGGTCGGCTCCGACGACAGCCCTGGGCTCACCCAGGCGGTGCGGCTGCCGATCACGCTGGAGGGCAGGAAGCAGGACGTCGTCCAGTTCCAGGTGTTCATCACCATGCGCGACACCAGCGACCCAAGCAGGAAGGTCGTGCTGCACGCGGTGCTGTCCTCGACGCCGGACCGGTTCGAGGCCGTGATCAGCGAGTTCCAGACGTTCCTTGCCACCATCAAGCCCGACCAAGCCGCGTGAGGAGCTGCCATGAGTGAACCCGCTGAGCGCTTGCTGCGCCGGATCGAGGCGATCAACACCGCCGGCGCGGACAACCGGCGGCGCGCCGAGTCGTACCAGCGCATGTCGGCGGAGCTGGCCGACGTCACCGGCACCGCAAGCTCGCCGGACGGCGTCGTCACCGTCGTCACGGACGCCTCGGGCACCGTCAAGAACATCCAGTTCACCGAGGCGATCCGCACGGTGTCGCCAGCAGCGCTGTCCGCAAGCGTCGTGCACACCATCGCCTCGGCGCAGGCGGCGGCAGCCCGGTCGCAGGCCGACGTCATCCGGCGCGGCCTCGGCGACACGACGTTGCTGGACCGGGTGCTTGCCGAGGACGCGACGCTGTTCGGGGACCGTCCGCCCGCCGACCCCGGTCCCCCGCCTGTCCCGCGCGTTGCGCCGCAGGCGCCTGTCGATGACGACTACGACTTCGGGTCAGTGCTGCGATGAGCCCGATCGCCATTATCGCCATCGTGGTCGGCGGCATCCTGCTGTTCGGCGGCGCCCTGACGTGGTTCCTCATCTGGAACAACCGCAACTACCAGGCGAACAAGAGCGCCGCGCTGGAACGGCTCGCCGAGCAGACCGCGCAGCGCGGCTGGACCTACGAGGAGCGCAACGACAGTTACGCCGAGGTCTACAACGCCTACCACGCGAGCGCGCCGCGCACGAACCCGTTGGCGCCGCACAAACCGCACGCGCACTCGGCGCGCGACGTGATCACCGGGACGCATCGCGGACGGCCGTTCTTCGTGGCACGGCTCGACGTCTTCCAGCCAGGAGACGTCCAGCGGGAGGCCACGTCGTCCGAGGCGGCGCCGATCATGGTCCGCACGCCAGGGCCGGGACGCGCGCTGAGCGTGCGCAGGGCGGTCGCGATGCAGGCAGCCGTCAACGCGGGGCTCGGTATCACCCTCTCCACGGGCCACCCGGAGTTCGACAAGCAGTTCGAGGTCCACGGAGAGGACGAGCAGTTCGCCCGCGCGGTGCTGCACCCAGCGCTGATCAAGTTCCTGCTCACCGATCCCCGGCAGCCGCGTGCATTCTGGCTGGGCGGCGGCTACATCGACGCCCTGCACGAGATGGGCGACCACATCGACCCGAACAACCTCGTCCCGGCACTGGACCTCCGCTGCGACATCCTCGACCGCATCCCGCAGCAGGTCTGGGTCTGAGCGCGTTTGCACTAGCCCGAAGTTGCGTCGGCTGTGACAGGCGAATCCCCGGCTGGGCTGGGGATTCGCTGGTTTTCTGTTGTGTTGTTCTGGCTACGTGCAGGTGGGCGGGATGGGCGCGCCGATGAGGTCGAACGCCAGACGCTGGTCGC
>WHTY01000049.1 GCA_009377475.1 Actinophytocola sp.
TCTTCGCGAATGAGACCCGTTTGGGTGCTCCAGGAATCTCCGATGGGTTCGCAATGTTGGCTTGGTTCGCGGGAGAGACTGCCAAGATGCGTCCTTCCGGGGACAGATAAGCGGTTGGACAGCAACGCCACGGTGACACGGCACATGGCAACACGGGACGCCGACTGTCTATAAGGGTGCGGTGGTGTCCGCCATCGTAGCGCCTGGCTCAGGGCAGCATGAAAGCGGGCAGCGCAACAGAGCAGTCTAGCGACGAAACTCGCCGCTGTCGAGGGGGCACGCGCATTGGGGCCCAGCCTCGCCGCACCTTCGTTCCGCTCCGCATCGGCGGATGTCTCGTGGCTTCGCCACTCAGGGTGGCGTGCCGGGGCCGTCGAGTCAAGCCACCGGGCGGGGCCGGCACCGCGACGGTGCAGTGACTCACGGTCATCTCACCCTGGTGTCGTAGTCGTGGCGGCGGCCGGGGCCGGAGGGGGTTGGTGCTACGAAGGGCTTCTTACTTGCGTCAGACGCAAGTAAGAAGCCCTTCGTAGCACCTGGGAGGCTTAGTTGCCGCCGTTGCCACCGTTGCCGCTGCTGCCGCCGGGGACGGGGGCCCGGTTGCTGGGGTCGGCGTAGGCGTCGATGTGTGAGATCTTCCACTCCCCGTCGACCTTCACGACGGTGATGGTCGGCTGGTCGCCAGTCGCGGCGCTCTGGCCGGTGTCCTCCCGGATCGACGTCTGGTCGATGAACGCCAGCACGCGAGCGGTGTCGTCGGTCATCTCGATCACCGCGATGTTGCGCACGGCGGTCTGGAGCACGACCTTCTGCTGCGGCGCCTTGTCCTTCACATCGCCCATGAGCTGCTCGTACTGCGACCGCATCTCGTCGGTGGCGAGCACGTCCTTCACGGCCTTCTCATGCTGCTCGACGTTGTTGTAGTCGTACGAGAACATCGCCTCGACGCCGTCGCCGACCTGCTGCTTGAGCTGCTCGGTCGCGACGACGTCGACCATGGCCTTGTTCTCGTCGCCAGCGTCGACCGAGAAGTACTTGAACGCGAAGAACGCCGCCGTCAGCGCGAGCACCAGCGCCAGCGCCCCGACTACGCTGGTCATCGCCCACGACGGCTCACGCCTTGGCTGCTTCGTCGTCGAGCGGCCCTCCGGCAGCGCGGAGGCATGGGAGACGGTCTCGTCCGGCGTCTCCGGCTTCCGGGCGCCCTCGTCACGGGTCTTCGACCGGGGCCGGGGCCTCGGGGACGCTGGCGGCGCGGCGACAGTCTCGCTGCCGGACTCAGTTCCGGCAGCGCCGGTCGCGGCACCTGCCGCCGTGCTGGCCTCGGTGTCCGTCTGGTCCTGCCGGGGTTCGGGTGTGGGGCGGGGGCGGGGGCTTGGCTTGCGCAGGCCAGCGACCTGCGGCCGCCTCGACCCGCCGCTCGGCGTCGATCGCCGTCGGTTCGTCACTGCGGCTCCGATCCTTGGTTGCCGACCTGCGTCCTCGGGATGGGGATCAGCTCGATGTCCGAGAGCTTCCACTCCCCGTCAACGCGTTTGAGCTCGGCGCGCCATCGACGCGGCAGCTCCGCGCTCTGGTCCTCGAATGACAGCGTCACCTCGGAGGACGCGATCGCGGTCGCGGTGCCCTCGTAGGCGTTCAGCTCCTCGACGGCGATGTCGAAGAACTTGATCTCCGACGAGCGCTGCGCCTTGACGATGACCTGGCGGGCCTGCTTCCAGCCGTCCGTGACGTGCTGGGCCAGCTCGTCCGTCGACACCGCGACCTGCTGGTCCCGGTACTTGTCCGGGCTCTGGTAGTCGACCTCGGCGAAGGCCGAGATGGCCTGCTCCGCAGCCGCTGCTACCTCGTCTCGCGCGGTGGCGTTCTGGGCGGAGTCGCTGCCCGACTTCACCGACCAGAGAATGCCGAAGGTGACCGCGGCGATCAGACCGACCACCACGAGCACCGAGGCGACAAGGAACACCGGCTGCCTGGCGAGCACGCTCGGCTGCGCCGTACCCGACTCAACCGGCTCACCCGACTCCGCTGGCTCCTGCGACTCAGCGTGCGAGACCGTCGCGGCATCAGTGCCACCGGCGCCGTCAGCGGCGGCGGTGCTGGCTTCGGACACACCGTCATGCTCCTCAGGCTCATCGGCCCGAGCGTCGTCACTGCTCATTACGTCCTCAGCGTAGGCGAACGATGTGATATCGCTGTCTGGTACCGCCGTTTAGCGTCAACCCGTCGAGAGCAACTGGCCTAGTAGCTCGGCGCTGGAACCAGACAACAGGCTGTTCGAGGAGTCCTCTTCGAGCGACTCCTGGTCACGATCGGAGTTCTGCTGAACCTGCTGCTGCGACGGCGCAACCGGGACGCCGTTGAACGGCGCGTTCTGCGAACCGCGGACGGTGATGGGACTGCCCTTCGGTTCCGCGCAGTACGCCTCCTCGTTGTACGTCGACGGCGACGTGTCGTCGCCCGGCCGCTTCTTCGTGCTCTCGTAGCCCTTCACACACGGCGGCGGGTCGAACAGGTTCAGCGCGAGACCAAGCGGCGCCTTCGGGTTCTTCGGATCGAGGAGCGCCTGCGCGCCAGCGCCGAGCGCCGGATACGTCAGCATGGTCTGTTCAAGGCCGGCCAGCCGGTCGTCCGAGATCTCGCCGAGCGTGATGAGGTTCGCGACCAGCGCGCTCAGCCCGGGACCGACCTCGTCGACGACCCTGCTGAACTGGTTCGCCGTTTGCGGCGTCTGCTCGATCAGCCGCCGGATGTCGGCGTCAGAGCCCTTGAACGTCTCGGAGAGCTTCCGCAGGTCCTTGCTGAACGACCGGATCGAGCCCATCTCGGCGTTCTGCGTGCGCAGCACCTGGTTGCCCGAGCGCAGCAGCTCCACGGTGTCCGGCAGGTTCTGTCGCGCGGCAGCCGTGAAGTCCCGCGTGGTGTCCATCAGGAGCTGGAGGTCGTCGCCGGTGCCGGAGAACGCCTTGTACGACTCGTCGACGACCGTGCGCAGCGAGTCGGTCGGCACCGAGCCCGCCAGGTCGGTCAGGTCGTTGATGACCTTGGCGGTCGGCACCGGGGTCTTCGTGCGGTCAACGGGGATCACCGAGTTGTCCTCGAGATACGGCCCGCCCTCTGAGCGCGGCCGCAGGTCGACGAACTGCTCACCGATCGCGGACCGGTTCAGCACGAACGCATCGAGGTCGGCCGGGATCGGCGGCATCCCCGGCTCGATGTTGAGGTCCACCTCCAAGCCGCCTTCGGTCAGGCTCAGCTCGCCCACCCTGCCGACGTTGAAGCCACGGTAGGTGACCTCGGCGTTGGAGAAGATGCCGCCGGAATCCTCGAGCTCCATCGACACCGTGTAGATGTCCTCGCCGAACACCTTGCCGACGTCGGTGAACCGGAACAGCGCGTACGCCAGGGCGACGACGCTGATCACGAAGAACGAGACGATCTGGAGCTGCGTCTTGCGGGTCAGCATCAGCTGCCACCTCCCAGCAGGCCGGGCAGCACGCCGAGGCCGCTGTCATTCGACTCCGAGGAGTCGCCAGACGGCGACGGCAGCGGCAGCGGCAGCGGCGGGAGCTGGTTCGGGTCGAGCAGCTCGCCCTCGGATGCGGGCGCCTTCTCCAGCACGGGGAGACCGTCGAACGGGTTGCCCCTGTGCCGCCGGTAGGCGTCGTAGATCTCCCTGATGTTCAGGTTCAGCTCCTGGTACAGGTTGAAGTAGTCGCCCCTCGCGCCGTCGACGGCGGCGTCAGGGAACGGGAACGACACCAGGATCTCCAGCGACTTCGGCAGCTTGTCGCCCGACTTGACAAGGTTGGCCAGGATCGGCCGCAGCGCTTCCAGATTGCCAACCAGGTTGCGCTGGCTCTTCTGGATGGTGTCGGTCGCGACAACGGAGAGCTTCTTCATCGACTCCAACATCGTCACGAGCTGCTTGCGCTGGTCGACGAGCACCCGCATGCCCGGCTCAAGGTCGTCAAGCGCGGCCGAGATGGCTTCCTTGTCCTTCTGCAGCGCCTTGGACAGCTTGTTGAGGCCGTCGAGCGCGTTGGAGATGTCCTGCGTCTGGCCGTCGAGGCGGCGGACGAACGTCTCCGAGTTGTGGATCAGCGCCTTGATCTCGCCCTCGCGCCCGGTCGAGATGTGGTTGAACTCCTTGGTGATGGTGTTGAGCTGCTCGACGCCGCCGCCGTTGAGCAGCATCGACATCGCGCCGAGCACTTCCTCCATCTCAACGCTGCGATTGGTGCGCGAGACCGGGATGACGGAGCCGTCGGTCAGCTGGCCTTGCGCTGTGCCCTGCGGCGGATGCGCCAGCTCGATGTACTTCTCACCGAGCAGGCTGGACTGCTTGACGTTCGCCAGCGCGTTCGCAGGGAGCTCGGTGCCCTTGTTCAGCTCGATGGTGACCTCGGCGTTCCAGTCCGTGCTGGTCAGCGAGATGTCCTCGACCTTGCCGACCGAGACCTCGTTGATCTTGACGGCGGACTGCGGCACGAGGTCGAGCACGTTCTGGAAGTGCACCTTCACCTCGATGGGGTCGTCACCGGTGTCGGCACCACCCGGCAAGGGGATGTCGTAGATACCGGTGAACGAGCCACACCCTGCGAGCAGCGTGGCAACCATCGCGAAGACGGCCGCGAGCATGCCGCGCGAGCGGTTGGTCCTGGAGCGCCAGAACATCAGCGGCCACCTCCCTGCTGCGGCTTCGACATCTCTTCCATCAGCGCGAGCGGCAACGGCGGCAGGTCGCCGTCGTGCAGCGAGCTGATCACCTGCGCCGGGGTTGGCAGGTCCTCCGTCAGCGGCGCGATCTGCTCGCAGATCGCGGCGAGCTGGTCGCCGGAGCCCTCTGGCGCCTGGCCGACGAAGTCACACAGCATCAACAGCAGCGGCTCGCGCAGCTCGTTGATGACCGGCCGCGCGTCGAGCGTGCCCGCCGACGCGTTGTAGGCGTTGATGACGTTGCCGAGCGCGACCGGACCGACGTCGAAGATCTCCGCAAGCTCCGCCCGCTCCTTGACCAGCACCTGGGTGACGTCGGCGAGCTTGTCGACGTTCGACTTGAGCCGGTCCCGGTTCTCGTCGACGAACTGGCGCACCTTGCCCAGCGTCGCGCCGAGCAGCTGCACGGATTTCGCCAGGTTGTCCCGCTCCCCCGCGAGGAAGCCGCTCACGTCGGCGAGCCTGCGCTGGAACTCGGCGACGTCGGCGTCGCTCGCGGCGAGCGTGTTGGAGAACTTCGCCAGGTTGGACACCGTGGCGAACAGGTCGTCCTTGTTGCCTGCGAGCGTGTTGGACGCCTTGCCCAGCTTGTTGATGGTGACGTTGAGCGCCCTGCCGTTGTCCTTGAAGTTCTCGGCCAGCGTGTCGAGCAGCCGCGAGAGCGCGCCGTCCTTGTTGGCGCCGTCAGGGCCGAGCGCGTCGCTGACGCGGGACAGCGAGGCGTACAGGTCGTCCACCTCGAGCGGCACCGCGGTGCGCTCCTGGGTGATGACGGCGCCGTCCTCCATCTCGGGCCCGCCGGAGTAGGGCGGGGTGAGCTGCACGTACCGGTCGCTGACCAGCGACGGCGCGACGATCACGGCCTGCGCGTCCGCGGGGACCTGCACCGTGCGGTCGTACGACATGGTGACCTTCACCCGGTCACCCTGCGGCTCGACGCTCTCGATGGTGCCGGTCTGGACACCGAGCATCCGCACGTCGTTGTCCTCGTACAGGCCGATGGCGGTCGGGAAGTACGCGGTGACGGTCTTGGTGTTCGCGTCCTTGAGCGCCCACCACAGCCCGCCTGCCACGAGCAGGCCAAGCACGCAGGCGATGGCGACGCCCCGCCAGAGCGACTGGCCAACACGGGTCGTCGGGCTCATCGCGGATCACATCCCTGCTGGTTAACGGGGCCCTCCTGGGGTAGCAACAGTCCGCAGATGTAGTTGTCGAACCAGCGGCCGTTGCCGACGGTGTTGTTGAACTGCCGGACGAACGGCGCGAAGGTCTCGATGCCTTCACCGAGCGCTTGGCGGTTGCGGTGCAGCATGCCGGTGAGCCGGTCAAGATCCTTCAGCACTGGCTGGAGCTGCGCCTTGTTGTCGTCGACCAGCCCGTTGAGCTGGATGGCGAGCTGCTGCGTGCCCTGCAACAGCGACGAGATCGCCGCCTTGCGCTTCGACAGCTCGGCGAGCAGCACGTTGCCGTCCTTCATCAGCTGCACCAGCTGCGCGTCGCGGTCGGCAAGCGTCTGGCTGATCTGGCGGGTGTTCTCCAGCAACGTCGACAGCTGGTTGTCCCGCTTGGCGATCGTGTCCGAGAGCTGCGAGAGGCCGTTCAGCGCGCCCTTGATCTCGTCCGAGGTGCCGCCGAACGTCTGCGAGATGACGTCGAAGCTCTTCGCGAGCTGGTTGACGTCGATCGCGTCCGTCGTCTCGGACAGGCCCCGGAACGCCTCAAGGACGTCGTAGGGCGACGTCGTGCGCGCGTTCGGGATGGTCTCCGACGGATCCAGCACCTCGTCGCCAGCCGGTTCGACCGCGAGGAACTTCTGGCCGAGCAGGTCCTTGAGCTTGATCGCCGCCCTTGTGTTGTTGCCCACCCAGGCGTCGTCGACGTAAAAGCTGACCCTGACGACGTCGCCGTCCAACTCGACGTCCTTGACTTTGCCCTTCTTGATGCCCGCGATGCGGACCTCGTCGCCCTCCGTGATGCCAGCCGCCTCTTCGAACTCGGCGGAGTACACCGTGCCCGAGCCGATCAGCGGCAGCTCGTCGGAGTTCATGGCCGCCATGAGGCTGAGCGCGATCAGCACGATGCCGACGATCGCGATCGGGATCGGGTTGCGTTGCTGGAAGGGCTTCATCGGCTGCACCTCGCCCTGTCCGGCTCACCCATCGGAATGTGGACGGGTTGGTCTTCCGCGCCCGGGAAGCGCAGGGTGGCCTCACCGCCGCACAGGTAGAAGTTGAACCACGAGCCGTAGCTCGCCGTCTTCCCCATGCTGGAGTACTTCTTCGGGCCGAAGGTGATGAAGTGTTCCACCAGGTCCTCGTGCTTGTTGAGGTTCTTCGACAGCTTCCCCAGCTCGGCGATGTCCTGCTTGAGCGGCTGCCGCGCCTTGCCGACGAGTCCTGCCGTCGAGCGGGACAGGTCGTCGATGGCCCCGATCGCGTCGCCGATGGACTTCGAGTCCTTGGCCAGCCCCGACATGAGCTGCTGGAGCGTGCTGATGGTCTGCCGCAGCTGGGGGCTCTTCTCGTTGAGCCGCTGCAGCACGTCGTTGAGGTTGGTGACGACCTCGCCGATGACCTTGTCCTTCTTGGCAAGCGACGTCGTCAGCGACGCGGTGTGGGCCAGGAGGTTCTCCATCGTGCCGCCCTCGCCCTGCAACACCTGGATGATCTCGTAGGAGAGCTGGTTGACGTCCTTGGGCGAGAGCGCGGTGAACAGCGGCTTGAAGCCGTTGAACAGCTCGGTCAGGTCCAGCGCTGGTCGGGTCCGCTCCAACGGGATGTGGCCGGTGCCGTCGGTGGGCAGCAGCGGCGTGTTGTCGGTGCGCGCACCTGGGTCGATCGCGATGTAGCGCTGCCCGACCAGGTTGCGGTAGCGCACCGCCGCCGTGACGGTCTCCGGCAGCCGTAGGGCGGAGTTCACCTCGAAGGTGACCTCGGCCTGGCTCTTGTCGACCACGTCGATCTCGGTGACCTGGCCGACCTGCACGCCAGCGATGCGGACGTCGTCGTTCTCAAGCAGCAGCGTGGCGTCGGTGAACCGAGCGGTGTAGCTGTTGGTGTCCGACATGTTGATGTTGGCGATGCTGATCCCGAGCAGGGCCGTCGTCAGGACGGTCACCGCGATGAAGATGATCAGCTTGACCAGCGGTCCGGTGACGTGGGTGGCGCTCTTCACTCGAAGCTCACCTCCATCCCACGGTAGAGCGGCCCGACCAGCAGGCCGCCCCAGCCTGGGATGTCACTCGGGTGCGCGCCGGTCTGCACGCTGAGCAGCTCCGCGATCAGAGCGCCCTCCTCGGGTGTGTTGGCCGGGTTCGCACTCGGCGCGCCCATTGGCGCCGAGCCGCCGGTTGACGAGCTGCCCCTGCCGCCAGGCGCGGTGCCAGGCGCGCACTCCCGGAGCCACGCCTGCGGCACCGGGTTGCCGAACGTGTTGATGGCGTCGCACGGCAGGCCCTCGCCGTCCAGCTCGGAGCGGGCGTCCGGCGGGCGCCTCGAGCCGTCGTCCAGATACAGGAAGCGGTACGGGTACGGGAACGGCCTCGGGATCTCCGGGTGGTGCGGATCGATGCACCACGGGCCCCGGTAGCCGCCCTCGCCCATGAAGTTGTACTTCGGCTCGTCCTGGCCCGGCTTGTACTCGCCTCGATTCGGCGTGATGTAGACCTTGGCCTGCAGGCCAGGCTTGTCCGTGCCCTTGCCGAACGCCTTGTTCAGCGTGGGCAGCGCGTCCGCCATCTGCCGCGTCACACAGGGGAACGACGGCGAGTACTTCGCCACGAGATCCAGCGTCGGCTGCGAGAGCTTGCCGACCCTGATGAAGTTGTTCTTGTTCGCGGCGAGGTAGGACTCCAGGTCCCGCGAGGCCGTGGTCACCGAGCTGTACACCGAGCTCAGTTGCTGTCGCTTCTCGACGAGCGTGCGCGCGCTGGTGCGGAAGTTGTCCAGCGTCCGCACGATGTCCGGGGTGACCTCGGAGAAGTTGTTCGAGAACTTGGCGAGCTGCTTGAACTGCTCCTTCAGCTGCGGCAGGTGCGGGTTGAGCTTGCCCATGTAGTCGCCGAGCTCGGACAGCGTCTTGCCCAGCTCCTCGCCCCTGCCGTCGAGGGCGGTGGACATCGCGGACAACGTGCTGTTCAGCTTCTGCGGCTGCACCGCGCGCAGCACAGGCAACAGCTTCTCGAACGACGCGCTGAGCTCGGTCGCGGTCTCGGTCCTGTCCTCCGGGATGACGTCGCCGTTGGACAGCGAAGGGCCGCTGGCGTCGTCGAACTCGAGCGACACGTAACGCTCACCGAACAACGTCTTCGGCAGCAGCCGCGCCGACGCTGATGCGGGCACCAGCTTGGCGTCCTCCGGGTTCAGCTTCAGCTCGAGCTCGGCGCCTTCCGACGTCGGCGTGATCTTGTTGACGTGACCGATGATCAGGCCGCGCACCTTGACGTCGGACTTGTGGCCGAGCTGGTTACCGACCTTGTCGGTCTTCAGGCTCACCGTGACGTACGGGGTGAAGGTGTTGTTGAACCCCGCGACGCTCAGCGCGACGCCCGCGATGACCAGCACGATGAAACCGACGCCGAGCAGCCTGCGCTTCAGCGTCGACACCGCACCACGTGCACTCATCCTGCGATCCTCACCGTTGTGTCAGTGCCCCAGATTCCGAAGCCGAGGAAGAAGTTGACCAGCGCAACCACCACGATCGTCGTCTTCACTGCCTTGCCAACGGCGACACCGACACCGGCGGGGCCACCCGATGCCGTATATCCGTAGTAACAGTGCGACATGATGATGATGACGGCGAAAACCAAGACTTTCGCGAACGAGATGAACACGTCACCTTTGGGCAGGAACAGCTCGAAGTAGTGGTCGTAGGTCCCCGCCGACTGGGCGTAGAAGACCACCACGATCAATCGCGACCCGACGTACGACGCGAGCAGGCCGATGATGTAGAGCGGGATGATCGCGATGAAGCCCGCGATGATCCTGGTCGTGACAAGGAACGGCAGGCTTGGCACCGCCATGACCTCGACCGCGTCGATCTCCTCGGAGATCCGCATCGCGCCGAGCTGGGCGGTGAAACCCGCGCCGACCGTCGCGGACAGCGCCAGACCGGCGACCAGCGGCGCGACCTCGCGGGTGTTGATGTAGGCCGAGGCGAACCCGGACAGCGCGGCGGCGCCGATCTGGTCCAGCCCGGCGTAACCCTGCAAGCCGACGACGATGCCGACGAACAGCGTCATGCCGAGCATGACGCCGACGGTGCCGCCGATGACGGCGAGCGCGCCCGTGCCGAAGAACGTCTCGGCGAGGATGCGGAGCACTTCCTTGGTGTAATGCACCAGCGTGCGTGGTACCCAGCCGAGCGCGCGGACGTAGAACGAGAGCTGGTCGCCGAGGTCGTCCAGCTTGGCCAGCGGGGCGTTGACCGCCCTCTTGGAGTTTCGGGTGAGGGTGTTCAGCATCGACATCGGCGGCTCACCCCGTCTTCGGCGGCACGACCGTCAGGTACACGGCCGTCAGGATGAAGTTGATGAAGAACAGGAGCAAGAAGGTGATGACGACGGACTGGTTGACCGCGTCACCGACGCCCTTCGGACCAGGCGGCGGGTTCAGACCCCGGTAGCAGGCGACGACGCCAGCCATGAAGCCGAACAGGATGGCCTTGATCTCACTGATCCACAGGTCGGGCAGCTGCGCCAGCGCCGAGAAGCTAGCGAGGTACGCGCCAGGCGTGCCGTCCTGCAGGATGACGTTGAAGAAGTACCCGCCGAGCACACCGACCACGCTGACGACGCCGTTGAGCAGCATCGCGACCAACATGCACGCCAGCACCCTCGGCACGACAAGACGTTGCACGGCGGAGACACCGAGCACTTCCATCGCGTCGATCTCCTCGCGGATGGTCCGCGCGCCGATGTCGGCGCAGATCGCGGCACCCGCGGCACCGGCGACGATCAGCGCGGTCACGATCGGCGACGCCTGCTGGATGATGGCGAGCACGCTGACGGCGCCGGTGAACGACTCCGCACCGAGCTGGCTGACCAGCGAGCCGAGCTGCAGCGAGACGACCGCGCCGAACGGGATCGACACCAGCATCGTCGGCAGGATCGACACCCCTGCGATGAACCACGCCTGCTGGATGAACTCCCGCGACTGGAAGGGCCGCTGAAAGGTCAGCCGGATGACGTCGAGGCCGAGCGCGAACAACCGGCCGGTTTGCTCCAGCATTCCCCTGCCGGGGAACTTGACAGCTGTCGTCGCCGTCACCTGGCACCACCCTGCCCAGGGGGTGTCTCGCCGGACGCGCGCAGTTGCTCAGCGGTGCCCCAGCCCTGGTTCGGGAGCTGCGCGACCTGGTCAGCGGGCAGTTGGCCCTGGCTCGACTGCGGCGAACCGGCGTGCCGCGCGCCAGCGGGCGCGTGCGGGCGGACGCCGTAGTGCCGCTGTTCCTCGGGCGACAGCGACTCGATGATGCCCTCCTGGGCGGCGGGCGGCAGCGTGTGCAGGATCCGCATGACGCGGTCCTTACGGCGGCGCTCGCCCTTGCGCTCCGGCAGGCCGGGCGTCGGCAGGATCTGCGGGACGACGCCTCGGACGTCCTCGGTGCCGCCGTGGTGGTGACCGGCCTCGGCCATCGCCTGCTCGGCAGCCATCTGCGCGGTGTCCTTCTCCTCGGACATGCCGATCGGGCCGAGCCGCTTGCCGTTGAGGAACTGCTCCACCACCGGCTCTTCGGAGGTCAGCAGCACCTCGCGCGGCCCGAACATGGTCAGTTCCTTGCGGAACAGCATGCCGAGGTTGTCCGGCAGGGTGCGCGCCAGGTTGATGTTGTGGGTGACGACCAGGATCGTCGCGTCGATCTGCGTATTCAGGTCGATCAGCAACTGCGATAGGTAGGCGGTGCGGACGGGGTCGAGACCGGAGTCCGGCTCATCGCAGAGGATGATCTCCGGGTCAAGCACCAGCGCCCTGGCCAGACCGGCACGTTTGCGCATACCGCCGGAGATCTCGCCTGGCAGCTTGCCCTCCGCGCCCTTGAGGCCGGTCATCTCCAGCTTCTCGAGCACGATCCGCTTGATCTCGGACTCGGACTTTTTCGTGTGCTCGCGCAGCGGGAAGGCCACGTTGTCGTACAGGTTCATCGACCCGAACAACGCACCGTCCTGAAACAGCACACCGAACAATTTGCGGGTTTCGTACAGTTCCCGCTCACTGCACTGGACGATGTCCACGCCGTTGATGACGCATTTGCCGGAGTCCGGCCGAAGCAGGCCGATCATCGACTTCAGGAACACCGACTTCCCGGTACCCGACGGGCCAAGCATCGCCGACACCTCGCCCGGCGGCAGGGTCAGCGTCACGTCACGCCAGATGGCTTGACTTCCGAAGGACTTGGTCAACCCCTCGACGACCACCTCGGCACCCATCGGACCTCCTGGATCTGTTTACGTTGAGTTCACCGGTCCACCGGCACTCGGCGGCAGCGCATACGAATGAACGTCAGGTCCCCTTCATTCGTCCAACGAACCTTGGTGAGACAGGTTACTCAAGAGTCATAAGATTTTCTGCTGCGGGTCTGTTGTCTTCCTCACGACATGATCCATGCGGAACGTACCTTGCGCGTGGCACAGGTCATACAGATGTTACTCACCTGGGATGCCCCAGACGCAGCAACGGGCAGCCATCCGGTGGATGACTGCCCGTTACGCCGACTATGTGCGCTACTGCGGATGTGTTAACAACGGCAGGCCGCACGCCGGAAGTGCTACTTGACGGTGATCTTCGCGCCAGCGGCTTCCAGCTTCTCCTTGGCCGCCTCGGCGGCGTCCTTGTCGACCTTCTCCAGGATCGCCTTCGGGGCGCCCTCGACGAGCTCCTTGGCCTCCTTCAGGCCGAGACCGGAGACGACCTCACGGACGACCTTGATGACCTGGATCTTCTTGTCGCCAGCGCCCTCGAGGACGACGTCGAACTCGTCCTGCTCCTCAGCTGCCTCCTCGGCACCGCCTGCGGCGGGGGCCGCGGAGACGGCGGCGACGGGGGCGGCCGCGGAGACGTCGAAGGTCTCCTCGAACGCCTTGACGAACTCGGACAGCTCGATCAGGGTCAGCTCCTTGAACGCGTCAAGCAGCTCGTCGGTGCTCAGCTTGGCCATGATGGCTCCTTGGTGTGGTGTGGTTGTGATGGTGGTGATTGCTCAGCTCTTGGCCGGTGCTCGGCGTCAGGAGCCCGCTTCTTCCTTGCGCTTGTCTTCCAGCGCCTTGGCGAGTCGGGCGACCTGCGAGCCAGGCTCCGCGAACATCCGTGCCGCTTCGGACAACTTCGCCTTGAACGCACCGGCTGCCTGGGAAAGCAGCACCTCGCGGCTCTCAAGGTCGGCGAGCTTGTTGACCATCTCAGGTGAGATGGGCCGGCCGTCCATGTAGCCGCCCTTGATGACGAGGGCGTTGTTGTCCTTCGAGAACTTCTTGAGCACCTTCGCCGCTTCGACCGGCTCATCATCAATGAAGGTGATGGCGGTCGGACCGATGAAGAGGTGGTCAAGACCCTCGACGCCAGCGTCCTCAGCGGCACGCTTGACGAGGGTGTTCTTCGCGACCCGGTATTTGGCGCCAGAGCCGAGAGCGCGACGCAGCTCGGAGAGCTGGGAAACGGAGAGGCCGGTGTACTCAGTGATCACGGCTGCCGAGCTGTTGCGGAACCTGTCCGCGATCTCGGCGACGGCCGCCACCTTGTTTGGCTTCGCCATGTGTCGCCTCCTCCCATCTCTGTTAGCTGGTGACCGTGGCGGTTCCCGGCCCAGAGACGACAAAACGCCCTGCGCAAGGGGCGCGGGGCGTTGTGACACACACTGGTGACGAGCCTCGTTCCTCCTGCGCAGGCCGCCCGCGCTGCGGGGCCTTCGTCATGGGCGCCGGGGCCCATGAGACCAGCGGTCTTCGGTAGAACCATCGAGAAGTCTACGACAGCGGTCTTCGGCGGCGACGCGCGGGTACCCGCTGGTGACGATCCGGCATGATGGGAGCCGTGGCAGAACGGCGTCAGGAGAACACGCAGGACGACGGCACGACACCACCCGACGGCGGTGGCGTCGTGGGTGACGACGCTGGCGACGGTGTCGAGGCGGGCGGCGCGAACCTGCCCGCCCGCAGACCGGACGCCTCACCTGCGGAAACCTCCCCCGATCCTGGGCCAGAGCTTGGTTCGGAGCTGTCCTCCCGGTCGCCGTCCGAACTGCTCAGCGACGAGGAGCTGCGGCAGTTCCGCGAGTTCCAAGAGTTCCAGCGGTTCCGGGAGTTCCAAGCCGAGCACGGCGAACTGCCGCCAGCCGACGCTGGCGAAGCTCAGCCGTCCGGGTGGCGTGACCGGGTACCCGCCTGGCTGACCGCGCTCGGCGGCAAGCTGCTCACGGCAGCGCTGATTCTCCTCGCCGTCGCGGCGGGCGCGGCGTGGGCGATCAACCACTACCTCGGCGGCTCGGACGCCCCCTCCAGCGCCGAACTCGCCGAGCAGGGCGGCAAGAAAGCCGAAGCCACCAAGCTCTACGCCAGCGATCCGTACGAAGCCGTGCGAAGGGTGTACGACCACATCGCGCAAGCCGATCCGGACACCGGAAAACCAGAAGTCGAGAAGGTGTGCCTGCGGTTCGACGAGGCGGCTCGCGCGCGATTCGCCAGCAACCTGAGCTACGCGTCATGCGAACAAGCCGTATTCGGCGTCAACGCGAAGGTCACGGACGTCAACGACTACGCGGAGTCCATGCCGTCGTGGGTCAGCGACCCGGTCACGACGGACAGCGTGCGAGTGAGTTCGTGCGGGGACAGCCTCGAAGGTGTGATCCATGGCGGACCTGCGCTGGGGACGTTCATCGTGACGAAGATTCCCGACGCGAAGGGCGAGCAGTGGCTCATCACCGGACACGAACCGGGGCCACGGACCTGCCCGAAGCCAAAGCGCACCGCACCGAACTAGCGAAAGATCCGCCTTAGGCGCGAGTCCTGACTTACAGTGCCGCGAGTCCCGCGCTCCGGTGCCGCATGATCCGACGTCTGGTGCGCGAGTTTTGGCTCCCGGGCGTACGAGTTCCGCGCTCCGGTGCCCCATGATCCGCCTGCCCGTACGCCGACGGTGCAGCTCGGCGCGCACAAGGTGAAACTCGGCCGGATTTGGGTGTGACTCGCGGCGAACAGGGTGTGACTCGCGCGGCGCGGCGGACCGGAGCACGCACCTGCGGCGCACAAAAACGTGGCGCCCGGTGCAGTGGGTGCACCGGGCGCCACGGAGTTCGTCGGCGGGCTGAAGCCCTTACGCCTCCGCTTCCAGCAGGTTGCGGGTGCGAGCGGGGTCGACCGGGATGCCGGGGCCCATCGTCGTCGTGAAGGTGATCTTCTTGAGGAAGCGGCCCTTCGCGGCGGACGGCTTGGCACGCAGCACCTCGTCCAGCGCGGCGGCGTAGTTCTCGACCAGCTTCTCCGGCTCGAACGAGGCCTTGCCGATGATCATGTGCAGGTTCGCCTGCTTGTCGACCCGGAAGCTCACCTTGCCGCCCTTGATGTCGGCGACGGCCTTGGCGATGTTCGGCGTCACCGTGCCGGTCTTCGGGTTCGGCATCAGGCCACGCGGTCCGAGGATGCGGGCGATCTTACCCACCTTGGCCATCTGGTCCGGCGTTGCGATCGCGGCGTCGAAGTCGAGCCAGCCACCCTGGATGCGCTCGATCAACTCGTCGGAGCCAGCCACGTCAGCACCGGCGGCCTCGGCCTCAGCGACCTTGTCACCGGAAGTGAAAACAATGACGCGGACGGTCTTACCCGTACCGTGCGGCAGGTTCACGGTGCCGCGGACCATCTGGTCGGCCTTACGGGGGTCAACGCCGAGCCGCATCGCGACCTCGACGGTGGCGTCCATCTTGACCTTGGAGGTCTCCTTGGCGAGCTTGATCGCGTCGAGCGGCGCGTACAGCCGGTCGCGGTCGATCAGCTCGGCGGCCTGACGGTAGGCCTTGCTGCGCTTGGTCATGCTCTGTCCTTACGTTGCTTGTGGATCAGGTGTGGTTGTCGTGAGCCAGCGCCTGGCTCTCCCACGGCGTGCGCTAGGCGACTAGCGCACCTCGGAACTTCAGTCCTCGACGGTCAGGCCCATGGACCGCGCCGTACCGGCGATGATCTTCGCGGCCTGGTCGACGTCGTAGGCGTTGAGGTCAGTCTTCTTGGTCTCGGCGATCTCCTTGACCTGGTCCCAGCTGACCTTGCCGACCTTGGTCTTGTGCGGCTCGCCGGAGCCCTTGTCGACGCCAGCCGCCTTGAGCAGCAGCTTCGCGGCGGGCGGCGTCTTCAGCTTGAAGTCGAACGACCGGTCTTCGAAGACCGAGATCTCGACCGGCACCACATTGCCGCGCTGCGACTCGGTCGCGGCGTTGTAGGCCTTGCAGAACTCCATGATGTTGACGCCGTGCTGACCCAGCGCGGGGCCGACCGGCGGCGCAGGGTTCGCCTGCCCTGCGGCGATCTGCAGCTTGATGATCGCTGCAAGCTTCTTCTTCTTGGGTGGCATTCTCGTTTCCTGTTCACTGATGACTTACCGGGCGCCCTGCCAGCGTCCCGGCGTTCTGGACCTGCGGGACCTCCCCTCCCCACATTCGGGAAGGCGTGCCCCGCAGGATCAGATCTTGGAGACCTGGGTGAACGACAGTTCAACCGGCGTCTCCCTACCGAAGATCGACACCAGGACCTTGAGTTTCTGGCCGTCGGCGTTGACCTCGGAAATCGTGGCGGGCAGCGTGGCGAACGGACCGTCCATGACGGTGACGGACTCGCCAACCTCGAAGTCCACCTCGACCGCTTCGCCAGCGGGCGACGCTGCCGCTTGCTCGCCGCCCTTGGCTGCCTTGGCCGGAGCTTCCTGCTCCGGCTTCGGCAGCAGGAACTTGACGACGTCGTCGATGCTCAGCGGCGAAGGGTGGCTGGTCGCGCCGATGAATCCGGTGACGCCAGGCGTGTTGCGCACGGCGCTCCACGATGCGTCGTTCAGCTCCATCCTGACCAGGATGTAGCCGGGCAGCACCTTGCGCTGCACCCGCTTGCGCTGGCCGTTCTTGATCTCGGTGACCTCTTCGGTCGGCACCTCGATCTGGAAGATGTAGTCCTCGACGTCCAGCGTCTGGGTACGCATCTCGAGGTTGGTCTTGACCTTGTTCTCGTAGCCGGCGTAGGAGTGCACCACGTACCACTCGCCAGGCATCCTGCGCAGCTCCTTGCGAAGCTGCTCGGCAGGGTCCTCGGCGACCGGTTCCGGCTCGACGGCTGCGTCGGGCTCGACCTCGGCGACCGGTTCCGGTTCCGGCTGGCCGGCCGCAGGGGAGGTCTCGGTGTCGGCAGCAGGCTGCTCGTCCTCGGCAGGCTGCTCATCCGTCACGTCGGTCAGCTCCTCATCGGCTGCCGTGCCGTTCTCGGAGGTCACGTTGCAGTCCTCTCAATCTCTCGCATGCGGTTGCACCCCTATCGTGCGGCACCGCGCCCGTACGCGCTCAGCCGAACAGCGCGAACATGGCCTTGCCGAAACCCCAGTCAAGCAAGGCGACCAGGCTGACCATGAAGATGACGAACACGATGACCACGATCGTGTAGGTGACCATCTGCTTGCGAGTCGGCCAGATGACCTTGCGGAGCTCGGCGACGGACTCGCGGAGGTACCGCACGATCCGCTTCGGCAGCGGCTGCCTCGGCTCGCCCCTGTCCCGCTTCGTCGCGGGCGGGCTGCCGCCGTCCTTGCGGCCCGCTGGCGACGTGCCAGCGCCTTTGCCCTTGACGGAGCCCTCGCCGGACTTGCCGCCTGGTGTGCCCTTCCCTTCGGCGGGACGGCGCCGCGCGCGCCGGGAGGCGGCGGACTCCGGACGCGACGAGCCCTGCTCGTCCGCGCCGTTGTCCTTCTCGCCGTCGTCGCTCACAAGGAAACTCCTCACACGTAGTCCATGTCCGCTGTCTGCGCTTGTTCCGTTGCCGAACTCTCCGCTCTTGCAGGGGTGACAGGACTTGAACCTGCAACCTGCGGTTTTGGAGACCGCTGCTCTGCCAATTGAGCTACACCCCTTCGCGGGAGGCCTAAGGAAGACCCAGCCTCACACGATAAGCGGGCACGCCGCCCTACCCCGATTCGCACCGGGGATCGCGTGGATGGCGTTCCAAGTTGAGAAGTGTACGGCAACGGCGGGCTCGACTATCAGTCGGGCTGTCCTCGTGAAAGCATGGGAGCCATGGTCTCACCGGACACAGCACATTCAACACGTTCCACCCGCCGGATTTCCGCTCGCATCGCGGGGATCAAACCGTCCGCAACGCTGGCGGTCGACGCCAAGGCGAAGGAACTGAAGGCCAAGGGACGGCCGGTGATCGGCTTCGGCGCGGGGCAGCCGGACTTCCCAACGCCGGACTACATCGTCGACGCCGCCGCTGCCGCAGTGCACGACCGCGCCAACCACGGCTACACCGCCGCCGCCGGTCTGCCCGAACTGCGCGAAGCCATCGCGGCCAAGACCAAGCGCGACTCCGGCGTCGAGCTCGACGCCTCGCAGGTGCTCGTCACCAACGGCGGCAAGCAGGCCGTGTACTCGGCGTTCGCGACGTTGTGCGACCCGGGCGACGAGGTGCTGCTGCTCGCGCCGTACTGGACGACGTACCCCGAGTCGATCAAGCTCGCTGGCGCGGTCCCGGTGCAGGTCACGGCGGACGAGTCAACCGGCTACCTCGCGACCGTCGAACAGCTTGAGGCGGCGCGGACCGACCGCACCAAGGTGCTGCTGTTCAACTCGCCGTCCAACCCGACCGGCGCGGTCTACCCGCGCGAGCAGGTCGAGGCGATCGTCCGCTGGGCCTACGAGCACGGCATCTTCGTCGTCACCGACGAGATCTACGAGCACCTTGTCTACGACGGCGTCACGGCTGACTCGATCTCGGCCGTCGTGCCCGAGCTGGCCGACACAACGGTGATCCTCAACGGCGTCGCCAAGACGTACTCGATGACCGGCTGGCGGGTCGGCTGGATGGCCGGCCCCGCCGACATCATCAAGGCGGCGGCGTCTTACCAGTCGCACCTGTGCGGCAACGTTGCCAACGTCTCGCAGCGCGCGGCGCTCGCCGCCGTCGCGGGCCCGCTGGACGCCGTCGAGGAGATGCGCGTCGCGTTCGACAGCCGCCGCAAGAAGATCGTCTCGTTGCTGTCCGACATCCCCGGCGTCGAATGCCCGACGCCGCAGGGCGCGTTCTACGCCTACCCGTCCGTGAAGGCGCTGCTCGGCAAGGAGCTGCGCGGCGTGACGCCGACGAACACCGTCGAGCTGGCCGACCTGATCCTTGAGCACGTCGAGGTCGCCGTCGTCCCCGGCGAGGCGTTCGGCACGCCGGGTTACTTCCGGTTCTCCTACGCGCTCGCGGAGTCCGACCTGGTCGAGGGCGTCTCGCGGGTGGCGAAGCTGCTGACCGAGGTGCGGTGAATGACGCTTTCACTGCGTTCGTTGCGGTGAATGACGCTTTCACTGCGTTGGGTGCAGCGAAAGCGTCATTCACCGCAAGGGATCGGGTTATCCACGGCGCTGAAGTTGTCCACAGGGGCGAATTGCCTATGGTGCGGCGCCAGTAGGTCGGCACATGCTCGTCGGCATGAGACGAGGTTCCTGGAGCGACCAGCACGGACTGCTGCGCGCCAATAGCAACAACGACGTCATTCGTGTCTTACGGCTTGAAGCCCTCGGCGTGCCTTCGTGCACGACGTACCGACGATGCGGGACAGAGGGACCGTGGCAGCGTGTCCTGCCGGGTATCGTTGCACTACACAACGGCCCGGTGACCAGGCACAACGCAATCTCGGCGGCGTTGCTCTACGCCGGGGAGTCCGCGCTTGTGACCGGACTCGAAGCGTGCGCACGTCACGGCTTGCGCGCAGCATCGCCAGACGGCGAGGTCCACCTGCTGGTGCCTGCTGAGCGCAAGGTGCACAGCGCGGGATTCGTCGTCATCGAGCGCACGAAACACCTGCCACGCCCCATCGTGCGCAAACAAGTCCCACTCGCGCCGCTCGACCGCGCTGTGCTCGACGCATGCCGACGCATGACACGGCTGGACCCATGCCGCGCACTGCTGACGGAAGCCGTGCAACGACGGTTCACGAACTGCGAAAGGCTCCATGCGCAACTTGCGAATGGTTCCAGTCGAGGGTCAGCTGTCCCGCGCAAGGTGCTGGCTGAGATGTCGGCTGGCGCGCATTCGGTCGCCGAGGTCGACGGAAAATACGTCTGGCAACGCGCAGGGCTGCCCGCCGCGCAGTGGAACGGCTCGCTGTACGGGCCGGACGGCGAATTCCTGGCGAGCCCGGACGCGTGGGTGGACGACGTCGCGTTCGGGTGGGAGATCGACTCGGTCACCCATCACGCCGGACACGAGGGATTTCAGCGGACCATCGCGCGCAACACTCGCTACTCGACGGCTGGCGTGGTCATCCTGCAGACATTGCCGTCACGGTTGCGCAAGGAACCCGAAGCGGTGTGCGCCGAGCTTCGCGCGGCCTACGAGGCCGCTGCCGCGCGTCCGCGTCCGGCTGTGACGTTCAGGCCGCAGCGCGGTGAATGACGCTTTCCCTGCACTGGCTGCGGTGAAAGACGCTTTCACTGCGCCCAATGCAGCGAAAGCGTCTTTCACCGCATCAAGCGCCGCCGCCCTACACCCGCACGTGGGCGGTGGCCTTGGCCAGCACCGTCTTGCCGTCGAACTTCGCCGTGATGGCGACCGTGGCGATGCCGTCGGTGACGTCGGTGACCTTGCCGCTGAAGTCGACGCGCGCGCCCTGGTCGTCATCCGGGACGACGACAGGCCGGGTGAACCGCGCCGAGCAGGACAGCACGCGCGTCGCGTCCCCCGCCCACTCCGTGACCATCCGGTTCGCCAGCGCCATCGTGTACATGCCGTGCGCGATCACACCGGGCAGTCCGACGGACGTCGCCACGCGGTCGCTCCAGTGGATCGGGTTGAAGTCGAGCGACGCGCCCGCGTAGCGCACCAGGTCGGCCCTGGTGACGTCGACGGCGAGCGGCGGCAGCTCGGTGCCTTTCTCGACACCCTTCGCGAGGTTGTTCACGCGTCCTCCCCTCGCACGACGAGCTGCGCCTTCGCGGTGCAGACCGGCTCCCCCGCGTCGTCGGCGACCTCGACGCGCACGGTGAGGAAGTCGTTGCCAGCGCGGGCCATGATGTCCTCGATCGTCGTGGCGGCGGTGAGCCGGTCGCCAGCCGTGACCGGGCGATGGTGGGTGAAGCTCTGGTCGCCGTGGACCATCCGGCCGTAGTCGAGGCCGAGGTCTGGGTCGTTGGCGAGGATGTCGATGACGCCGAGCGTCAGGATGGTCAGGAAGGTCGGCGGCGCGACGACGTCGGCGTGCCCCGCAGCGCGGGCCACCCCCGGGTCGCGGCTGAGCTTGCTCGTGTCGCCGATCGCGCGCACGAACTCGGCGATCTTCTCCCTGCTGACCTGATACGGCGTGCCCGGCGGGTAGGCGCGTCCGATGAACGACTGATCAAGAGCCACGGGCGACGAGCTTACCGACCCCGCAATGCGTTACCGGCGGGTATGCGATTTCCCGCACACAGCGAACGAGGCCGCCCCCGGATTCCGGGGACGGCCTCGTCGACGTCTGGTGGGACGACCGGCCTAGCGGGTCTCCTTGTGCGTCCGGTGCGTACCGCAGTTCATGCAGAACTTCTTGATCTCCAGGCGGTCGGGGTCGTTCCGACGGTTCTTCCTGGTGATGTAGTTGCGGTGCTTGCACTCCTCGCACGCCAGCGTGATCTTCGGTCGCACGTCGGTGGCAGCCACGGCACGTACCTTTCTCTGCTCAAGTCCCGACTTCCGTTCGGAAGCCGCCCCGGGCGGGGTCCAGGGGGACAACGCCCGCCCTGGCATAGGGTGTGAGGCCATCCTCACGATTATCGCGGAGCAAGCTGCCTGAAGCACCTTGCCCGCCCGCGTAGCGGGAGCGGGACTCGAACCCGCGACACCACGATTATGAGCCGTGTGCTCTAACCACCTGAGCTATCCCGCCCCGCATATCCGCGGACGTACTCAGGATAGGTGAGTAGTCCCGGATTACCGAGCCCCAATACGGAATCGAACCGTAGACCTTCTCCTTACCATGGAGACGCTCTGCCGACTGAGCTATTGGGGCGCGCTCATCTGGAGCGGGTAAAACTTTACAACGCACCATGTGCGGCGCCAAAGGCGGGGTCGGTTTTTGCGTCGCAGCCGCGCGCTCAGCCGAGCAACGTGAGCACGGGAGCGTCGTTTCGCCCGGTCGCGCGCGCCGTGCGGGCCTGCAGCCAGGCTTCGAGCCGCTTCTCGGACAGCGGCCGCGAGATCAGATACCCCTGCGCGACGTCGCAACCCATCGCCTCCAGTTGATCGCGCGCGATGTCCTCCTCGACGCCCTCCGCGACGACGCTGAGCCCGAGCGAGTGGCCCAGCTCGACGATGGAACGCACGACGGCCAGGTCCCCGAGGTCGGTGCCCATGCCGAAGACGAAGCTCTTGTCGATCTTCACCTCGTCCACGGGCAGCTGCCGCAGGTACGCCAGCGAGGAGTAGCCGGTGCCGAAGTCGTCCACCGCGAGCACGACGCCGAGGGTGTGCAGCTCGCGCAGGATCGGTAGCGCGCGCTCGGGGTCGGCCATCACGCCGGACTCGGTCAGCTCGAAGGTGAGCAGTTCCGGCGGGACGTCGTGTCGGTCCAGTGCGGCGGCGACGAGCGAGGGGAAGCCGTCGTCGGTGAGGCTGCGCACGGACAGGTTCACGGCGGTGGAGATCCGCAGTCCGGCGTCGAGCCACTTGCGGACGCGGACCAGCGCCGCGTCGAGCACGAACTCCGTCAGCGCGCCGATGAGCCCCGCCGCCTCGATCGCGGGCACGAACTCGTCGGGGTGCAGCTTGCCGAACTCGGGGTGCGTCCAGCGAACCAGCGCCTCGACGCCGAGCACCGTTCGGCTCTCCAGCGACACCTTGGGCTGGTAGTGCACGCTGACCTGGCCGTCCTCCAGCGCCTGCCGGAACTGCGTCACGAGCTGGAAGCGGCGCAGGAACATCTGCCCCATGCTCGGCATGTAGCCGCGCACCTCGCCCTCGTCGTCAACGGCGCGCAGCGCGACGTCGGCCCGCTGCACCATGCCGTCGACGTCGAGGCTGGTGGCGCTGTCCTCCACCTCGGTGCTTGCGTAGCCGACGGTGGCGCTCGCCTCGACGGTGAGCCGGTCAACCGGGTACGGCGCGGACAGCTCAGCGCGTACCCGTTCCGCGATCTGGTGCGCCTCCTGCTGGCCGCAGCGCAGCAGCGCGGCGAACGACGCGCCCTCCAGCCGCGCGACGGGGACGTCGTCGCCGAGAACGGCGCGGAGTCTTCGGCCTGCGACGACGACCATCCGGTCGGCCCAGGTGTAGCCGAGCGCGTCGCAGACGGTGGAGAAGACGTCCAGGTTGACCCGGATGACGGCGGCGGGCGTGCTGCTCGTCAGCGGCCCCCTTGCCGCCTTGGCGAAGCCGGGCCGGTTCAGCAGGCCGGTGAGCGGGTCGTGGTAGGCGTCGTGCCGCAGCGTCGCCATCAGCCTGCGGTTGTCCAGCGCGGTGGACAGGTGCGCGGCCATGGTGTCGATGAGCTGCCGGTCGGAGCGGCCGAAGCCACGCAGCCGTGAGTTCCTGTCGTGCGCCTCGATCACGCCGAGGAGTTCGGTCGAGCTGCGCAGCGGCACGATCAGCAGTTCATCGGCCCCGCGTGCCCGCAGCGCCGCCGCGGTCTCGTCGTTGACGTCGGCGTAGCGCAGGTGACGCGCGTGCGTGCCGTGCAGCCGCAGGAGGGGGTCGGCGCTGTTCGCGTACTCACCGTCCGGCAGCGGCGTGCCCGCGACGACGGTGTGCAGCGCGTCCGAGCCGTCCAGCCGGAACCGCAGCACGATGCGGCGCGCGGCGAGCTGATCCTTGATGCGCGCTGCGAGCGCGTCCCAGTCGCTGTCGGCGAACTCCTCGTCGATCCGGTCGGGGTCGCTGGTCGCGGTGCGCGCGACCCTGCGGCCCGACTTGGCCACCATCAGGCTGACGTCGGCGAGCGCCTCGAGGTCGCGCTGCTCCCGGAGCAGATCGGAGTAGCCCCAGTACAACGTCGTCAGCGCGAGCGCGACGGCGCCGATCAGCGGCCAGCCGTACTCGACGCCGGACACCACGAGGTAGCCGCTGATGCCGACCGAGGAGTTGACGAACCCGACCACGATCACCCTGCCGACGAGCCGCAGCCCCGACAGGAGCTGGATCGGCTTGCGCAGCACCCAGATGGTCGACAGTACGAACACGGTGCTGACCGCAGGCGCGACAAGCGCACCGAGGAACGCGCCGGTCCAAGGCACCTCAGGAGCGTCGAGCAGCAGCCGGACGGAGTGGGCCACCGCGAACGCGCAGCAGATCTCAAGCGCCATGACGCCGGTGTTGTAAAGCAGGGCGCCCTCGGTGCGCCGGTGCGCGAGCGTGGCGATGCCCGCGACGAGGTGCGCCAGCAGCACGACCTCGAAGTCCGCGACCATGACGCCGATGACGAGCGGGATCTCGGTGAAGGAGATGGTCCAGGCGACGCCGCTGCGGACGTCGACGTTCATGGCGAGCAGTTCGGCAGCCGCGAAGGCGGCGAGCAGCGCGAGCCCGACCCACAGCGCCGACGTCGTCAGCTCGAACGGCAGCCACACCGACATCGCAACGCTGCATGCCAGCGCGATGCTCGCGATCGCCACACTGAACCGGCGGAAACTTCGGTCCGGGTCGGCAGGGGCGGCACTGTCGACCGGCGGTGCTGGCTGACTGGCGTTCACCTCAGCCGCGGCGGGCGGCGGGGCATACGCCAGTTCCGTGTCAGCTCGGGTCATGCCGACCTCCCGCCTTTCGCCAGGAACGCGCGCCCGTCGCCGGTGTCGAAAATCACACGGCCGACCGGGTCACCGCGCTCGTGACACCGCTAGTGGGTGTAAACGCCGTTATCGCTTCGTAAGGCGACCACACTCTACCTGAATGGGGCAACCATGAAAGCCATTCGAAAGACGCGGACGAGCACCGCCACCACGCTGCGCGCATAACGCGAACGCCCCGCCCGCATGGCGCGGACGGGGCGTTCGTGCTGATGAACCGGCTAGCTGACGTAGATCCGGCGCACCGGACTGAAGCCCTTCGCATGGTCGAAGTGACCCGGCTTGACCACTCGGAAAGCGAACCAGCGGTTTTGCCACCGGCGCAGGGAGAACTGGTATTTGCTGTCGGAGTTCAGCCGCTGCTGTGTGATGGTCTTCCACCGCTTGTCGCCACGGTCCCACTGCTGGAGCTTGACAACCTCGCCAGCGTGCTTCGGCGCGACCCTGCCGCGGAGCGCGACCCACTGCCCCCGGTTCGGCCGGTAGTCGTTGAACCACGAGGTGACCTTCTGCCGCACCCAGACCTTCTTCAGGTCCGACCTGCTCCACATCCGCATCTGGTTGCCGGACCAGTAGAACACCTTGTACTGGAAGTTCCGGAACGGCTTGTGCGTGAACGAGTAGGCGCCGTTGCCGTCGGTGTGCATCCGGTCGATGGTGCGCCAACTGCCGCCCCTCGGCCTGCCCTTGAGCACGACCTTCTGCCCGCTCAGCGCGCGCTGGTTGTCGGTGTTGACCATGGTGCCGCTGATCGTCGTACGCCTGCCGAAGCGGAACACCCTCGGTTTGGTGCTCGCGGCCAGCGTGGTGCCCCGGAGCACGTGCTGGCTGAACCCACCGGCCCCGTCGGCGCTGTACGCCCGCATCCGGAAGTTGTACGTCGTCTCGCGCCCAAGGCCCCGGACGACGTACCGGGTGGTGTCGGCCGGGATGTCGTCGATCCGCTTGACGACGCTACCGGCGTGGCGCACGACGATGGCGTATTTCTCAACGCCGCCGTCGCCTTCCCACACCGGCGGCTGCCAGGTCACGACGGCCCGGCGGAACTGGCCGGTCGCGGTCTGGTTCGACGGGCTGCTCGGCCGGTCGCCGCCGCAGGCGTAGAGGTTGACGTTGTCCAACGTCCAGCCGTCGAACGACAGCTCAGGGTCGGCGGTGATCCGCCAGCGGAAGATGACGTCCTTGCCCTCGAGCGAGGTGACGTTGACGCGACTCGACAAGTAGCCGTGGCTGTCGCCGCCGAAGCCCCGGTACCGGCTCGCGATGGTGCCAGTGTTCGGGTCCCAGTTCTCGATCGTGTCGTCGGGGCCGTTGACCCACGGCAACCCCGCGGCCGAGCGGTAGCTCCTGCCGCCGTTGGTGGAGTACTGCAGCACGCCACCGGCGAAGTACTGGGTACCGGCCTGCTCGGTCTCGGGCCAGTGCGCGAACAGGTACTGGTGGTCGAACCGCAGGAACGTCTTGACCCCGCGGGGGATCTCGAACCGCTTCGTGAGCTTGGCGAACGTCCGCTTGGGCTCGCCGAGCTGCCGGATCGGCTCCCAGCCGTACATGCTGTAGGTGCCGCTCTTGGCGTAGTTGGCCACCCGGTGCCACATGTTTCTGGTGGTGGACCAGTTGCCGAGCGACCCGAAGCCCTCGTGGAACACGGTGGCCTTCTGGGTGTCCGCCGGGCAGACCGGGGCCTCGGGGGCCTTCGCGTTCGGGCTGGTCGGCTGCTTGTTCATCTCGGTCGCGGTGACCGCATCGGTGACGGTGTCACAGTCGCCGCTGGCGATGCCCTCGGTGCCGATGAGGTTGGCGCACGCCTGCGGCAGCGCGTGGAACAGGTCCTCGTAGTCCGCGCCGGAGGCGAGCGTCCGCAACGTCTCGTAGTAGATCTCCGTGGCCTTCGCGTGGCCGATGCCGGTGATGGTGCGGCCGTTGAACGGGACAGCGCCCTCCGACGGCTCCCGCGCGATCAGGTAGGCGGCCTTGTTGCCGACACCGCTGTTGGTGTGCACGCCGCCGTTGTCGAACCGATTGCTGTCGATCGTCTCCGCCGAGTAGGTGGGGCTGGTCATGCGGTCCGGCTGGTTGGTGGCCTCCGGGTCCGCCATGTCGCGGACGATGCCGAACGGCGAGTCCTCACCCAGCTTCCACGGGTTGTCCGCCTCAGTGTTGCCGTTGTTGAGGTCGACCAGCTCGCCGAAGACATCCGCCATGGACTCGTTGATCGCGCCCGACTGGTACCAGTACATCAGGTTGGCGGTCTGCTCGATGACGCCGTGAGTGAGCTCGTGCGCGACGACGTCGTCCGCCTGCGGCATGCCGCCGCCGTAGAAGACGCCGTTGCCGTTCCAGAAGGCGTTCACCATGGGGCAGTCGCCCTGGCCCTGCGGCGGGCAGTAGCGCACCGTCGAGCGCAGCCGCTTGCCGTAGCCGTTCCCGACGTCAGTGCCGATCATCGCGGTGAGGTCGATGTCGAGCTCGTCCTCGAAGTAGTCCGACGTGTCGCCCGTGTAGTCATAGGCGGCGTCGACGTCGGCGATGCCGGTCGTGGCGCCGCCTTCCTCACGCGCGGCCGCGCGCCGCTTGCACGTCGCCAGCTTGGGGTCGCCGTTGGCGTCCGTGCCGTCGCGCCGGTTGTTGCGGTCGCAGACCACGCGGTCGGCGTGGCTGACCTGGTTGAAGGTCAGCGGCACCGACCCGCGGGTGCGGTCGACCAGCACCAGGTGGTCGATGTGCGCCGGGCCGGTGACCTCGATCTTGTAGACCGGGGCCAGCTCAGCCGAAACGCTGCCCGAGCCGATCAGCGCCGGGTCGTAGGCGTAGGCCTCCGGCTCGCTCGCCCGCAACGCGCTCGCCGGGACGTCGTGGGCACGCGCGGCCAGCGTGATCGCGGTCTCGCGCGCCTGCTCCGGCGTGACCTTCCGCTCGCGCTGCGACAGCGACAACGGCGTCGTCTCACCGGTCACCGAGCGCAGGTTGCCGCCGCCGTCGAGCGCGACGACGAGCTCGCCGCCGAGGACGGGCATGCCGTCGACGGCCTGTTGGAAGCGCACGAGCTTGCCAACGCCACGCGACGCCGACGTGCGCGTCGCGATGGCGTCCGAACTGGCGCGGTCCAGTGCCCACAGCGCGCCATAGCGCCGCAGGTACTGGGCGGCCTGCTGCGCGTGCGACGCCTCGGCCGCCTGCGTGGGCTTGCGCACCGGCTTGCCGTGCTCGGTGCCAACGAACTCGACGACGCCGCGCTCGTCGCGCTTGACCGTCACCGTGCCGGTGGACTGCCGCTTCATATCCCGTTCAGCGGCCTGGGATGGGTCTTCCTGTTGTTGCGCGGTCGGCCTCGGCGACACCGACGCATAGCCGGTGGCGGGCACACCGAACACCAACGCGCTCGTCATGGCAACGACGAGCCAGCGATGTGGACGCACATGTCCCCCTGTGTTCTGTTCTGTATCACTGCAAAATCCCCGACAGTAAATTTGCACAGACATTACACGACTGGGCGAAGTAGTAAACTCGTCCGGGTTAAACTGCGGCCACATTGTGCTCAGCCGTGGATACCCTCCGTGGCCGCTATCGGGGAGCGGCCAGCGTTACTCGACCAGCTGCGGCAGATGACTCAGTCTTCGTCCGTCACGGGTGTCGCAGTAGGTTGCAGCTGGTGAAACGCGCGGCACGGCGCGTCGCTTCGGCGACGCGTCCATTCGAGTGATTTTTCAATGGCGACGACTCCCGCCAGAAACACTGCCGCCCGCTGGCGGCGCGGTGAGCTTGGCATTTCCCCATATTCGTCAGCGCGTATGATCACTCATCAAAACGGAAGACTATTCGCGTATTTTGCGCGCCGTCACGGGATGCGCAACGGACGAGCGATCGTCTAGAATTGGTTCACCATTACCGAGCTACGTCATGGGGGCTACTTCACACCGCGAGGCCCGGGGGCCGACGGAAAGCCGTGAGGTGACTGTGACGGCAATGAAGCAACTGCCGGCGAATCCGCTGTCGATCAATCTGAGATTCGAACATCAGCGACTGTGGTGGCAGACCGACGACGAAGATCACATGCCGGAGCGCTGGAGCGTGTCCGCCGATGTGGGCGGTGGCCAGTGCCCGCGAGAGAGCAGGCATGTTGCCGACTTTGCGCTGGTCATCGCCGATCTGCGCCGGGAGCGGAACCTGCTCGACGCCCCCGATCTCGGCGACTGGGCGATGGAGTTCATCGCGGAGACGTTGATCGACCCCGCGCAGGGCAGGTTGCATCCCGACCTCGATGAGCTAATCACACCCGGCGTCGCGCGCATGGTGATCGTCCGGCACGTCGTGCTGACGCCACCGTGGCAAGGCCATGGCCTCGGCGGCGCTTTGCTCGCGGGCGCGCTGCGCGCCCTCGCGCCCGGCGCGCGACTGGCCGTCTCCCGCGTTTCGCCTCTCGATTTCCTCGACGCCACCCCGGACAAGGTGTCCGCCGAGCTGGCGAGTATTCGATTCGGCGCGCTCCTGGAGCGAATCGGATTCGAACAATGGCGCGAGGTGCATTTCGTCGACCTGCAACACCCCCAACTCCTCGACGCCAGGATGGAAATGTTCGAACATTACGATGACCGCGACAAAATGTGACCCGCCACGCCGTGTCCCCCGTTCCTCGCGCCGTGTTCCCCGTTCTCGACGTCGAACTGGCGTGAACGCTTGTCACCCCGCCAACGATCACCCCGCGTGACTAGCGCGCCCGGCATTCGATCGGCAGCCCACTTCTCGCTCCGGCCTATGGATCTTGAGGCGTTCTGGCTGTCCGGACGACCACGAAGTCTCAAGATCGACCAGTAACCTACTGCGCACTGACCCGATCGCGCCGGAGGACACCGGGGCACACTACGACCGCGACGACTGGCCACATTGGACGTACCAGGGCGACGGCTGCGACATGCGCGACCGGATCCTGATCGAGCAGGGCCGTAGCGTGCGGCAGGGCGATGATTGCGCCATCACGGACGGGACGTGGCTGAGCAGCTACGACGGCGCAACCGTGACCGACTCGAGCGACCTCGACATCGATCATATGGTGCCGCTGGCTGAGGTCATGCGCTCAGGCCGGATCGTCGATGGACGTCGTGTCGGGCCGCGCAACTGGTCCGAAGCCGAGCGCCAACGGTACGCCAACGACCCCGCGGTGCTGATCGCCGTCACGGCGGCGACGAACCGCTCCAAGGGCGACCAGGACCCCGCACATTGGCTGCCGGAACGCGACCGGTGCGGGTACGTGCGCCACTGGCTCGAGGTCAAGCACCGCTACAAGCTGTCCGCCGACCCGGACGAGGCCGAGGCGATCGCGAACGTGCTGGCCAACTGCCCCGGCGACCAGCGCGAGTGACACGGCTCGGACGAGACACGGACGCGGACGGACGCGGACGGGAATGAGCCTGCCTTGGTCGCGCGGGTCGGTCTCGACACCGGCCCGCCTCCCGTGTAGAAAAGCGCAGGATAACGGCTAGGAGGGGCATGACAACGCGGGAGAACGCTGACGTGGGAAGGGGCCGGTCGAGGTGGCGCTGGTGGTGGGTGCCGCTCGCGCTGGTGACGGCGTCCGCCGTGGCGGTCGTGCTGTTCACGGCCGTCGGCGGTGGTGAGCCCGCGAAGCCGCTGCCGCCGGTGAAGACGCTGCCGTCGTCCGGGAAGTGGTCCGGGACGACCAGTGCGTACCCGGTGCCGGGGATGTCGACGGCCTTGCCACGGACGGAGATCGCGTTCCGCGACGTCCCCCGCGATGAGCGTGGCCAGATCGCCGTCGAGGGAGCGAGGAGCGGGAAGCACAAGGGCAGGATCGTGGACCACCCGGACGGCGAAGGCTTCTCGTTCGTGCCGAAAGGCCGTTTTCACCCCGGCGAGGAGGTGCGGGTAAGCACGGACCTTGCTGTGCGCGGCGACGACGACGGCGACTTCACGTTCACCATCGCGCGGAAGTTCCACGACCCCGTGTCGAGCCCATCGGGGCCGCCGCAAGAGCTGACTCCGGAGCAGGCGGCGAACTACCAGAAGTTCGCGACGCGCCCAGATTTGCTGCCACCGAAGATCGACGTCGTCCAGCCATCCGGGTCCAAGACGTCGGACGGCCTGATCTTCCACACGCCGAAGGACCGGAGCACCAGGGCGGACCAGGAAGGTCCGATGATCGTGGACGATCAGGGCGAGGTGGTCTGGTTCCGGCCGCTCAACGGCAAGCGCGCCGCGGACTTCAAGGTGAGTGAGTACCGGGGTGAGAAGGTGTTGCTGTGGTGGCAGGGGCAGATTCGGCACTCGCACGGTCCTGACCGCGTCGTCATCCTCGATGAGCGCTACGAGACGGTGGCCCGCGTCACGCCAACGGGGTATGACGACATCGACGGCCACGAGGTCTTGCTGACCCCGCGGGGCACGGCGTTGATGCTCATCAAGAACCCGGTGATGTGGGACGTTCCCGGCGACGATCGCGGCAAGCGGCCGGTGATCGACTGCGTGTTGCAGGAGGTCGACGTCGAGACCGGGCGGGTGCTGTTCGAATGGCACAGCCTTGGCAACATCGACGTCAACGAGACGTACGCGAAGTCGGAGCACTACCTCGACCGGCCGTGGGACTGGCTGCACGCGAACTCGATCGAGGTCGATGAGAACGGTGACTTCCTCATCTCCGCCCGGCACACGTCGGCCGTCTACAAGATCGACAGGGAGACGGGGCGGGTGATCTGGCGTCTCGGCGGGCAGCGCAGCGACTTCGAGATGGGGCCGGGGACGACGTTCTCGTTCCAGCACGACGCCCGTGTCCGTCCGGATGGGACCATCACGATCCTGGACAACGCCCACGGCGCGCCCGATCCGCCGGACACCGATGTGTCGCGCGGCATCGTGCTTCGGCTCGACCGCGAGAAGGCGGAGGCGACGCTGGTCCGCGAGTACCGGGAACCCAACGACGGGATGTCCACCGCCGAAGCCAACATGCAGGACCTGCCCGACGGGAACGTGTTCATCGGCTGGGGCACGAACGGCATCCCCGGGTACAGCGAGTACACCCACGACGGCGAGCTCGTCTACGACGCCCGGCTTCCGGAGAGCATCGAGTCCTATCGCTCGTATCGTTTCCCCTGGCGCGGGCGGCCGACGTCCGATCCCGCGATCGAGGTGCGCGACGGGAAGCGGGTGTACGCGAGCTGGAACGGCGCCACGGACGTCGACCGGTGGCAGGTTCTCGCCGGGCCGTCGCGCCAGACGCTGCGGCCCATCGCGACGGCGTCCCGGGACGGCTTCGAGACACGGATCGACGTCGCCACGAAGGCGAAGTTCATCGCCGTGCGGGCGAAGGACGCCGACGGGAAGACGTTGGGGACGTCGTCAGCGCGCAGGCGGTGAGTGGGTCGGTTACGCAGGGTGCGATGCCCGGGGCGTCTGCTGCGCGGACAGCCATTGCCGGACGGTGACCGCTGTCGGCAGGATCCGCAGCGTTTCGCTGGTGTCGGTCGGGATCGTGGCGGTGCGGAGCCAACGCCACATCGTGGTGAGGTCGGTGCCGACGATGCGCTCGAAGAGCCAGACCGGCATGGGGAATCGCCTCGGCGGCTTGCCGGTGACGTCGCGCCAGATCGCGCGACAGTCGTCGATGGACTGGACGTCGGCGACGAGGGTGAGGGCCGCGCCGATGAACCGGGACGGCTCGGCGAACGCCAGCGCGGCGATCGCGCCGAGGTCGTCGACGGAGAGCCACACCACCGGGCGGTCCGCGCCCATCAGCTTGGGCATGACATGCCAGGTCGAGACGGGCGGGTAGTAGTCGCGATCGGTCATCAGCTCCATGAACGCCATCGGCCGCAGCACCGTGAGCGGGAGGCCGAGGCGTCGCATGTGGGCCTCGATGGCCAGCTTGGAGTCCCACGAGCCGACGCCGGTGCCGGACGCGCCGGTGCCCGCCGAGCCGTAGACGACGTGGCTCACGCCCGCGTCGCGTGCCGCGTCCGCGACCGCGATGCCGTGGCGTATCTCGGCGTCGATGCTGCTGGTCATCGGGTTCTGCACGCTGTAGACGCCGTGGGCGTCGCGGAACGCCGCGCGCAGCGTGTCCGGCTCGTCGAAGTCCGCCCTGACGACGTCCGCGCCGAGGTCGGTGAGCGCCCGCGCGCGGTCGCTGTCCGGGGTCCTGGTGAGTGCCCGCACCCGCCAGCCGTCGCGGAGCAAGTGCCTGGTGACCGCGCTGCCCTGTCTGCCCGTCGCGCCGGTCACGGCGACGAGGCGGTCGTCCGCCGACATGGTGACCACCTTCCGTCCGCCCCTGACGTTTAGCTAGTCGCCAGGTGGGGCGCGGGAGTTACTGGTGTGCCTGCCCGACTGGTGTGGGGCCTGACCAGGCGATCGCGCACCCAGTCATCGGGTTGGAGCACCGCCTCCCGCATGGTTCCGGGCCTGCCTCCAACGAGCAGCGCGAGCACTCGTAGGAAGACCCCCGTCCACGGCCGGTGGACGGGGGTCAGCGGAGGGTGGGGTCAGGGGAGGCTGACGGTGACACCGCCGGAGAACATCGAGTCGTGGAGGACGAGCTCGACGGGCTCCACGTTCTTGGGGATGTCGAAGACGACGATGCCCTTGACCGAGTTGCCGGGGTTGATCTGCTCCAGCAGGGGGTTGGCCTTCAGCGCCGCCCAGGCGGTGTCGTCGGCGGCATATTCCCGCTTGGCCGCGTCGTAGAGGTACTGGTCGGTGGCGCTGAGCCACTGCGCCTCGGTGCCGACGTTCTCCACGGTCATGTGGACGAGCACGAACTGGCCCTGCGCCTTCTCCTTGAGGATCCCGGAACCGATCGAGCTGACTCCGTCTTCGACCTTGGTGACGGTGAACTCGAACTTGCCATCGGCTGCCGGGTCTCCGATTCCAGTAGTAGCGTCGCCGCTGTCACTGGGGGAGGACTGCTCGCCGCCGCCAACCTGGGTCGCGATGACGATGACAGCCAGCAGGACGAGGAAGCCGGTCATGAGCTTGTGGCGCATGAACCAGTTCTTCTTCGGAGCCGCCGGAGCGGGCTGGGTGGGAACCTGCGGTATGGCGGGGGTGGTGGTCATGTCTGGTGGGTGTTCCTTCTGGGAGTGAGGTGGTGGGCGGGGTTGCCGCCCATCTGTTGTGTGAATCGTACTAAATTTTCGCTTAGAGAACAATATGTAGCGCCATTTGCGACAAGTGATGCTTGTTACGTCATGGGTGTGACACAGAGCGGTAAACTGCATGCATGAACGAGACTCATGGCGCCGATGCTGATCGGCTCGTCGCGGCTGAGATTCGAGCCCAGCTTGCCCGGCAGCGTGTCACTCAGACCGTGCTCGCAGACCAGCTCGGCGTTTCCCGTGCCTGGCTATCGCGACGGCTGTCCGGAGATACGCCTCTGTCAGTGGGAGATGTCGCGACTATCGCCGACACGCTCGGCGTGCCGGTGTCAACGTTCACCACTGTCGTAGACGAGGCCGGAAATTCTGGCGCGGGCTGAGAAACGCGGCCGGATCGAGCCGTACACGCCTGCACACAACCGCTCAACGACAAACGGCCCCGCTGACCGGTGTCTTCACAGGTCAGCGGGGCGTTTGCTGTGGTGTGGCGGGTGAGGGATTCGAACCCCCGAAGGCTGAGCCGTCTGATTTACAGGGCGGCGTGCAAACCGGCTGTGACCTGCGCTTTCGCGCCTAACCAACGCTGTGTGGCCACGTATTGGCCACTACTCCAGCAATCCCTGCACCGGGCGGTGTGCCCTGCATCCGGGGTACCCGGATCCCCGCTGACTACCCGCAGCTTGAGGCTGCGGACCTGTGCGAAGCGCTCCGATACGCTGCCGCCGCTCTTCGCGAACGCGAGCTGCCCCTCCGCCCAAGCGCGTGAATTTCCTGGTTGACGAGTGCCTGCCGATTCGGCTCGCTCGGACGTTGTCCGACGCGGGCCATCACGCACGACACCTGAGCGATCTCGGATTGCTGGGCGCGACCGACGAGAAGGTCATGGCAGCCGCCGCCCAGCACGACTCCGTGTTGATCTCGGCGGACACCGACTTCGGCTCAAGCTGACGGGTCCTCGGGGTGCGTCTGGGCCGGAAGGTGGTGGAGAAAGTCGAGGAGGCGTTCGGTGAACACGTCGTTGTCGTCGCCGACCACCATGTGGCCGGTGTTGGCGACGGTGGTGCTGGTGGCGGTGGGGATGTGTTCGAGGAGGTGCTCGACGGAGTGATCGTCGATGACGTCGGACAGTTCGCCCCGGATGAGCAGCGTGGGCACAGCAACGTGCTGTGTGGCGTCGCTGATGCGGTTCATGATGTCGGTGAGCGCAGTGGAGTCGGCCATGAGATGGAGTAGCTGAGGGTCCCAGTGCCAGTACCAGCGGCCGTCCCGATGTCGGCGAAGGTTCTTGCGCAGACCCTCGATTCTGGCGCGCTGCCGGTGCGGGTTGTAGGCGGTGAGCGCGGCGGCCGCGTCGTCCAGGGTGGCGAACCCGTCGCGGTGCTGGCCCATGAATTCCACGATGCGTTCGGCGCCGTTGGTGTTCATGTGGGGGGCGATGTCGACGAGGACGAGCGCGCGTCCGATGCGGTGTTCGGCTTGGGCGACCAGGGCGGTAAGACCTCCCATGGACGCGCCGATGAGCACTGGGCGGTCGTGGAGTTGGCGGGCGGCGTGGGTGAGGTCGTCGACGAGGTGATCGAGCGTGTAACCGTCGGTCGCGGCCCAGCCGCTGTCGCCGTGGCCGCGCGCATCCAAGCTCAGCGCGGACCAGCCGTGGTGAGCGAGCCGCTCCGCGGTGTGCTGCCATGATTTGCGGGTCTGCCCGACTCCGTGGAGCAGGACGGCGCCGCCCTGGGGTTCGGCGTCGCCGCGTGCTGGCCAGTGATCGCCGACGAGGGTCACGCCGCCGCGGTTGTAGTCGACGGTGGCCAGCCCGGTGGACCCTCCCAGCCTATCGGTTATGAGACCGTTAGTATCTGTCCTAGACTGAGAGTTCACAAGATGCGGACATCGGGGCGGCCGAGCCACCCTGGGTCCAGCACGCTGACAGATTGACCAGGAGAGGACGAGATGCCGCCTAACGCCGCGATGCCCTCAACGCCGGAGGCAGCGGGTCCTGGCGAGGATCCACGGCCCGCGCGGTCGCGCGCCCTGCTCATCGACGCGGCAACCAGGCTGTTGGGCGAGGGCGGGATCGACGCGGTCACCATCGACGCGGTGACCCGGACCGCCGGCGTCGCGCGGGCCACGCTGTACCGGCACTTCGGCACTGGGACCGAACTGCTCGCCGCGGCCTTCGAACGCCTCATCCCACCGGTGCCGCCCGCCCCACCGCGGGGCCCGCTGCGCGAGCAGTTACTGGCGCTGTTGACCAATCAGGCGGAGTTGATCGAGAA
>WHTY01000062.1 GCA_009377475.1 Actinophytocola sp.
CGCTGCACCTGCGCCGTGCCCCGGAAGCTGCGCACGCTCCGTGGCCGCGACGTTGCCGGTGCAGCAGGCCGGCCTCGATGAGGACGCGCAGGTGGTGACTGACCGCTGCTGTCTTGAGAGGTGCCGCAGGACAGAGTCGTCGAGCTTGTCCTGGCGGGAGATCCATCGACGGTCAGCGGCCGCTTCCGGGAGGGCCGTGTGCAGGTGTCACCCGCTGCCTGGGTATGAAGGACAAGTCGCTCTGGTTGACACCCCGCAACATCTGGCGGGGCCTCGTGGATGCCATCTACGGTTGGCGGATCATCGCGGTGGTGACCGCCAGCGTCGGCATGCTGCTCGGCACGCTGACGCTGTCTGGGCTCGGCATCAAGATCTCCCGATTCGTGATCGACGTGAGCGGCGAGCAACTGTTGATCGCGCTCGCCCTGGTCGGCTTGGCCAGCCTCATCCTCGGCATGGGGCTCGACATCACACCGCTGTACCTTACGTTGGTCGTGCTGACCGCGCCGGCACTGATCGAACTCGGGCTGACCCCCCCGTCCAAGCGCACCTCTACGTGATCTTCTGGGGACTCGCCTCATTCATCACGCCCCCGGTCTGCAATGCCGTCTACGTCGCCTGCTCGATCAGTGGCAGCTCCCTGTGGCGCACCGGCGGCGAGGCGATGCGGGTCGGCGCAGGCGTGTTCCTCGTCCCGATCGCCTTCGCGCTCAACGCCGCGCTCATCCTCGACGGCACAGCACTCGAAATCCTGCTCGCGGTCGGTACCGCCCTCGTCGCGACCGTACTCATCGCCGGGGGGCTGCAAGGCTTCAGCGCGTGGCGTATGACCGCCCCGCAGCGCGTCATGTTCACTGTCGCGGGGTTGTTGCTGCTCATGCCGGGACTTTGGGAAGCGGCCATCGGCGCGATTCTTGTCGCCGTGACAGTGCTCTGGTGGCGCCTCGACATCAACGGCTCCCGCGATCCCGAACCACCGGCTATCCCGGAGCCGAGTGTCCCGGCGGCAGACGCCCGAGGGCTCGACCGGGGTGCGGGGCAGCCGTCGGTGTCGTTCGGGCAACGGCACGCTCCGCGGTCTTGACAGCGGTATGTTAAGCGTCGAGAATCTTAGTCTCAAAGTAATCTCCTGCCGGAGGTAGCAGGATGCCGCCTGTCGCCGCTATCCGAGTCGACACGTCCTACCTCGCGAGCCGTCATCGGGTGGCGCCGTTCACGCTTCACCGGCCGGCCACGGCGTCGGAGGCCGGCGAGTTACTGCAGCGCTACGGTTCGCACGCCGTTGCGATGGGTGGCGGGGTGGACCTGAGCAACCGGCTCAAGCTGGGCGAACGCGTCGACCATGTGGCCTACCTCCGTGGTGCCGCGGACCTGACCCGAATTGAGCAGGACACCGGGTCATTGCGCGTGGGGGCGGCGGTGACCCACCAGGAGTTCGCTAACCATACGCTGGTGAAACGTGCCCTACCTGATCTCGCTGCGGTGTGGCGCCGACTGGGAAATCCGCGCGTGCGTGCCTGCGGGACACTCGGCGGCAACCTCATCACCGCCGACGCGCACTATGACGTGGCTGCACTCCTCGCGGCGACCGGAGCACGGTTGATCTACAGCCCGGCGACACAGCGGCTGCTCACCCATATCGAATTCCCTGCCGACGCCCGTGTCGTACTGCGGTACGAGACCGCGTACAAGCCGGCCGCGAGCGTCGCGATTGCACTGAGTGATCGTGGGGCAGGCACGTGGCGTGTTCGGATCGTGGTCGGCTGTGCCTACCCGGAGCCAGCCGTTGGTGAGTGCGTGGGAAGCGCGGGTGGCGGTGCTGAGCTGGCTCATGCGCTGGTTCGGGGTCTGCCGGAGCCCGTCGACGATCACGTGGCCTCGGCTGCATACCGTCGGCGGCTGATTACTGTGATCGCGCGCAGACTCGTGGCGGACCTCGCCGCAGGTCGCGATGATGATGAGGTCGCGTTGTGAGCCGGTCAGGGATCGCGGTCTCGTTCAACCTCAACGGCCGCACCGTGCAGGAGACGGTTCCGGCGCAGCAGGTCCTCGCCGATTTCCTGATCGAGCGCGGTGTAGCCGGCGTCCGGGTCAGCTGTGACCAGGGTGTCTGTGGCGCGTGTACCGCTCTGGTCGACGGCTGTCCGATCGCGACGTGCGCGGCGTTCGTGTTCCAGGTCGATGGCTGTGATGTCGTCACCGTGGAAGGACTCAGCGACAGCGATGATCTGCACCCGATGCAGCGGTCCTTTGTGGATCGCTTCGCCATGCAGTGCGGATACTGCACGCCGGGGATGGTGCTCACCGCGGTTGCCCTGCTCAACCGCAAGCCTGATCCGTCACCGGACGACGTTCGCCGCTGGTTGGCGGGCAACGTGTGCCGGTGCACCGGCTACGCGTCGATCGTCGACGCCGTGCTCGACGCGGCCCGCCGCCGGCACGACCTGAGGGAGCGGACGTGACGACAAGGACGGTGGGTACGGCGCCGGTGCGTACGGATGCCCTCGCCAAAGTGGCCGGTGCCGCGCTCTACACCGTCGACATCACCGTGCCGGGCATGCTGCACGCGGCCGCGCTGCGCAGCCCGTACCCGCACGCTCGCATCGTGCGGGTCGACGCCGAGCGGGCGCGCAGGCAACCCGGTGTCCTCGCGGTGGTGACCGGTGCCGATCCCGCTGCCCAACGGACGTATGGGTGGTACATCAAGGATCAACCCATTCTCGCCGGTGACAAGGCCCGCTATGCCGGTGACATCGTCTCCGCCGTCGCCGCCGAAGACCCCGCGACCGCGATGGCGGCGGTCGAACTCATCGATGTCGACTACGAACCACTGGAGCCACTGTCCGATGTGGAATCCGCGTTGCGTGGTGACGCCCCCGCATTGTTCGAGGAACGACCTGCGGGGACGACACCTCGTTACGGTCGCGGCGCCTCCGGATGGATCCATCCGGACAAGAATGTGTGCTACCGGTTCCGCTACCACACCGGTGATGCCACGGTCATGTCCTCGTGTGACCACGTCTTCGATGATTCGTTCTCCTTCTCCGCGATGCAGCACTACCACTTGGAGCCGTTCGTCAGCCTCGCCAGTGTCACCGATGGCGTGATCGATGTGTGGTCCAGCAATCAGAGCCCGTTCTCGCTCAGGCGGGAGCTTGCCCGGCTGTTCGACCGCGACGAGGACCGCGTGCGGGTGCACGTGCCGCTGGTTGGCGGGGCGTTCGGGGCGAAGAACGGGTGCAAGGCCGAGCCGGTGGCAATTCTGCTGGCCATGCAGACGGGCCGCCCGGTGCGGTTCTGCATGACCGCAGCCGAAGGCTTTCTCACCCAGCGGCAGCATTCCGCCACCCTGCGGCTGCGTACCGGAGTCATGGCCGACGGCACCCTCATCGGCCGAGACTGCGAGGTGTTACTCGACGCGGGAGCGTATGCCGATGCCAGCCCGCTGGTGGCCGAGAAAGCCGCCTACCGGGCGCCGGGGCCGTACCGATGGCAGTACGTGGACGCGGCCGCCTCCTGCGTGCTCACCACAACGACACCGGCAGGGCCGTTTCGGGGTTTCGGGGCGCCGCAGGCCGCGTGGGCGTCCGAGTCGCAACTCGACATGATCGCGCATCGGCTGGGTATCGACCCCTACGACCTGCGGGTCAAGAACCTGCGTGAGCTCGGCGAACCGTACATGCCCGGTGACTCCGCCGTGGACAGTGACCTGCGGTCCGGGCTGGCCGCGGTCGCTGAAGCCCTCCATTACCACGACCGCCCGCGGCGCGAAGCCCTGCGCACGCAGGGGCGCGGACTCGGGCTGGCGATCGGGTTCAAGGACTCCGGCGGGGGGAGCAAACCGGCATCGGCTCGCGTCACGGTGGACGGCGACGGACACGTCACGCTGCGCTGCGGCACGGTGGAACTCGGCCAGGGCGCCCACACCGCTCTGCGCCAGATCGCGGCGGAAATTCTCGGCATCCCGGTCGACGGAATCGACTACGCCCCGGTGGACACCGCCTCGGTGCCCTTCGACCAAGGGACGTACGCGAGTTCCTCCTCGGCGGTCATGGCCAGGGCGGTCGCCGAGGCCGCGATAGACGTTCGCAGGCAGGTTCGCCAAGCACTGACACACCGAGACGGCAAGGCGCTGGGAGATCGAGGTCGGCACGAGGACCACGCCCTGCCCCAGGACTGGCGGCGACTGCTGGCGGGGCAGGTCTTCGACGCGAGCGGGCACTTCGAGGTCACCCCCGACGCCGACGCCCCGCTCGGTGAGAAATGCTTCTTCTGGGAACCCGGCTGGGGTGGCGCCGAGGTCGAAGTGGACTCCGAGACCGGGCGGGTGCGGGTGCGCCGCCTCGTCGTCTGCGGCGACGCCGGCCGCATGATCAACCCAGAACTCTGCCACGGTCAGGAGTCGGGCTCGGCCATCATGGGCCTTGCGCAGGCTCTCGTCGAGCACCGAATGTATGCCCACGGTGCTCTCGCGACGCACGACCCACTGAGCTACCGGGTCACCACGTTCACCGATCTGCCCGACGAACTCGACCTCATGGTGCAGGAGCAGGGCCACGGCCCGGGGCCGTTCGGCGCGAAGGGCTACGGCGAGGGCGGCATGCTCGTGGTCGCCGCGGCCATCGCCAACGCCGTCCAGGACGCGGTCGGCGCACGGGTGACGGACCTGCCGCTCACCCCCGAACGCGTCCTGCACGCGCTCGACCAAGGCGGCTCTGAGCCATCCGCCGGGGCGGCGGGGTGAGCGCATGTTCACCGGCGTCGGCGAGGCACTCGGGATCATCACGACCCCGCAAGGCCTGCTGATCCTGACCGCAGGCGCGCTGGTGGGGCTCGTCTTCGCGGTCATCCCGGGAATCGCCGGGGTGAACGCCATGGCGATCCTGCTGCCCTTCACGTTCGTGATGGACCAGGCGCAGGCCATGGTCTTCCTGGTCGCCATCATGGCGTCGGGCGGGTTCGCGGGCTCGATCACCTCGATCCTGCTGAACGTGCCTGGCGAGCCGGTGAACGCCGCGACCACTTTGGACGGCTATCCGATGTCCCGGCAGGGCAAGGCAGGCGTCGCGATCGCTGCGTCGGCCACCGCGTCCGCCCTCGGGTCCCTCATCGGCCTGCTGCTGCTGATCGCCAGCATCCCGATCCTGCGTGAGCTCGTCCTGTTCTTCGGGCCACCCGAACTGTTCGCCTTCGCCGTCGCGGGCATCGCTCTCATCGGCTCGGCCACCGGTGGATCACAGTTCAAGGGGCTGATCGCGGGCGCGTGCGGGATGCTGCTCGGCGCCATCGGGTACAACACCATCACCGGCGAGGTTCGCTACACCGGCGGGGCACTCGAGCTCTACGACGGGGTCCCGCTCATCGCCGCCGTGGTCGGGCTGTTCGCAGTCCCTGAACTGTACAAGCTGATGCGTGCCGACGAGAGCGTCGCCCGGACCGGCGCCCTCGTGTCCGGTGGGGTGGGCACCGGCATCAGGGAGGTTCTCCGACGGCCAGGTCTGCTGACCCGATCCAGCGTGATCGGCACCGGGTTGGGCATGATCCCCGGTGTCGGCGGTTCGATCGCCAGCTGGATCGCCTACTTCGCAGGCCGCCGCACCTCGCGGTCACCAGAGACGTTCGGCAAGGGCAACATCGAAGGGGTCATCGCTCCGGACAGCACACTGACCGCCAAGGAAGGTGGCTCAATGATGCCGGTGCTGGCACTGGGGCTTCCGGGGAGCCTGTCCACCGCGATCCTGCTATCGGCGTTCCTGCTGCACGGTGTGACCCCGGGTCAGCGGATGTTCGACCAGCACATGGACCTGGTCTGGGCGATGATCATCACGATGGCGCTGGTCAACCTGTTGATCTCTGGAGTCGGCCTGCTGATCACCAACCAACTCGTCAAGATCACGTTGGTGCCCGCGCGCACCCTCGCGCCGGTGGTGCTGGTGCTGGTCCTCCTCGGCGCCTACGTCGAGCGGCAGGCCTTCGCCTCGATCCTCATCGCGCTGGCCTTCGGCCTGCTGGGGATCGCGATGACGCGGCTGGACTACCCGCGCGCGGCGCTGTTGGTTGGGATGATCCTGTTCCCCATCGCCGAGGACAACTTCCACCTCAGCTTGCGGATCTTCCGCGGCTCGTACGAGTTCCTGCTGCGGCCGATTACCTTCGCGGTGCTGCTGATCGTAGCTATCGCGATCGTCGTGCCCTACGCCTGGCGACATTGGATGCGGCCGCGTATGCGTGCCAGGCAACGCGTGCCCGCCGGTGATGTTCCGACGACCGCGACCGGCGTGGGCGGCATCGGTGAGGCAGGCGAGCACCTCGACTCGCTGCCGGACACCCTTGCCGCGGGAACGGTCGCCGTCGGCGGCGCGGTGCTGGTCGTGGCGTCCTTCGGCTACTCGCCCGACGCGCGCTTCTTCCCGCTCATCGTGCTGACGGTGATCATCGCCCTCGCCGCATGGCTGACCGGCAGCGGAATACGCGACCTCACGCGGCGACCGAGGCCACCACGGCCGGGGCGCACACCCGAAGCCGAGGAGGAGCACAGCGAGTCGGGAGGAAATCCTGGGTGCCCACTCCAGCGCCGCACCGAAACCTCGGTGGTCGCCACGTTCGCCTGGATCCTCGCGCTCCCAGTGCTCATGTGGACACTCGGCGCGGTGGTGGCAATCTTCGTGTACACCGCCCTGTTCATGCTCGGCTACCGGCCTCGCCGACCCCGCCTCGGTGAGGTCGCCACCAGCCTCGTGATCGCCGCGATCCTGACTGGGGTGGCCGCATTCGGCTTTCAGGACTTGTTGGGGATCCAGCTTCCCGCAGGCGAAGTCATCCAATTTTCCTATTGAACGGTTTCCTACTGAATGAACCCGGAGGTCATCATGGACCGCACACACACGTTAAGACGACGGTGGAGTCGCCCGCCAGCCGTAATTGCCGCAGCCGGACTATTGCTCGCCGCCTGTACTACGGACGGTGACGACCCGGAGGCCGAAGCCCAGCAGTTCAGCAGCGGGGATGTCGTCCGCCTCATCCTCGGCAGCACCCCGGGCGGGGGCTTCGACACCCAGGCTCGGTTGCTGCAGTCCTACCTGGACGAAGCGCTCGACGAGGCCGCGGGCGCGGATGTCAGGGTCGTGGTGGAGAACATGCCCGGCGCTGGCCATCGGATCGCGACCGAGCACGTCTACAATTCGCCACCGGATGGCACACGCATGGTCTTCAGCAGCGCCCAGCTGATGGTGACCAATGAGGTCGTCCGGGGTGCCGAACACACCATGACGGAGATGACCAGCCTCGCCAGCGCCGGGCGCTCCTCCCGCGGCGTAGTGGTCAACACCGAGGTGGACTGGCCGGGAAGTACCTTCGCCGACGTGGTCGAACACTCGGTGGCTGAGGACGTGCTGATCAGCCATCCGAAGCTGGACGCGGACATCGCGCTGATGCAGGCGATCATGCGCGACAACGGGCGCGAGTCCGATCTGGACCCGGTCGATGTGGGTCAGACGGCCGAGCAGGTGGCGTCGCTGCTGCGCGGCGAGACCGAGGCCGCGTTGACCACCGCAGGCAGTCTCAAGGATGCCGTCGACGACAATCCCGACGAGCTTCGCATGGTGGCGTTGCTCGGTTGTGAGCGCGACGAACTGCTACCCGACGTGCCCACCATCGTTGATCAAGAACTGCCGGGGGCGGAGGAGATCTGCAACGTCGCCGGGTACGACGACCGGGTCTTCCTCGGACCACCGGACCTGCCTGAGGAGACGACGACGATCCTGCGCGATGCGCTGGAGACGGCGCTGACAAACGAGGAGTACCTCGAGCAAGCCGCGGAGGCCCGTCTTGTCGATGAGTGGATCAGCGGCGATGAGGTCGAGACACTCATCAGTGAGATGGTGGACACCTACGACCGGTACAAGGACCAGCTTCCGGATGAGTGAGCGCAACGCGATGCCGCTCGCGGAGTGCTACCGCCAGCTCGTCGAGCTCAGGCGCGACGAGCTGGTGGTCACGTCTGCGGGTACGGCCAGCGGTGAGTGGTATGCGCGGTCCATCGACCTCGACGCCAGCTTCTACCTGCAAGCATCGATGGGAATGGCCTCGATGTTCGGTCTCGGACTCGCGATCTCGGTCCCCGAGGCCCGCGTATGGGTTTTCGACGGTGACGGCGCCTTGGTGATGAACCCTGGCGCGCTGCTCACGGAGGCTGAGGCGGCTCCGCCGAACCTGATCCACTTCGTACTCGCCAACCGCGCCTACGGCGCGACCGGCGGTCTGCCATATGTCAACGCGGCGCGCGTGGAGTTTCAGGGATTGGCCCGCGCCTGCGGAATCGATCGGGTCTATGCCTTCGACGACATGGCTGACCTCCGGGCCGAGATCGGCAAGATCTTCGCCGAGCGGCGCTACACCTACATCGTGCTCGAGCTAACCGCGGAGCACGGGTTGCACAGCGAGATCCCGCTCGACAGTGTCGAGCAGAAGTTCCGCTTCGTCCGACACGTGGAGCGAGCCTTCGGCCGGACCGTGTTCAACAGATGGGGATATTGACGATGGCCGCGCCGGAAGCGATCGACGTCTGCGACGCACTTTCCTCAGCGGGCGTAGACCTCGCGGCAAGCCTGCCGGACACCTGGTTGATCGGACTCATCACCGCGCTGGAATCCGATGACCGATTCACGCACCTGCGTGTCGCCAGGGAGGAATCGGCGATCGCACTGTGCGCCGGTGCGTTCTGCGGCGGGCGAACCGGGGTCGCGGTGATGGGCACATCGGGGTTCATGACCTGCGTATACGCCATCACCAAGATCTGCACCAGCTACGAGATCGGGGTGCCGATCGTGATGAACCTGCGGGGCGCCGTCGGTGACGAAGCCACGCACCACTACGGCAATGCCCTGTACGCAGGCGGCGTGTTCGACACGCTCGGCATACCGCGGGCCTCGATCAACACCACGGACGACCTGCACCAGATCCCGGCGCTCATCCGGCACTCCCGACTCCTGAAACGGCCCGTCGCGATCTGCCTGCCCAAACCCGGCGTGAAGTGAGCAGGGACGGCTTCGCCAGCAGTGGGGCGGCGTTCGCCTTCTCCTTCGCACTGTCGATCTCCGCCGTGGCGATGCCCCTGCTGGGGCTGGCCGCGGGCTACTCCGCAGCCGCTGTGGGTGCCATCATCGCGGTCTCCGGGGTGGCGCAGTTCGTGGTACGCCTTTGCCTCGGACTCGTGCTTCGCAAGGTCGCGGACCGAACCTTGATCACGGTCGCCGGAGTGGCGCTGGTCGTGTCCAACCTCGTCGTGGTCCTGTCCACTGCCCTGGTGCCGTTCCTCATCGCGCAGGTGCTCCAGGGTGCTGCACGGGCGGGCTTCTGGACTGGCACCCAGACCCACGTGGTCCGGTCCAATCCCAGCGCCGTGAATGCCATCGCGGGCATGAACTTGGCGGCATCGTTCGCGATGCTGGTAGGCCCGTACCTTGCCGGTGTGCTCGCCGAGCGCGACATCAACCTCGCTCTGTTGGCGGCCGCCGCTGTCGCGGCCGTGGCGGTCGGCCTCACCTATCTGCTCGACCGGTTGTCGCCGTTTCACCTCACCCGCGGCCAGATACCCAAACGGATCTGGCGGCGCTCGGGTGTGAGCGGAGCCTGCTGGGCCAGCATGACCACAGGAGCGTGGCGCGGACTGCTCGGCTCCTACATCCCGATCGTGCTCGAGGCCGCGCAGCAACCGCCGACGATGATCGGGGCACTGGTCAGCATCGCCAACGTGGCGGTGCTCATCGGCTCAGGTCTGCTTGCTCGGGATTGGGCGGCTCGGTGGTCTGTTGTGGCCATGGCGACCCTGGCCGCCGGAGTCGGCACCGCCGCCACCGGATTCGCCGCGGGATCGGTCACGCTGGCCGCTGCCGCCCTCGCCACGTCCGGCCTCGGCGCCGGGATGCTGCAAACTTTGGGCCCTGCCATGGCCACCGAGTCGGTCAAGCCACAGGAAGTCGGCGAGGCGATCGTCGCGACCGGCACGTTCCGCGCGGCGGCGATGTTCGCCGGACCCCTTACCGTCGCCGGCGCCCTCGCCGTGCTCGGCGTGACGGTTTCGCTTGGCCTTGCCGCTGTCGGCGCCCTCATCTCCCTACCGGCATTGACAGCGCGCACAACGGCGAGGGAACAGCGGTGACATCGCCATCGCCCGGCCCGGCACCGGGACCCGGTAGGGCTACTCGGCCGGGGTCTGACGTTGAAGGTGGTCGGCGATGGAAGACTCGAGTTTGGTCAGCAGGGTGGCGAGCTGCTGCTGTTCGGTCGTGCTGAGTCCGGCAAGCATGTCTTGGAAGAGTTCGAGGTGGCGTTCGATGGCCTCGTCGATGGTCTTCATGCCGTGGTCGGTCAATTCGGCGGTGACGACCCGGCGGTCTTTGGAGTCGCGTATCCGGCGGATGAGCCCGGAGTCTTCGAGACCGTCCATGCGGAAGGTCACGCCCCCGGTGCTGATCATGGATGACTTGGCCAGGGCGCTGGCGGTCTTGCGGTGCGGCCTGCCGGATCTGCGGAGGTTGGCCAGCAGGTCGAATGCAGCGTGCGTGAGGCCAAATGGCTCGTGGACCCGTGCCTGCTCCCGTCGGGACAACGCGAAGACTCGAGCGATACGCCCGAAGATCGTCATGGCTGACGGATCGAGGTCAGGGCGCTCCCGCTGCCACTGCTCGACGGCTTGGTCGACGGCGTCACTGCCCGGATCGCCGTCGACGACCGGCGTTTCGGGGCTGACCGACCTACGTAGCCGCGCCTTGGTGGACCGTGCCATGTGTGTCACCTCGTGAATGAGGACTGGGTGCGAGACAATGCTAGCGTATTGTTGTGCACTGGGAATCTTAACGCTGGAATATTCCGCATCGCATGACGGGAGGCGGGCAGCGGCATGACACCTGGTGCTACCCCGCGGGAGAACGCGGTGGTTCCGGTCGACGAGATCCTGGTCGGCGGGGGGTGGCGTCGGGGCAGCGGCGAGGAACTCGCCGTCACCGATCCAACGGACGGACGGATCATCGCGCGCGTCCACGGCGCGAGCGTCGCCGACGTCGACGAGGCCGTGCACCGGGGCTCGATGGCCGCTAGGTCGGGTGACTGGCGCGACCTGCTGCCTGCGCAGCGCGCGCGTTACCTGCACGCCATCGCGGATCGGATCGAAGGTGCCGCCGAGCATCTCGCCCAGTTGCAGACACTCAACACGGGCAAGGCCCTCGCCGAGACCCGGGCGCTGGTCGCCAGTGCTGCTGGCACCTTCCGCTACTTCGGCTCGGTACTGGAAACCGTCGAGGACGTTGTCACGCCACCGCGCGGGGACTACCTGACGATGAGCGTGCACGAGCCGATCGGCGTTGTCGGCGCGATCACGCCGTGGAATTCACCGATCGCCAGCGACGCGCAGAAGCTCGCCCCAGCGCTAGCGGCGGGAAACGCCGTCCTGCTCAAGCCCGCCGCGTGGACGCCACTGGTCGCGCTGGCGCTTGCCCGCCTCATCGAAGAGGCCGGGGTTCCCACCGGCCTGGTGAGCGTCCTGCCCGGCCGCGGCGAAGCGATCGGCGACGCCATCGTCCGGCACCCTGGCGTCGGCAAGGTCTCGTTCACCGGCGGCACCGAAACCGGCAGGGCGATCGGCCGCATCGCCGCGGAGAAGATCATGCCGGTCTCACTCGAACTCGGCGGGAAATCGCCGACGATCGTATGCGAGGACGCCGACATCGATCGTTCTGTGGCTGGGGTGCTTTTCGGTATCTTCTCGTCGTCTGGGCAGAGCTGTATCGCCGGTTCCCGGCTGTTCGTTCACGCGAGCCGCTACGAGACCGTGGTCGAACGCGTCGTCGATGGCGCAAGCAAGCTCCGAGTTGGTCCGGGCACTGATTCCGGCACGCAGGTTGGGCCGCTGGTGACCGCCGAGCACCGTGATCGGGTCGCCCGTTATGTCGAGCTGGCAAGAGCCGAAGGGGGCACGGTGCGTTGCGGCGGTCGGGCGCCCGCCGACCCGGCGCTGGCCGCGGGCTCGTACTACCTACCCACCGTGATCGACGGGCTACCCCATTCCGCCCGCGTCTGCCAGGAGGAGATCTTCGGCCCCGTCCTGGTCGCGCTTGCCTTCACCGACGAAGACGATCTCGTCCGCCAGGCCAACGACAGTGCCTACGGCCTTGCCTGCGGCCTGTGGACGGAGGACTACCGGCGGGCCTGGCGGCTTGCTCGCCGGATCGAGGCGGGCACGGTCTGGATCAACACTTACAAACGGCTGTCCATCGCGACGCCGTTCGGCGGGATGAAGCACAGTGGTATCGGCAGAGAGAAGGGCGTGCAGGGCATCCGCGCCTACATGCGTCAGAAGAGTCTCTACTGGGGCCTCGCCGAGGAGCTGTTGCCCTGGGCGGCGGACTGAAGACGGTGGGCATGCTTCTTAGTCCGTTCGGGGTATCCGCCGGTGCCTTGGCTGCTAGGGGTGCCCTCTTTGCGTGCGCCGATCGCCTTGACACTGTATCTCTCAAGTCTAAGGTAAATGGTGAGCTTTTGCCTTGTTGGAGGTTGTCATGAGCACTCCCATTGCCCAGCCGAAGACGCTCCGGTCGGTCGAGCTACGCACGACTGAGCTGGCGAATTCGGTGGACTTCTATACCGAGGTGTGGGGGTTGCGGACCGTGGAGCGCGAGGTGGACGCCGCGTGGATGCGCGGGACGGGGGACAACCACCACGTGCTCTCGCTGAGCGAGGCGAACGCGAACGGCTTGGGATGCATCAGTTTCGGCGTCGCGACGCCGGAGGAAGTCGACGAAGCGGCGCGGCGGCTCGAGTCGCGCGCAATCCCTGTCTTGGAGGGACCGGGACTATCGGAGCGCCCCGGCGGTGGGTACGTGGTTCGGTTCTGCGACCCGGAAGGGCGTGTCATCGAGCTCGCCGCCGAGATGCTCGCCGTGCCACCGTTGTCACGCGACGAAGCGGTCCCCATCGGGGTTACCCACATCGTGCTCAACACCGCCGACGTCGACGCCGCGGTCGCCTTCTACACCGACGTGCTGGGCATGCGGATCAGCGACTGGTCAGAGCATCAGATGGTGTTCCTGCGCTGTAACAGCTACCACCACTGTGTGGCGTTCAACTCCGACGAGTGGGCATCGGTGAACCACGTCGCGTACGAGATGCCCTCGGTCGACCACTTCATGCGCGGTCTTGGCCGGCTGCGGCATCACGGGATGTTGCCCATGTGGGGGCCAGGCAGGCATGGGCCGGGGAACAACACGTTCTCCTATTTCACCGACCCGGCGCGCCTGGTCTGCGAGTACACGTCCGATGTACAGCAGATCGTGGAGGCCGATCATCTGTGCCGGGTATGGCGGCGTGTGCCCGGGTTGGCCGATCTATGGGGCACGGCCGGGCCACCGCCGAAGGAGCTTCGCGCCGACATGTCCGGCTACCAGGACCCCGGCGCGTTTGCGTCGCATCCCGAGCTGCGGGGGCTGATCAGGGAGCCGGAAACGGTCACCTGAGCATCCGTGCGTCGATCGGTGGCTGTCGTACGGCGTCGAACTGGACAACGCCGTCATCGATGCGGGCAGGCCTACGACCTTTGGGTTCCATCTCTGTCGCGGCAACCAACAAAGCCGCTGGCTGGTCCCCGGGGGTTACGACGCGATCGCTGGGCCGCTATTCGGCGCCGTCCACGCTGACCGCGTTCTGCTGGAGTCCGACGACGAGCGCCTGGCGGTCTCGACCCGCTCCGGCTCGTTCCCGATGACAAGACCGTGGTCCTCGGACTCGTGACGACCAAGACACCTGGGCTCGAGTCGACGGACTCGCTCCTCGAGCGGACCCGAGACGCGAGCCGGCTGATCGACCGCGAACGCCTGGCCGTGGGCACGCAATGCGGGTTCGCGACCTCGCTACGCGGCAACGCGATCAGCGTCGACGACGAACGTCGCAAACTGGAGCTCATAGTCCACGCGGCGAAGCTGGCTTTTTGGGGAGTGAACGCATAGCGCGGACCCAGGACGTCAGTGGCAGGTGCCGAGCCCGGTCAGTTGCTGGTCAACGCGGACGCCCGCGCTACCCGCCGAAACCCCGCGTTGTCGAACGTCTCCAACGCTGGATCAGCGCACTCACCTGAGCAGAGCGCGTCCGGTGCAGTGAGGCGGAGGCCAGTGCGTAGGTCGACGGATGCGCCTCCCGCTGCATGCGAGAACTCTTGACACTTTATTTCTCATTACTAAACTATATGGGGACAGGCGGCGCAGGCTGTATGGAGGTGTCGTGAGCACACCGAGTGGCCAGGCGCGATCAGCGCGGTGGGCGCAAGCGCATGACGCTGTACCGTTGGAGTCGACCTGATGAGCGCCGTGCATTACGCGGAACGAGGCGCTGGGTCACTTCTGTTGTGCTTGCACGGGATCGGCTCGTCGTCTGCCTCGTTCGCGCCGCAGCTGGATGAGCTGTCCGATGCGCACCGGGTGGTGGCTTGGGACGCCCCGGGATACGGCAATTCACCGGACCCCGGCGAGCCTCCTGGCATGCCCGGCTACGCGGAGGTGGCTGCGGAGCTGATCAAGGAACTCGGCGAGCCCGTTCACCTGCTTGGGGTGTCCTGGGGCGGGGTGATCGCGATCCAGGTGGCGTTGAGCTACCCCGAACTGACGCGCAGTCTGCTGCTAGTAGGCGCGAGCCGGGGCTCCGGGCGCAGCCCCGAGGCCGCCGAGCGGATGAGCGAGCAGGCGGACCTGTTGGCGGAGCTCGGGCCCGAGCAGTTCGCACAGCAACGCGCGCCTGCATTGCTCTCGGCGAACGCGGAGCGGGCGCTGGTGGAGCGGGTCGCCGAGACGATGGCTACCGCGGTCAGGTTGCCCGGATACCGCTACGCGATTGACGCGATGGCCGCGACCGACCACAGCGCCCGGCTGGACGAGGTCACTGTCCCGACCTTGGTGCTGTGCGGAGCCGAGGACACGGTCACCGGGGCGCCGGAAGCACAAGCCCTTGCTGAAGGGATCCGCGATGCCGTCTCGGTGTCGATCGCCGGCGCGGGGCACCTGGCCAACCAGGAGCAGCCGGAGTCGGTGAACGCGTGGATCGCCGCCTACCTGCAGATCATCGAGCGCCTCTACACGTGATCAACCACAATGGACGGAGCAGCCCATGACCACTCCCACACGCGGCGAGCTTGCCGACTACCAGGCCGGTGACTTGGACGGGTTCGTCGACTCGCTGATCGCTACCAGGGACAGCAGGCAACCCGACTGGGACACCCTCGGGTTCCAGGCCAAGGCGGGGTCTCAGTACCGGCGCGCTCAGATCCGGTACGTGGGTTCCGGTGCGACCGGCGATCACGATGGTGACCAGAACATCCTGCAATCGCGCGGGTTCACCTTCTCCAACATGCTGTTGCCTCCGGGTGCGGAAGGACCCGAGCACGTGCATCACGATGCCGAGGAAGCCTTCTTCGTCCTCGAAGGCCAGGTCGAGGTCGGCGTGCATCGGGGCGAGCAGTTGGTGCGGCGCACGCTTGGCTATCGGGACATGATCGTGATCCCGCCGGGTGTGCCGCGCAGCCTGCGTAACACGGGTGACGTGGACGCCTTGTTCTGCGTGGTGATCGGTACCCAGAAGCCGCAGGTACCGACGTACCCGGAGAGTTCACCGATGCACGGGATCACTCGCGACTGACAGGCCGGATCACACCATGACCGCACCGATGGACGGACACGCCGTCGTCATCACCGGCGCCGGCCGGGGCCTTGGCCTTGCCATGGCTCGCGACGTCGCCGCCGCGGGCGCTCGGGTCTATCTCGCCGAGGTGGACACCGAACGCGGTGTTGCCGCGGAGAAGGAGTTGCGCGGCGCAGGCCTTGATGCCCACTACATCGGCATGGACGTCGCCGATCCGGGCTCGGTGGCCGACGCCGTCGGTGAGATCCGCCGGGACCGCGAGATCTACGGCCTGGTCAACAATGCCGCGCTGGCTGATGCCGTTGGTGGCAAGCGGTTCCACGAACTCACGGTCGAGGAGTGGGATCGCCTGATGACGGTTAACGCCCGTGGGCCGTGGCTGGTCTCGCGGGCGGTGCTGCCCAGCATGCTGGCCGCCGGGGCAGGCCGCGTCGTCAACATCGCCTCCGACGCCGCGTTGTACGGTTCGCCGCGGCTGGCCCACTATGTGGCGTCCAAGGGCGCGGTGATCGCCCTGACCAAGGCGATGGCCCGCGAGCTGGGCGATGAGCGCATCACGGTCAACGCGGTCGCGCCGGGGCTGACCGTCACCGAGTCCACCGAGCGGGTGCCCGCCGAGCGACACGAGTTGTACCGGCGGGACCGGGCGATCAGCGACGAGCAGCACCCTGACGACGTCGTCGGAGCGGTGACGTTCTTGCTGGGCCCGCAAGCCCGTTACATCACCGGCCAGCTGCTGGTCGTCGATGGTGGCTTCGTGATGCATTAAGGGGTGAGCGTGGACCTTGGACTGACCGACCGTGTTGTAGTCGTCACCGGTGGCAGCGCCGGCGTCGGTTTCGCGACCCTGCGTGCGCTGCACGATGAGGGTGCGCTGCTGGCCACCTGCGCCCGTAACGGTGACCGGCTGGCCAAGGCCGTCGCCGACGCCGGGCTCGAGAACAGCCGGGTGCTGGCGCGCACTTGCGACGTGCGGGACGAGCGTTCCGTGCAGCGGTTCATCGCCGCGGTGGACGAGCGGTTCGGCCGCGTGGACGGGCTGGTCAACAACGCGGGCGGATCAAGGATGAAACGGCTCGCCGAGACCACAGCCGACGACTGGCGCGACGAACTGGGACTCAAGCTCGACGGCATCCTGCATCCGACGCTGACAGCGCTGCCGTTACTGCGCCGCTCTGACGCTGCGGCGGTGGTCAACGTCAACGCGGTGCTCGCTGTGTGCCCTGAGCCCGCACTCGCCGCGACCAGCGCGGCAAGGGCAGCCGCGCTCAACCTGTCCCGGACGCTGGCCGAGGAGCTGGCGAGTGATGGCGTGCGCGTCAACACAGTCTGCCTCGGGCTCATCGACACCGATCAGTGGCGCCGTCGTTACGAGCGCGCCGACACCGACCTCGGCTACGCGTCGTGGCAGCGACAGTTCGCGGGGGACCGGGGAGTCACGTTGGGCCGGTTCGGTGACCCGGAGGAGGTCGCGGCGCTGATTGCGTTCCTGCTCTCACCGCGGTGCTCATATGTGACCGGAACCGCGATCGACGTCGCAGGCGGAATCGGCCGCCACATCCACTGAAGAGGAGGGAGGTGCTGGCATGCCGTATCGCGATGGAGGGCAGCTGCTGGCCGAGCTGCTGCGCGACGCCGGTGTCGATACGGTCTTCGGCGTGGCCAGCATCCACAACCTCCCGCTGGTCGAGGCGGCCAGCACGGAGCTGCGGTTCGTCCCGGTGCGCCACGAGGCCGCCGCGGTCAACGCAGCCGACGGCTACGCGCGTGCTCGCGGCGGACTGGGGTGCGCGTTGACCAGCACCGGCACCGGGGCAGGCAATGCCGCCGGGTCGCTGATCGAAGCGCTGGCTGCGGGCAGCCCGGTTCTGCACATCACCAGTCAGATCCCCACGACGTATCTCGGCCAGGGCCGTGGTTTCATCCACGAAACCAAGGATCAGGCCGGCATGCTCGCCGCGGTCTCGCGGCGCGCGCTCACCATCACTAACCCCAGCACCGCCGCCGCGGTGCTCGCGGGCGCCGTGCGGGATGCGCTGACCGCGCCCGGTGGACCGGTCAGCGTCGAGTGGCCGATCGACCTGCAGCACTTGGCGTCCGACTCCGCCGTCGACCCGATCGACCCGGCCGGAGCCCCAGAACGCGAACCGGACGGCCTGGCGGACGCCGCCGCCGCCCTGGATCAGGCCCGCCGACCGGTGGTGTGGGTCGGCGGGGGAGCAGTCGGTGCAGGCGAGCCGCTGGGGACACTCGTCGATCGCCTCGGCGCGGCAGTGTTCACCAGCAACGCAGGCCGCGGCGTGATCGCCGAGGTTCACCCGCTCTGCATCGGCAACTACGCCACCACCGAGGCCGGTCAGGCATTGCTCGACGATGCCGACGTGCTGCTGTCGGTCGGCACGCACTTCCGCTCGAACGAGACCGCCACCTACCGTCTGCGGATACCGTCGGCCCACATCCAGATCGATCTGGACGATAAGGCGATCGGCCGCGTCTACCCGGTCAAGTCTGGCGTCGTCGGCGACGCCACCGCGGCTCTGCGGGGCCTATGCGACCGGGTGACGCCTGCGCAGCTCGACTCCGGCTGGCGCGAGCGGGTGCGCCAGGTCCGCGGCCAGGTGCGGGCTGCGCATCGCGACGCGATCGGTGTGCACGCCGCGGTCTGCGATGCGCTCCGCCGCGCGCTGCCCCGCGACGGGATCGTGGCTCGCGATGTCACCATCGCCTCCAGCAGCTGGGGAAACCGGTTGCTGGAGATCTACCAACCGTGGTGCAACATCTACGCCCGTGGTGGAGGCATCGGTCAAGGCCTGGCCATGGGCATCGGCGCCGCAACCGCCCGACCCGATGCGCCGGTGGCCGTCATCGCGGGAGACGGGGGGCTGGCAGTCCACCTCGGTGAGCTCGCGACCCTGGCGCAGGAACGCCCCTGGCTGGTGCTGATCGTGTTCAACGACCGTGGTTACGGCGTGCTGCGCAACCTGCAGGACGCGCACAGTCGCCGCCATGCCGGCGTGGACCTGCACACCCCGGACTTCACGCGGCTCGCAGCGGCCTTCGAACTGCCCCACGCCCTGATCACCAACACTGCGCACGCCGATGACGTGTTCGCAGACGCCGTCGCGCGACGCGGCCCGGTCGTGGTGGAGGTGGACGTCGACGCCCTGGGACCGATGCCGGAGCTGTTCACGCCGCCCGTGGAGGCCGCTGACGACGAGCTGGTGGGGGAGGAGGGGCCGTGACAACCCGGGATCACCGGCAGCAGCTTTCGCTCCTGGTCAAGCAGCTGACCTGGGAGGCCGACGGCGTCCTGTCGGTGTTGCTGGTTGATCCGGACGGCAAACCGTTGCCGCCGTGGCAGCCTGGTGCGCACGTCGACGTCACCCTCGGCAACGGCCTCGTCCGGCAGTACTCGCTGTGCAGCGACCCCGACGATCGCTGCGCGTACCGGGTGGCCGTGCTTCGTGAGCAGGACAGCCGCGGCGGATCGGTCTACGTCCACGATCGGCTTCGTCCCGGTGACACGGTCACCGTCGCCGAGCCGCTGAACAACTTCGAGGTCCGCTCCGCTGAGAAGTACCTGTTCATCGCCGGGGGAATCGGCATAACGCCACTGCTGCCGATGGTGCGCGCCACGGCGGAGTCCGGCGCCGACTGGCGCCTGCTCTACGGCGGCCGTCGGCGCGCGTCGATGGCCTTCCTGGACGAGCTCAACCGCTATGGCAGCCGTGTCGACGTCGTTGCCGAGGACGAGCGCGGCATGCTCGACCTCGACTCGTGGCTCACCGAGCCAACGTCGGGCATGCTCGTCTACTGCTGCGGCCCCGAGGGGCTAATCACCGCGGTTGAGCAGCGCTGCGAAGCCTGGCCAACCGGGACGTTGCAGGTGGAGCGCTTTAGCCCGAAGCCGCAGCCCGTTCCCGATGCGGACGCCGAGCGTGGGTTCGAGGTCGTCTGTCGTCGCTCGGGCATCACCGTGCAGGTGCCGCCGACCTGCACGATCATGGAAACGCTGCGGGCGGCCGGGATCGACGTGCCGAGTTCCTGCGAGGAAGGCATCTGCGGCACCTGCGAAACGGCGGTCATCGACGGCGTCCCCGACCACAGGGACTCGATTCTCAGCGATGCCGAACGAGCCGAGAACACGACAATGATGATCTGTGTCGGCCGATCGCTGTCCGACCGGCTTGTGCTGGATCGCTAGGGAGTAAGGAGGAACCATGCCCGACAACTACCTGGAGACACATCAGTCTCGCGATACAACTCCCGCGGCATACGAGATGAAGCTGGCCGGTGCGATCGAAGAGATTTTTGGGCGCGGCATCCACGACCTGCCCGGCCTGCTTACCGAACTCGATGCGGTCGGGATCGCCGCACCCGACGGTGCGGCGTGGACCGAGGACTCCTTCACCGCCGAGATGCAAAGGTTGGGTGCGTGAAAATGGCAATGGTCAAGAAGGCAGTCACCACCGACGACCTACTCGCTACCGGGTTGCGCAACCGCTGGTACGCGATCTGTCCGTCGCGGTTCATCGCTCCGGGGTCGCTGCGGCGGTTGACCCGGCTGGGCGAGAATTGGGTGCTGTTCCGTGAACCCGATGGCAGCCTGCACATGCTCGAAGACCGCTGCCCGCACCGGGGGGCGCCGTTGTCGCTAGGTACCCACCTCGGCGACCGAATTGCCTGCTCCTACCACGGCGTCCAGACCAATGGCGACGGCACGGTGGTCGCGGTGCCCGGGATGCCCGGCTGCGCCCTGGAAGGCAAACAGGTCGTGCCGAGCCTGGCGTTGCGAGAGTTCGCAGGCGTGATCCTGGCCTACATCGGCGATGACAAGCACCCGACGCCATCCGAGCTGGTCGAGCCTGACCTGCTCACCGATCCCGAGGTCGCACACTTCCTCGCCTACGCCGAATGGGACGCGCGGTGGCGGTTCACGCTGGAGAACCTGCTGGACCCGATGCACGGAGCATTCCTGCACAGCGAATCCCATTCGATGTTCGAGGGTGACACCTCGGCGAAGTTCCGCATCCGCGAGACCGACCGCGGGTTCGTGTTCGAGAAGACCACCCAGCGGGGCAAGAACTTCGACTGGGTCGAGCTGTGTCACACCGGCGTGGACTGGGTCGAGCTGGAGATCCCCTACCCGCAAACCGCAGGGCCAGGGGGGCCGTTCCGGATCGTCGGCATGGTCACCCCGATCACCGCAGGCCAGACCGCGGTGTTCTTCTGGCGCTGCCGCCGCGTCAGCGGGTGGCAGCGCGACGTGTGGCGATTCCTGTACAAGACCAAGATCGAAGAACGGCACTGGCACGTCTTGGAGCAGGATCGCCGCTTGCTGGAGACCATGGCTGACGACGCGGATCAGGCCGAGAACCTCTACCAGCACGACATCGGCGTCGCCCGGCTGCGCAGGCTGCTACGCAGGCAGGCCGAGCAGCAGGTCGCCGAACTACAGGAGGCGTCGTGACCGCTGCCTCCGGAGCGAACTGGTAACGGCACGTGGCGAGCCGGAGCCCGCCGCCGGCTGCCCTGGGAAGCCGAGTGCCACGGCGCGCACGTGCGCGGCACTGGCTGCTGGTCGCGGGATTCCTGCTGCTCGCACTGAACCTCCGTCCCGCGCTGACCACGGTGCCTCCGGTGCTGGCCGAGATCCAGCGCGACTTCGGGCTGGCGTCCAGCGTCGCCGGTCTGCTCACGACGGTTCCGGTGCTGTGCTTCGCCGTGATGTCTGCGGTCACCGCGTTACTGTCGCGCCGGATCGGCCTGCATAACGCGCTGTCGCTGTTCCTGGTGCTGGTGCTCGTCGGCACCGTGATACGTGGGATCGGGACGGCGGCGCTGTTCGGCGGGACAGTACTGGTCGGGGTGGGGATCGCGGTGGCCAACGTGCTGCTGCCTGCCGTGGTCAAGCGGCACTTCCCGCACCGCGCCGGACTGATGACCGGCCTGTACATGATGTTCATGGGAATCGGCGCCAGCATCGCGGCCGCCGCCACGGTCCCGCTCGCTGGCGTCACCGGCCATGGCTGGCCGGTGGCGACCGCGATGTGGGGGGTGCTGTGCCTGGTCGCGCTCGTGTGCTGGGCGCCGACCCGGGAACCGCCCCGCACCGCAGCCCTCGAGGCAGTGCCCGTGTTGAGGTTCCGACAGTTGGCGCGATCCCCGCTGGCTTGGCAGCTGACGGTGTTCATGGGGCTGCAGTCGCTGGGCTACTACTCGGTGCTGACGTGGTTGCCCAGCCTGTTCATGGACAGCGGACTCGACGCGCGTCAGGCCGGACTGCTGCTGGGGCTGGCCAATCTCAGCGGCATCCCGGCGTCGCTGACGACGCCGATGATTGCCCACCGCATGCGGCGGCAGAGCTCGCTGGCCGTGTTGCTGCTGTTCGTCGGCGCGGCGGCCCTCCTGGGCTTGATGACCGCACCTGCTGCTGCACCCGTGTTGTGGGTCGTGCTGCTCGGGCTGTCCCAGGGCGGCGCGATCAGCCTCGCCCTGGTCCTGGTCGTGCTCCGTTCCAGGTCGACCGAGCAGGCCGCGGAACTGTCCGGCATGGTGCAGGCCTGTGGGTACTCGCTCGCCGCCGGTGGACCCTTCGTCGTCGGCCTCCTGCAGGACTTCTCCGGTGGCTGGGTCATGCCGGTCGGCTTCCTGCTTGTCTGCCTGGTGGTGCAGGTCGGCGCGGGTGCCCTGGCCGGCAGGCCACGCCACGTCGACGCGGACTCAGACGAACGACACGGCGGGGTGCTCGGCAAGTGATCGGACAGCCCTGGTCACGGCCAGCGGGACGACCGCGCTCGTCGCGGGATGCTCGGGCGAGGGTCGGCTGCTGATCTCGAAGCGGTAGGTCCCGATGTCGCCGGATGCCTCGACGACGTGTGTCGTTTTCTGGGCGTGGGGGTCGCTGATCAGTGTGACGAATGTCTGGTCCATGCCAACGGTCGCCAGGGCGAGCGTCGCGGCGACGTTGAGGTTCTCCGGGTAACGGCTCGCCGCTTCGCGCGCCGTGCCGTCGAAAACAACGGTGGAAGTGTCAGGTTCGGCTGATTCGCGCACGCCCGCGGGCAGTGAGCGGGGGTGCTTCCGTGTGGTGAGCCGGACCGTGGTCAGAGCGCTGCTAGCCGTCGCGGCGCGCAGCAGGTCCAAGCCACCGATCGCTCCCGCGCACAGGTACAAGCGACCTGGCCCGCCGCTCACGTCGGCCAGCAGTTGCTCGTCGGCGAGCGCACCCACGGACACCACGAGCAAGTCACGTCCGGCCACGATGATGGCAGGCCCATGCTCGGCAACGGCGTCCTGGCCGGCTGCCTCCACAATCAGATCACTCTGCTCGAGCAGGTCGGTCAGGGTGGTGGGCGATTCGGCGGTGCCGTGGCGCGTCAGCACGCCGGCCAACTGGGCGCCTGCGATCTCGCCGCGCCGCAGGGCCTCGATCAACGGCCCGCCGATGGTGCCTGTCCCGATGACCCCCACCCGCATCATGTTCGACCCTTCTCGCCACAGTTGCGCGGGGTCGTGAGTGTTGCGCGACGTTCTAACGCCGCGCAACACTCACGAGGCCTGAGCAGCGACAACGTCAGCACACGCACCACCCTTTCCTGCAGTACCAGCAACGAACCTTGACAAAGATAGTTCGGTAATAAGAGACTTAGAGTCTAGTGTTTTGCGGCTGGCGAAGCTAGCCGTCGCGCCTGTGGTCGTGCGCAGAAGCGGACCAGGAGGTTGCCCTTGTTATCGCGGCTGTCACGGGGAAAAGGTCGGTGGCTGGCGTTCCTAGCCGGGAGCCTGGCAGCGATGCTTGTCGCCGCATGCGGTGGGCAGGAAGGCGACCCCGGGCAAGGCGAGGACACCGTCAGCATCACGTTCTCCCTCGACTTCGCCTATGACGGCCTGCATTCGCCGTTTGTCGTCGCGCAGGAGAAGGGTTGGTACGACGAGGCTGGGCTCGACGTCACCATCCAGCCCAGCGGGGGATCACAGGACTCGCTGACCCGAATCGCGACCGGCGCTGCCGAGCTTGGCGTGGTGAGCTCCAGCGTGGCGCTGACCGGTATCGCCAACGAGCAACATCCGGTGAAGGTCGTCTCGATGCTGTTGCAACACGACGCGGCGGCGACGCAAGTCCGGAAGGAGTTGAACGTTTCCACGCCCGCGGAACTGGTCGGGCACACCGTCGCCACCCCGCCCGCCAGCGCGCTGGATCAGTTCTTCCCGGCACTGCTGGACCTCAACGACGTAGACCTGGCCGAGGTGGAACAGATTGCGATCAACCCCGCCGCGGCCAAACAAACCTTGCTGGGCGGCCAGGTGGACGCGACCAACATCTTCGGACCGGTATTCGCGGATGTGCTTGATCAGGTCGACAACCTGTACTGGTACGAGTTCGGGCTGGACATCTACGGCTCCACCATCAGCGCGAACACGGACTTCCTGGCCGAGAACCCCCAGGCGGTGGAAGGGTTCTTGGCGGCGAGCATGCGCGGGGTGGAATACGTGATGGACAACCCCGACGAGGCTGGTGAGCTCATCGCTGAGCGCGCCGAGGGTGACCCCGAGTTCTTCCGCGCCGAGGTGGAGGAGTTCCTGCAGTTCTATGACCCATCAGCAGCGCCGGAGGGACCCGGCACCATGGATGAGGCCAAGTGGCAGGACACGCAGGAGCTCAACGTCGAGTATGGCGCGCAGGAGCGGGAAGTCTCGCTGGATGAGGTCTACACGAACGAGTTCCTGACCGGCCAGTCCTGACGGGATCGGTGACCAGCGGCATGGCAGCGGGTACGCAAACACGGCACACCGACCGGCAACCGGGCAGCGTCCTTCGCGTGTTCCTGGTTCCGCAGGCTCTCACCGTCGTGAAGCCGCTTGTCGTGCTGGCCATGGGGATCGGGCTGTGGCAGATTGCGGTCGATCTTGGCTGGGTTCCCAGGACCACGCTCGCATCTCCAATCAACGTGGCCGGTTTTGTGCAGGCAAATGCTGCAATGCTGCTGCAGCACACCGGTACCACACTCATGGAGGTGCTACTCGCGTTCACGATCGCCCTGACGGCAGGCGTCGTCATCGCGATCCTGGTTTCGGAGTTCAAAGTGCTCGAAGAGTCTGTCCTGCCGTTGCTCGTCGTCTCCCAGGTCATTCCCTCGATCGCGATAGCGCCGCTACTGGTGCTGCTGCTCGGATTCGGGATGGCACCTAAGGTGGCCACGGCAGCGATCATCGCCTTCTTTCCCGTCCTGATCAATACCGTGGCCGGCCTGCGGATGCTGCCCAGGGAGACCCGCGAACTGGGCGGGGTCCTCAACGCATCGCGCTGGCAGATGCTGCGCATGTTCTCGCTGCCGAACGCCCTTCCGTACATCTTCGCCGGTGCCCGCGTCTCGATCACGTTGAGTGTGATCGGCGCCGTCGTCGGCGAGTTCGTCACCGCGCAAAGCGGCCTCGGCTTCCTGGTTCTGCAGGGCAGTGCCACCCTGAACCCGCCTTTGCTGTTCTCGGCGCTGTTCTTCCTGGCCATTATGGGAATCGGCCTGTTCACGATCGTTCGCATCGTCGAGTGGGCCGTGCTTCCGTGGGCGCGACAGGTATCGGGCAGGGCGTGATGAGGAAGTTTTCGAGGTTCCGTTCCGGCGCAGGCGAGGTCGTGCTCGACAACCGCGCCCCGACGCTCGCCGTGCGGGGAGTCTCCAAGACCTACCTGACCAAGGGCAGTGACGTCCCAGCGGTCACCGACATCGACCTGGAGGTCGTGCGGGGAAGTATCACCGCGATCGTCGGCCCCAGCGGCTGCGGCAAGTCCACGCTGTTGCGGATGCTGGCCGGCGTGCTGCCTGCCGACAACGGCGATATTTTCCTCGCCGGCGCCAGGGTGACGGGTCCGAGCCAGCGGATCGGGATGATGTTCCAGCACTCGGCACTGCTGCAGTGGCGTGATGTGCTGCGCAACGTGCTGCTGCCCGTCGACATCCTCAAGCTGCCGCGCAGCAACTTCGAGGAACAGGCCAGGAACCTGCTCGCCCAGGTCGGCCTGGCCGGATCCGAGAAGCTTCGACCCCATGAGCTCTCCGGTGGTATGCAGCAGCGCGTCGCTATCTGTCGCGCCCTGATCCATGACCCGGCCGTGTTGCTGCTCGACGAACCGTTCGGCGCCCTCGATAGCATCACTCGGGAACAGCTCAACGACCTGCTGCTGGCGATCTGCAAGACCGGCGAGAAGACCGCCGTGCTCGTCACGCACGACATCGAGGAATCGGTGTACCTCGCCGACCAGGTGATCGTGATGTCGTCGCGGCCTGGCCGCATCGTGGAACGCGTGCGGGTTGACCTGCCCTATCCACGGGACTGGACGGCACGCTCCCTCCCGGAGTTCGAACGCACCACACAACGGGTCCGCAAGGCCCTCGCCGACTACATCGGACTCGCAGGCCCGCGTTTCGACGAAACCGAACCCGGGGACACGGGATGACTGCGCAGGAACGCACACCGTGGGATCGGTTCCTCACAACTGAGGATGTGGCGGTCTTCGCCGCCAGCGGGTACGGCCAGCGTCGCGAACTGACCACGCCGATGGCATTGCTCGTGGTGGACGTGACATACGCGTTCACCGGCGATCCGGGGCTGTCGCTGCTCGCGTCGATCGAGCGATACCCCAACAGCTGTGGCCCAGCGGCCTGGGCGGCGGTCGAGGTAATTCAAGCAGTGTTGCCCGCGGTGCGTGAACGAGGGATTCCCGTCATCTATACCACCGGCGCTTCCGAGCACGACTGGCTGATGCGACGGTCGTGGGGCGAGAAGCACGCGCGCACCCCCATTGACGCCGTCGACCCCGCCAAAGCAAACGAGATCGTCGAGCCCATCCGTACTGGGCCGCAGGATGTCGTCATCGCCAAGACCAAACCGAGCGCGTTCTTCGACACGCCGCTGCGGCAATACCTTGTCGGCCACGGCATTCGGCAACTCGCGGTATGCGGCGGCAGCACCAGCGGCTGCGTGCGCGCCACCGTTGTCGACGGTTTCTCCCACGGCTACCGGGTAGCCGTACTCGCCGAGGCCACCTTTGACCGCGGCGAGGCCTCGCACGCCATCAGCCTGTTCGACATGCAGCAGAAGTACGCCGACTTGATCTCGACAGACGAGTTACTCGCGGCCGTGACGGAGGGGTGAACAGCTTATGGCGTCGCTGCCATTGACCTACGCCGGCCTGCTGTACTGGGATCGCACGCTCGCCCTGGCGACCGGTGAGGTGCAGCCAGACGGGGTGGACTTGACCTACGTTCGCTTCGACGATCCAGGTGAGCTGTTCCGCCGCCAGTGCCAGCATGCGGAGTTTCCGGCCGCGGAGATGTCGGCGTCGTCGTACCTGGCGATGATCTCCCGCGAGGACGACAGGTTCGTCGGCATTCCGGTGTTCCCATCGCGGCACTTCCGCCATGCCCAGGTCTATGTCAACCGCGCCGCGGGCATCTTCGGGCCGGAAGATCTGCGCGGGCGCAAGGTCGGCATCTTGGAGTACCAGATGACCGCCGCGCTGTGGGTTCGCGCGTTTCTGCAACACGATTACGGGGTCCATCCCCGGGACGTCTCCTGGCTGACCGGTGGCCTGCGCGAACCGGACTTTCACGAGCGGATGCCGCTCGAGCTGCCGGGCGACGTCTCACTCGAACGCATCCCGGCCGAGGCCACGCTCGAAGGGATGCTCTGCGACGGAGACATCGACGCGCTGGTCTCGGCCTTCCCGCCGGCCTCGCTCGAGCGACCGGACCCACCCGTTGCCCGTCTCTTTTCCGACTACCGGCAGGTCGAACGGGACTACTTCATCCGGACCGGTGTCTTTCCGGTCATGCATCTCGTTGTGCTCCGCCGAGACGTCTACGAGGCCAACAGGTCGCTGGCTCGTGTCCTCTACGACGCGTTCTGTGCCGCCAAAGGGTCCGGTATGCGGCGGCTACACCAGATCACCGGCCTGGCCGTCTCCTTGCCGTGGCTGGAGGCAGAGCTCGACGAGGTCGCGCGGCTGTTCGGCGGCGACGCCTTCCCCTACGGCATCGCGGCGAACCGCGACGTGCTCGACGCACTCACCCGGTACGCGCACGAACAGGGCATCGCGGCACGAGCCCTCGCCACGGAGGAGCTGTTCGCACCCGAGACACACGCCACCTGAACAACGCCCGGTCCAACCTTGGAGGAGCGATGAAGAACACTGCGGCGAATCCGGTAGTCGTTGCACCGGCGTCCCTGCACCAGTGGGTCCCGCAACTCTCCCTTGCCGAGCGCGACCGCCGCTGGGCCGGTATCCGGGAACTCATGTCGCTGGCAGGCCTCGACGCGCTCGTACTCATCGCCAACGACATGTCGTTCGGCATGGCCACCGCCAACGTGCGCTACCTGACCCAGGTGGGCTCGCTGTGCGGTGGGGAAGCGGCGTTCTTCCTGGACTCCGATCCGGTGGTGTGGAACAGCAACCAGCCGCAGATGCACGAGCCCTGCAATGGGTATCTGCAGACCCAGCGGTGGACCACTGACATCAGGCGCAGCGAGGGCATGGCAGGGGTGGCGGACGAGCTGCGCAAGCGCGGCTGTGACTCAGGGCGGATCGGGGTCGCGCCGTTCAGCTCGGCCTTGTTCGCCACGCCATACATCCTCGCGAGCCAGCAGGCCGCACTGGAGCGCGAGCTGCCGAACGCGACACTCGTGCCCGCGGGATGGCTACTCGAGCAGCTGCGCCTGATCAAAAGCGATGAGGAGATCGGCATGATCCGCCGGGCCGCCGAGATCTCGCGGATCGCGCTCGACGCCATGGTGGCTGCCGCCCGGCCGGGCACCCCGGAAGCCGTTGTGGCGGCCGACATGCTGCGCACGCAGGTCGCCAACGGCGCGGAGCCGCAGGTATTCAACTTCCTGTCCTCGGGACCGGTGGAGCATCCGCCAAGCGAGGTGTGGCGATTGCTGCACGCCACCGAGCCACCGGGCGCGCCGACCATGCGGCCACTCAACCAGGGTGACATCGTCGTGACGGAGTACCACATCTGCTATGGCGGCTACCTGGCCGGCACCGAGTTCACCGTCTACGTCGGCGAGCGTGCGCCCGCGCAGCTCAAGGCGATCTTCGACGTCTGTGTGGAAACGCTGGAGGCGTCACTGGAGCTGCGGCCGGGCATGACGATCCGCGAGGCATACACGACGATCCGCCGACCCGTGGAACGGGCCGGAATGGACTTCGTCGAGCTCGGCTTCCACGGCCACGGATTGGCCTCCCCGGAGTTCCCGACCGTGGTGCATCGCCCCGGCCAGGGCGGGCCCACGTCCATGGACGGCAGCCGCATAGGGGAGTTGGTGCTCCGCGAAGGCATGGTGCTGTGCAACAACATCGACGTGTACGATCCCCGCTGGAAACCCGATGTCGGCTGCATGTACGGCGACACGGTCGTCGTCGGCGCCGACGCCACGACGCGACTCGTCGACATCCCAACGGAACTGCCCGAGCCGGCATAACGGCCACGCGTAGCCCAGGCCACCGATAACATCAGGATTTGATGCGGTTGGCGTTTCACAGAGTCGTCTTCGCGTGGACGCCGTAAGCATTAGGGAAATTGGCTATCCATATCGATGCAGTACCGCGAACCGCGTTATGTGGCGGTTCGCCAGGGCCGGTCGAGCGGCGCGGCGGCGAGCGTGCCGGGCGGTGTGTGCTTGCGGTCGGTCTTGTGTGGATTGGCGACGATGTCGACGTAGCGGATGGGGTCAGCCTCGATCGCTCGCTCCATCAGTCGGAGGAACAGCAGTCCGCGTTTGCGGGCGGTGCGGCGGTTGAAGC
>WHTY01000078.1 GCA_009377475.1 Actinophytocola sp.
CTGCCACCGGCTCGTGCACCACGCAGGCTGGACAATCCACATGGCCACCGACGGCAGGCCCGAATGCCTGCCGCCCGAATGGCTGGATCCGACACGCCAACCACGACGGTTCACCGCACCCCACACCGAACCCATCGGCTAACACCGAGGCCGAGCCACAACCACACACCGGCCCACCGCGACCAGCACCGCTGGCCGCGGCACAGCCGCGCGCCGCGCACGTGGACAAGCAGAACATCGACAAACAGAACCGCCGGTCGAGCCGATGTCGCGCCACGAGCCGCCGGACCCCGTACGTTGGTCAACATGGCAGGCAAGAGCCCGGCGGTGGAACTCGACGTCGACGGCTACACCGTGCGGTTGACCAATCCCGACCGGGTGTACTTCCCCGAGCGTGGCGAGACCAAGCTGGACCTCGCCGATTACTACGTGTCGGTCGGCGAGGGGATCGTTCGGGCGCTGCGGGAGCGGCCGTGCATGATGCACCGCTTCCCCGACGGCGTCAGCGGTGAGAAGGTGCACCAGAAACGCGTGCCGCAGGGCGCGCCACCGTGGCTGGAGACCGTCCGCGTGCACTTCCCGCGCTACAACCGGCACGCCGACGAACTGTGCGTCACCAAGCTCGCCGACGTCATCTGGGCGTTGCAGATGTCCACCGTGGAGTTCCATCCCTGGAACAGCCGCCGCGCCGACACCGAGAAACCCGACGAGTGGCGCATCGACCTCGACCCCATGCCGGACTGCCCGTTCGATCGGGTGCGGCGGGTGGCGCACGTCGCCCACGAGGTGCTCGACGAGCTGGGCGCGACCGGCTGGCCGAAGACGTCCGGCGGCCGTGGCCTGCACATCTACGTCCGCATCCCGCCGGACCGGCCGTTCGGCGAGGTACGCCGCGCAGCGCACGCCTTCGCCCGCGAGGTCGAGCGCCGCGCGCCCGACGACGCGACCACCGAGTGGTGGCGCAAGGACCGCCACCCGGCGGACCTCTTCATCGACTACAACCAGAACGCCCGAGACCACACCATCGCCGCCGCGTACTCCGTGCGGGGCTTTCCGGATGGTCGCGTCTCGACGCCGCTGGCGTGGTCCGAGATCGGCGACGTCGACCCGCGCGACTTCACCATCGCCACCGTGCCAGGCCGCTACGCGACGCTCGGCGACCTGCACGCGGGCATCGACGACGCCCCGTTCCCGCTGGACCCGCTGCTGGAGTGGGCCGACCGCGACGGACTCGGACCGTCCGGCGAACGACCTCGCGACGAGTAGCGGCAGGGGCAGCAGGGGCAGCAGGGCTCAACCGGCGTCTCGATGTGCGTCGAGGTACGCGCGTTGCAGCGCCCACCACACTTCGAGCGCGCACGTCGGCTCACGGAGCGTGCATGCGGTGATCTCTTCGTACCGTTTCACGCGATGGCGCAGGGTGTTCGGGTGGACGTGCAGCTCTCGCGCGGTCGCTTCGATGCGCTGGCCGTTGGCGAGGAACCGTTCGATGGTGCTGGTGAGACTGTCCGCGAGGCCGGGCGGCACGCTCGACAGCGGGTCGACGTAGCGGCGGCGGAGCTCATCGCCCAGTTCGGGATCGGCGACGATCGCGGCCCGGAGGCCGAGCCCGGCGAGGTCGTGGACACCCGGCAGGCCGAAGGCGACGGCGGTGGTGAGCGCGCGGGTGGCCTTGCGGAACGACTCCTCGAGATGGTCGAGCCGGTCGGGCGGGCCGAGGCCGATGTAGCCGGGCAGCTCGCGCGGCGGGTGGTCGATGAATCCGATGAGGTCGCCTTCGACAACGGTGGCCAGACCGTGGCGCGGTTGGCTGTCCAGCCGAAGCGGGCGTTCGAGGTCCGACAGCGACTGTCCAGGCTCGGCGCGGGCGTGCAGGGCGTGGTAGCGGCGACCGAGGTCGAGGCCGTAGACCCCGGCGCGCACCCGAAGCTCCGCGGGGCTGAGCGTGCCATGCAGGATGCCGCGAACCAGGTCGAACCGGCGGTCACGTTCGCTCCCGGCGAGTTCGAGCTCCGCGTCGCGGTGGCCGCGGGCGGCGGCCACCATGGCGGAGTCGGCGCGCGCGTGGACGTCGGTGATGAGCTGGAGCAACGGCGGGTCGGGGATGCCGTTGGCGCGGGCGAACTCGGCGATCAGCTCAAGCAGGATCGCGATGCTCACCCGCCAGCCGCGCAACAGGTCGTCGATGGGGACGCCCAGCCTGGCTCGGTCTCTGCCGTGCTCGGCGATCTGCGCCAGTTCCGCGTCGCTCGGCGCGCGGTGCTCGGCGAGGGCGCCGAACAGCAGCTCGACGTTATGGGACACGCCGGGTACCAGGTCTGCGGGATCGGCCGAGTGGTACGCGGTGATCTCGCTCCGCATCCGCGCCACGCACCGGGCGGCGAGGTCGGCGCGTTCGCGCAGCGCGAAGGCGACCATGCGGTCGTAGGGGCCGGGGTGGCGCGTCGTCGGTGACGCTCCGCGAGCTGGCACCGGAAGATTCTACAACCGCCGGCACACGGGGCCCGCCCATCGACGTCGTCCGTCGGGGCCTCGTTGGAGATTTCCACAACGGAACGTCGTGCGATGTTGGTGGTTGCTCCCTTGCGTTGTGACCGCGATCACCACGACCCTGCAAGGCAGCGCACATGCGGCGAACGGAGGCGAGATGGCGGCAGTGGACACGGTGCTCGGGCAGGTCGACGTCGACAAGTTGGGGACCACGCTGATGCACGAGCACGTCTTCGTGCTCACACCCGACGTCATGCAGAACTACGGCCACGAGTGGTGGGACGAGCAGGTGCGCGTGACGGACGCGATCGACAAGCTCCGCACGCTCAAGCAGGCCGGGGTGGACACCATCGTGGACCCGACCGTGGTGGGGCTCGGCCGCTACATCCCGCGCATCCAGCAGGTCAACGCCGAGGTGGACATCAACATCGTGGTGGCGACCGGCCTGTACACCTTCGACGAGATCCCGCATTTCTTCCACTACCGCGGCCCTGACACGCTGCTCGGCGGGCCGGAGCCGATGACCGAGATGTTCGTGCGCGACATCCGGGAAGGCATCGGCGAGACTGGGGTGCGCGCCGCGTTGCTGAAAGGTGTGGTGGAGGAGCGTGGCCTCACTCCGGACCAGGCTCGGGTACAGCTGGCGATCAGCGAGACCCACCAGGAAACCGGCGTGCCGATCACGGTGCACACCAATGCCGCGCACCAGACCGGCAGGCTGGCGCTGGAGTTCTACCGCGAGCACGGCGTCGACCTGACCAAGGTGGTGGTCGGGCACGCGGGCGACTCGAACGACCTGGACTACCTGAAGTGGATCATGGACCAGGGCGCGACCATCGGCTGTGACCGGTTCGGGCTGGACATGTTCAATCCGACGGCGGACCGGGTGCGCACGATCGCGACCCTGTGCGCGCAGGGCTACGCCGACCGGATCGTGATCTCGCACGACGCGGCGTGCTACATGGACTTCTTCTCCGGCGAGGCGTCGCAGCAGATGCTGCGGCAGGCGGCACCCAACTGGCACTACCTGCACATCCCGCGCGACGTGCTGCCCGCGCTGCGCGAGCAGGGCGTGACGGAGGACGACATCACCACGATGCTCGTCGCGAACCCGCAGCGGTACTTCACGGCCAAGGAGGCGGCGCGATGACGGTACGGCCCGCGCCACGGGGTGCGGCCCCGTTCGACACGTCCGGCGTTGCGCGCGACGCGCACGGTATCGCCCGCTACACGGACCTGCCGTCCTCGCTGGTGTCGATGCTGCGCGCCACCGTTGACGCGCACGCCGACAGCGAGGCGGTGGTCGAGGTCGACGGCCCACGGCTGACGTTCCGTGAGCTCTGGGACCGGGCGGCGCGGGTCGCGGGCGGGTTGCGCGCGGCGGGTGTCCAGCACGGCGACCGGGTGGCCAACCTGCTCCCCGCAGGGGCCGACTGGGTGGTGGCGTTCCTCGGCACGCAGTTCGCCGAGGCGGTCGTGGTGCCGGTGAACACGCGGTTCGCGGAGTCCGAGATCGACTACGTGCTGTCCGACTCGGGCGCGACGTTCACCTTCCGGCCCGGTGCGCCGCTACCGGACGGCGGCCCGCTCGTCGTAGACTCCCTCGGCCAGGACGACCTGGCCGCGATCTTCTACACCAGCGGGACGACCGGCTTCCCCAAGGGCGCGATGATGACCCACGGGAACTTCCTGTCCAACATCGAGACGGCGATCCGGGTCATCGACGTCGACCGCGCCGGCGGTCCGAGCGTGCGCAACCTCGTGTCGGTGCCGTTGTTCCACGTCACCGGCTGCAACAGCCAACTGCTGCTGCAGCTCGCGATCGGCGGCCCCACGGTCGTGCTGCCCGCCTTCGACGTCCAGCGGTTCCTGCGCGCCATCGTCGAGGAGCGGATCACCATGCTCACCAGCGTTCCCGCGATCTACGCGCTGGCGTTGGCGCAGCCGAACGTCGGCGAGTTCGACGTCGGCTCGGTCACGCGGATCGCCTACGGCGGCGCTCCCATCGCGCCCGCGCTGGTGGAGCGGATCCAGCGAGCGTTCCCGCGCGCCAGGGTGGGCAACGGGTTCGGCCTGACCGAGACGTCCTCGATCGCGACGTTCCTGCCGCACGAGTGGGCAGCGGAGCACGCCGACTCCGTGGGCTTCGCCGCGCCCGTGGTCGATCTCGCCGTTGACGACCCCGACCCGCGCACCGGCGTCGGGGAGCTGCTGATCCGTGGCCCCAACGTCGTGCGGGGGTACTGGAACAAACCCGAGGCGACCGAGAAGACGTTCGTCGACGGGTGGCTGCGCAGCGGCGACCTCGCCCGCATCGACGACGGCCTCGTCTTCGTCGTGGACCGCGCCAAGGACATGATCAACCGAGGCGGCGAGAACGTGTACTCCGTCGAGGTGGAGAACGCGCTCGCGGGCGCGCCCGGCATCGCCGAGGTCGCCGTCGTCGGTGTGGCGGACGAGGTGATGGGGGAGAAGGTCGGTGCCGTCGTCGTGCCAACCGGCGCCGAGTTCGACCCGGACGCCGTCCTCAACTACCTCAGCGACCGGCTCGCCGACTTCAAGATCCCGCAGTACTTCGCGGTGCGCACCGAGCCGCTGCCGCGCAACCCCGGCGGGAAGCTGCTGAAACGCCAGCTCCGCGAGCAGACCGACTGGGGCGCGCCGGTGCGGGGCCGGTAGGAGTCAGGCCGGTCGCAGCCCAGCCAGGGTGACCGCGACGAGTCTGCTGACGGCGTCCTCGGACGGCAACCCGCCGCACGCGCTGAGCGCGTGGACGCAGTAGACGGCGAGCTCGTCGGGCGCCACGTCGTCGCGAACCAGCCCGGCTGTGGCGGCCTCGGCCAGCAGGTCGCGCAGCATGGTGCGGACGTGCTGCTGCGCCTGGTCGACGTGCTCCCCGCGATGCAGCAGGACGGCGAGTTCGCTGCCGTGCCGGCCTCTGCGGTGACAGATGAGCGCGTAGGCGCCCAGCACCGATTCGAGACGTTCCCTCACGTCGGCGCTGTGGTCGGCGCTTTGGTCGCCACTGTGGTCGGCGAGCGCGGCGAGGTGGTCGAGATGGGCAGCGACATGGTGCTGGTGCCAGGCGTGCAGGATCGACTCGACGTCAGGGAAGTACTTGTACAGCGTGGCGCGCCCGATGCCGGTCTCCTCGGCGATCCGCGACATCGTCACCGACAGCAGGCCGTGCTCGGTCACCAGGGACCAGGTGGTGTCCAGAATCGCGTCGCGCACCTGCTGACGGTGCTCGGCGATGGTGTCATTCCACAGCTTCGGCACCTGGTTAGTGTACAGAGCGACTGCCGCTATGACATTCTGATGTGATCGATACACTGTGTATCGATCACGTGGTGGCGTATCCGAAGGAGAGCGCGATGGCCGAGCACACCCCACCGCCCGACGGCGACCCGGGCCAGGGGGCACCGCCACCCGTGCCGCGCTGGGTGAGGATCTCGTTGATCGTCGTCGCTCTGCTGGTGGCGCTGGTCGTCGTGCTGCAGCTCACCGGCATCGGCGGGGACCACGGCCCCGGCCGCCATGTCCCAATGGGCAGCACCACGACCGAGGTCGTGTCACTTCCCGCTCCCGCGCGCGGCGCGCCAGAGCCGCACACGCCGCCCGCAGATCACCACCGATGACCCTGCCGCCCGGCGTGCGCAAGCTGGTGCTGACCGCGCACATCGCCACCTCGGTCGGCTGGCTCGGCGCCGTCGCCGCCTACCTCGCTCTCGACGTCACCGCCGCCGTCAGCCACGATCAGCAGTTGGTACGTGGTCTCTACGCGGCGATGCGGGTGATGGCGTTCTACGCCATCGTGCCGCTGGCGCTGACCTCGGTGGTCATCGGCATCGTCAACGCGCTCGGCACCCGGTGGGGCCTGCTCCGCCACTACTGGGTCCTGACCAAGCTGGTGCTCACGCTCCTCGCCACTGCCGTCTTGCTTGGCGAGACCCAGACCATCGGCTACCTCGCCGACGCCGCCGCCTCCGGTGCGGATCCCCGCGAACTGCCCAGTACCCTCGTGCACTCCATCGGCGGCCTCGCGGTGCTGCTGATCGTCCTCGTCCTGTCCGTGTACAAGCCTCGGGGGCTGACCCGCTACGGCTGGCGCAAGCAGCAGCGACCGTGAGTCGTTGTGGTCGTTGATACGACCACAACGACTCACATTCGCGGGCCTACCGGATCACGGAGACAGGTATGTCACGCCCTGCATCCGGCGCGTAGGCCGGTTCGCCGATCAGCAATTCGTGATGATTAGATCACTTACCAGAAACGGTCGTTCGGTGTAATTTCCTGACATTTTTTGGTTTCGGTAACCTTCATTCCGATTTTGGCGACTCATGGCAGGGGAGACAAGCGGTCGCGTAGAGGTCCGGCTTCGTTCGGCACTGTGCCGTCGCGTCCACATTGATCCCATTACAGAGGAGATGTTCGCCGTGAACTTACGAAGAACCGACCGCCTTCTCCAGCGCATTGGCGTTGGCGGCGGTGCCATCGTCGTCTCGCTGGTACTCGCCGCCGGGTCTGCCTCGGCCGCAGGAACCGTCACCGGCGACAAGACGCTGGGCACCGATTCCATCAACTGTGGCGGGACCGTGCCGGTCACCGTCACGCTGAACGGCCAAGCGGAGATTATCGAGAACCCGGTCGACGTCATGCTCGTGCTCGACCGGTCCGGCAGCATGTCCGGGTCGCCGTTGGGCGCGTTGAAGAATGGCGCGAGCAAATTCGTCGACGTCATTGACGAGGCCAGCGACGGTGCGCTGGACGGCGTCATCGACGGCAGCCGGGTCGGTGTGGTCAGCTTCGCGAGCGGCGCGACGCTCGACCAGTCGCTGACCGGTGACGCCGTCGCGGTCAAGGCCGCGATCAACGCGTTGGTGGCGAGCGGTCTCACCGCGATCGGTGACGGCATCAATCTCGGGCAGGCGCAGTACGGCAGCGGCGACAACAAGATGATCGTGTTCACCGACGGTGTGGCCAACACCGGAGCCGACACGAGCACGGCTGCCGCCGACGCGCGGGCCGCGGGAACCGAGATCTGGGCGATCGGCCTGGGTAGCGTGAATGCCGCGCAGATCAACAACATCGCCAGTGACCCGGACAGTGAGCACGCGTTCATCACGCCGAGCGAGAGTGAACTGGAGAGCATCTTCGAAGGCATCGGCGCGGACATCGTCGTGCCTGCCGCGTCGAATATCGAGCTCGTCGACACCGTCGACAGCAACTTCTCGATCGCCAACGTCAGCGCGTCCAAGGGCACGACCTCGGTGTCCGGCGACCAGATCACCTGGAACATCGACAAGCTGGTGACCGAGACCGCCACATTGTCGTTCGACGCCGTGCACGACGCCACCGGACTTGGCGGGACGCTCGCGGTGAACCCGACGGTGACGTACACCGACACCGAAGGCAACACCGTCAGCTTCCCCAACCCGACGGTGGACGTCAGCGGTTGCGAGCCGGTCGTGTCGTGTGAGCCGACTGTCAACCCGGCAGGTGAGACGGTGCCACCGGCGAACAATACGAACCAGGACGGCTTCTACATCCTCGGCGGCAGCGACCCGCAGACCGGTAGCGCGGTCGAGATCTGGCTCGACGACTCTGACAGCAGCGCGGTGTTCGGACCGTTCGACCCAGGCACCAAGATCAAGCTGGTGCAGTCGCCAGACGAGGAGCCGAGCATCCGCCCGATGAGGGGTGATGTCGACTACATGATCAAGATCAAGGGCGATGCGATCATCACGGCGACCGACAGTGCGGGCAACGTCTCCGACCCGGTCACCTGCTTCGTGCCACCCAAGCCGCAGTGATCGGACTGATCAGCAAGTAGTCCGCTACCGGCGGTGAACCGGCATACGACACCCTTCGTGCATGCTCGTTCAACGCCGGGATGGACAGGGCGGCTCGTTCCCCGAACGAGCCGCCCTGTTCTCGACCCCGAAGGCTCCGTGGTGCTCGGCGGCGCGTCGTCCGCAGACGCCACGATCACGGTGTCACGAGAATCTGGTCGTGGGTCGCTCCTGCAGCTCGCCGTCCAAGTAGACGTCGACCTTCTCGTCGAAGAACGCCACCAGGCCCGAGACGTCCGCGGCTTCGGGGATCGGCGACTCGTACGACCACACCACGTTCTCCCGCACGGTGTCGCCGACCCGGGCGGAGAAGTACGCGGCGTCGCCTTTGATCGGGCAGTGCGACGACGCGTCGGTCCGTTCGAGCAGGTCGAAGCGCACGTCCTCGCGCGGCAGGTAGTAGCGCGGCGGGTAGCTTTTCTCCCGCAGCACCATCGGACGCCTTGAGTCGGCGATCGTCACGCCGTCGACCTCGACCCGCACGTGCGTGTCGTCTGGTTCGATCCGCATGTATTCGCTGATGTTCATGTATCGACCCTACCCAGCCGAACCGGTGGCGAGTTCGATTCATTCTCGAGTACGGACCGAGTGACGCACGCTAATCGGGCGGGGGATGAGTACGTCGGTTGAGTAGTGCCACGGATGTGCCGGGCACCGGCGCCGAACACACTCGCGGCATGACGACACCGACCTCCGCGACCGCCACCGACCGACGTGGCCTGTCGCGCCCACGACTGGCGAACATCCATCATGTGAAGATCCCGGTCACCGACCTGGCTCGGTCCGTCGACTGGTACGGCAGGGTCTTCGGCTACCGCACCCGCTGGGAGTTCCCAGACGACGACGGCGTCCCGCAGGGTGTGGGCGGTGAGGTGCCCGGGCTCGGCTGCATGCTCGCCTTCCGGGTCAACCGGGTTGCTGCCGGGGGCTGCCGGGAGTTCGACCCGGTCGGATTCGGCGTGCGCGATCGCGAGCACATCGAGGAGTGGGCGGCTCATCTCGATGCGCTCGGCGTTCGCCACTCCCCGGTGATCGAGGCCAGTCTCGGCTGGCTGTTGGTGCTCGACGATCCGGACGGGTTGCAGCTTCATCTCTACACCTGGACCGAGCACGGCATCGATCAGTCTCACCGGCCAGGCTACGGGCGCAAAGTCCCCATTTCGGACTAGAGTCATCGGGGACGGCCATGCGGGGCCGTCCCCGAGCTCACGCGGGGGCACGCCACGAAACTGGATACCGCGACGCTGGTGGGGCGCGAGCATGAGTGCGATCGGCTCCGCGCCGCGTTGACGGCTGCCAGGGGCGGCAAGGGCCGGGTGTTGTTGGTGGCGGGTGAGCCGGGTATCGGCAAGACCCGGCTCGCCGAGGAAGCGGTGCTGATCGCGGCGAGCCTCGGCATGGGGACGGCGTGGGGGCGCGCGGTCGATGACGAGGGCAGCCAACCGTTCTGGCCGTTCCGGCAGCTGGTCCGGTCGCTCGCGGCCGGATCCGGCGACCCGTGGCCCCGGTTGGCGGCGAGCCAGCCGGAGCCGAGTCCCGCGTTGTCCGAGCTGCGCGCGCAGGAGCGGTTCCGGATCTTCGAGGCGGTGACCGCGCATCTGGTCGCTGCCGCAGGGGACGCCGGCTTGCTGTTGGTGCTGGACGACCTGCAGTGGGCGGACGCGTCGTCGTCGCAGCTGCTGGTGCACCTGGTCCGGGCGACCGGTCGCGCGCCGGTCGCCGTTGTCGGCACCTACCGTGACACCGAGACCGGCGGCCGGGAGGCGTTGCGGCAGGCGCTGGGCGAGCTCGCGCGGGAGCCTTCGGTGACCCGGCTTCGGCTGGCGGGGCTGACCGAGTCGGAGGTCGCCGAGCAGTTGGCGTCGGTCACGGGGGCACCGGTGCCAGCCGAGTTCGCGGGGGCGGTGAGCAGGCGCAGCAAAGGCAATCCGTTCTTCGTCGGCGAGCTGGCCGAGGCTGTGCCGCACGCTGGTGGCGGGAACCTCGCCATGGCGCTGCCGGACGCCGTGCGGGACGCCGTGCGCGGCAGGCTGGCCGAGCTGGGCGAGCGCACCAGGATGGTGGTGACGACCGCCGCGATCCTCGGCACCGCGGTCGACGTCGCGGCGCTCGGCCACGTCACCGGTCTCGCCCCTGAAGACGTCCTGGCCGCGCTCGACGAGGCGGCGGCAGCGGGGGTGCTGCACGCCGAACGGTGGGAGTTCGGCCACGACCTCGTCCGCGACACCGCCCGAGCGGAGGCGTCCCGGTCGGTCCGGCTGGACGCGCACCGGCGCATGGCCGAACACCTGGGCGGGCTCAGCGATGCCGGCACCCGCAGCGCCGAACTGGCACACCACTGGCTGGAGTCGCTACCGCTCGGCGACCCCGCGCAGGCGGTGGCGTGGGCGGAACGAGCCGCGCGAGAAGCGTCCGACCAGTGCGCCTGGGACGAAGCAGCGGAGCTGTACGGGCGTGCTGCCGAGACCGCCGACGATCCGGCGCGCCGCTGCGAGTTGCTGATCGCGTGCGCGACAACGCGACTGCACGCCTACCAGATGACCGCCGCCCGTGACGCCGTCGTCGAGGCGGCCCGGCTGGCGCGCCGCCTCGGCGACGGCACGCTGCTGGCGCGCGCGGCGCTGGTGATGGAGGGCATGAACGACCTCACCTGGTCGGCCGACGAGCGCGCCCTGTGTGAGGAGGCGCTGGCACTGCTGTCCACGGCCGATTCGCCGCTGCGGGCGCGGCTGCTCGCGCAGCTTTCGGCGGACCGCCTGATGTCGGAGTACCACGCACCAGGAGTATCGGCGTGCGCGGGTGAGTTGTCGCGGTCCGCGCTGGCCATGGCGGAACGACTCGGTGATCGGGTCGCGTTGCGCAGCGCGCTGCACGCCCGCCAGATCGCATGCAGCGGACCGGACGGAGTGCGCGAGCGGCTCGCGCTCGGCGACCGGTTCGTCGCTTTCGGCGTCGCCGACCGCGACGACGTCGCCGAGATGTGGGGCAGGCTGTGGCGGTTCGACGCCTTGATGCAGCTCGGCGACCTCGACGGCGCGGAGAGCGTGCTCGCCCCGCTCACGGCGGTGGTCGATCGGCTGCGGCTCCCGCTGGCGTCGTGGCATCTGCTGCGCTGCCACGGCGCGGTCGCGTTCGCACGTGGCAGGCTCCAGGCGGCGCGGTCCTATGGCGACCAGGCACTCGCGCTCGCCGAGCGCGGCGGTCACCTTGGCGGGTTGCTGCCGTCACAGGGGTTTCTGACGCTCCTCGGCACCCTGACCGGATTCACCGACGAGAACGCGAGCCGCGTACTTGACGGCTGGGAGCACGTCCGTCCGGTCTACAGCATGATGGCCCTCGTGCACTGGTACGTCGGCCGCGAGGACGAGGCACGGCGCGCGTACGCGATGTCACCACCGATTGCGGAACTGCCTGGCTTCCTGCTCATGCCTGCGGCGGCCGGGTTGATCGAGCTGGCCGAGGCGTTCGAGGACCGTGTGCTGTTGGACCACGCGTTTCGCGCGCTGACGCCGTATGCCGCGCTGTTCTGCTGCGGCGGTGCCGGGGTGATCGCGACGACCGGGTCAGCCCACGGCCCCCTCGGCGTCGCAGCCGCCGCGCTCGGCCGTCTGGATGACGGCGTGCGGCACCTGCGGGAGGCGATCGAGGTCAACGAGCGCGTTGGGGCACCACCGTTCGCCGCGCTCGCTCGCTACGATCTCGCCCGCACGCTCGCCCGCCGCGCGCGCCCCGGCGACCGTGACGAGGCCGCCGCACTCACCGCGCTCGCCACCGCCACCGCCACCGCGCGGGAGCTGGGCATGGCCCCGCTGCTCGATCGTGTCGAGCGGCTCGCGGCCGACCTGGCCGGGACAACACCGGGACCGCTGACCCGCCGCGAACGCGAGATCGCCGACCTCGTCGCACAAGGACTCACCAACCGGCAGATCGCCGCCATCGCGCACATCTCCGAACGCACCGCCGAGAACCACGTCCAGCACATCCTGACCAAGCTCGGGCTCAGCAGCCGTACCCAGATCGCCACCTGGGTCACCCGCACCGACAGCTGACCTGGCCAGCCAAGACAGCTTCGATCTGTGGCGTCGGTGCGCTACGCTGGTTGCACCATTCGGAGCAAAGTTCTCATGTTGGACCCTACGGTCATAACGGGGAGGGGCTCGCATGCCCCAGCTGTCAGTGCATGTCCTGGGTCCGCTGGAGGTACGCGACGGCGGTCGTCCGGTGCGGGTCGCTGGCACGAAGCCGCAGGCGGTGCTGACGCTGTTGGCCTTGTACGCCGGGCGTGTTGTCCCTGGCGAGACGTTGATTGAGGTGTTGTGGGGCGACGATCCGCCGCGCACGGCGGGCCAAGCGCTGCGGACGCACATCTCCTCGCTGCGCCGCACCGTCGGCGACGGTGTTGTGCTGACCAAGGGGGCCGGGTGGGTGCTGACCTGCGCCGAGACGGATGTCGCCCGTTTCGAGGCCGCCGCGCAGGCCGGGCGCGACGCGGCGCGGGCCGAGCAGGCGGATGTCGCGGTGCGGGCGTTCACCGAGGCCCTCGATGAGTGGCGTGGCATCCCCGACCTGCCGAGCACGCCCCGGGCTGTCGCCGAGATCGCCCGCTGGTCCGAGTCGCACGACACGCTGATCGAGGATTGGATCAACGCTCGTCTCGCCGCCGGTGCCTCGGCCGAGCTGATCGCCGAACTCGAAGCCGCCGTGGCGGCGGCGCCGTTGCGGGAACGCCGCTGGGCTCAGCTGATGCTCGCGCTCTACCGGGCGGGCCGTCAGGCTGATGCGCTGTCCGCGTATCAACGCGCCCGCACGTTGCTCGATGAGCAACTCGGTATCGACCCCGGCCCGGAACTGCAAGCGATGGAGACCGCCGTCCTCGGCCACGACCCCGCCCTGGCTCGGCCGGAAACACCACCGCAGCGGTCCGAACCGCCATCTCGGCGCGAGCGGCCGGTGACCCTGGCCGGCCTTCCCCTGCCCCGCACCAGTTTCGTCGGCAGGCGGGAGGAGTTGCGCAAGCTGGAGGAGTTGCTGCGCACCCACGCGCTGGTCACTATCGCCGGACCGGGTGGTGTCGGCAAGACCCGCCTTGCCACCACGGCCGCGCAGGCCGTCGCCAGCCTGTTCCGCGGCGACGTTGCGTTCGTCGACCTCGCGCCCGTCGGCGCCGGGTTCGTCGTGCCTGCGGTCGCCGCCGCCATCGGCGTCACCGAACAGCCGGGCCAGCCGCTGATCGCCGCCGTGCTCGAGCATGTCGCCATGGACAGGCACCTACTGGTGCTTGACAACTGCGAACATCTCCTCGATGAGGTGTGCGACCTGCTCGAGGCGCTCGCCGACTGCGCCGGGTTGGTTGTGCTCGCCACCAGCCGGGAACGGCTGGGTGCCTACGGCGAGTGGGTCGTCACGCTGCCTGGCCTCGAGCTGCGTTCCGCATCCGGGCAGTCGGATGCCGTCACGCTGTTCCTCGACAGGGCCCGCGCCGTCGACCCCGGTGCCGACCCCGTGCCGGAGCATGTCGCTGAGGTCTGCGCGCGGCTCGACGGGATGCCACTGGCTATCGAACTCGCCGCAGCCCGGTGCGCGTCGCTCGGAGTCGACGGGGTCCTCGCCGGGCTGGACGACCGAATGCGACTTCTCATGGGTGCCCGCGGCCGCGACCGGCACCGCTCGTTGCGGGCGGTGCTCGACTGGAGCCATGCGCTGCTCGACGAGGCGGAGCGCACCACGTTTCGCCGGGTGGCGATTTTCGCGGGCGGATTCGACCTGCCTGCCGCTGTCGCGGTCACCGGCGCGGGTCCGGCCAGTGCCGCCGAGACCGCCGACCTGCTCGGTCGTCTGGCCGACAAGCATCTGCTGAGTCGCGGCCGCGGCCAGTCAGGGAGCCGGTGGCGGCTGCTGGAGATCATCCGGGTGTACGGGCGGGAGCTGCTTGCGGCGAGCGGCGAGGAGCCCGCCGTGCGCGCCCGGCACCGGCGGTGGGCGGCTGCTGCCGCTGAGTTGCTGGCACACCGCATGGCGGCGGGCATTGCGTGGCAGGATGACTTCGACGTCGTGGTCGACGATCTTCGCCACGCCGCCACCGCCGCGGTGGCGGAGTCCGACGCCCTGCACCATCGGCTCGCAGGCGCCCTCGGGCACCTGGCGTACGCCCGCGGTTACCTTGCGGAGGCCCGCAGTTTGTATTTGCAGGTGTCCCAGCACACCAGCGGGTGCGCATCCGTGGACGCACTGCGGGCCGCGGCCGGAGTCGCGGCCACGGAGATGCGCTACGACATCAGCTTCGATCTGCTGCTGCGGGCCGCCGACCGGGCCGCAGCCGACGGCGACCGTGTCGCCGCGTCGATCTGCCGCGCGTCGGCCGTCGTGGTCGGCGCTCGTTCCCCGGGCGGGTTCCCCACTCCACCCAGCGACGAGCAGCTCGCCAGTCTGCTGGCCACTGCGGAGTCCGACGCAGCAGGTGCCGGTGATCAGCCCCTGGTAGCGGCCTATGTCCTCGCCGCCAAAGCGTGGACCGCCAACCCGGTGCGGGCACGGTGCGACGGACCGCTGGCCGAACAAGCCCTGCGCGCCGCGCGGCGCACCGGCGATCCCGTGCTGATCAGCGCCGCGCTCGACGGGGTCACCACGGTGGCGCTCGGCCAGGGCCGGTACCGGCAGGCCGCCTCGGTGGCCACCCGGCGGCTCGACCTCATCGACCGGTTCCGCCCGCACGATCCGCGCGCCGGGGGAGAGGTCTCCGACATCATCCACATGGCCACCGAGACAGCGATCGCCGCGGGAGACCTGCCCGGCGCGCTGGCCACGGCCACCCGCGCGCACAACGACGCGGGCATCGGACGCGGCGTGCCGATGCTGGCCGCGAGCCGGCGGGTGCTGGCGCTCGCGTTGCTTGGCGCGCTGCGGGACGCCTTGCAGGAGGCCGAGGCGATGTATACGGCGTGGCGGCGCGGCGGCTCGCAGCCAGCAGGGTGGATGGCGCCCGCCGAGTACGCGGCCGCCCTCGCCTGCGGGCTCGGCGGTGACGCGGCTGGCACCCGCATGTGGGCCGACCGAGCGTTGGCACTGACAGCCACGCCGCGGGTGCAGGGGTTCGCGCCGTTCGTGGAGTGCCGGCTCGCGTTGTTTCGGGGCGACCTCGACACCGCCCTCGCCGTCGCCGACGAGATCCCTGCCGAGTACATGGGCAAGTTCGACGCCTACGCGCGCGCCGTCGCGGCGGAGAGCGCGGCGGCAGCCGGCCTGCCGGACGCCCCGCAGCGGCTCGACGCCGTCGCACCCATGGCGGAGGAGAACGACTGGGCCGCCGCGTGTCTCGTCCGCGCCCGCGCCCGGCTCACCGGCGACACGACGTTGCTGGAGCGCGCCATCGAGGCATGGGACCACATCGGAGCGCGCGTCGAGCGAGCGTGCACCCTGCTGCTGCTCGACGGCCAGGACGCCGTCGGGCGCGCCGAGCTGACCGGGCTGGGCTGCGCCGACGCCGTGCGGGCACGGTGACCCGCAGCCCTTCTCAGCAGGAACCGGCCGGGTTGAACTGCGCGAACATGCCGTCCGGGTTGTGCTGCCACACCCAGACGTGCAGGTCATAGTGCACCGGCATACCTGGGCCATGGCCCTCCATCGGACCGTCGAAGCCCTGCCCGAACAGCGTCGGGCGGTCGTCGTCGGTGGCCAGGTCCTGATCGGCGTCTGCCTGGAAGTACTCCACCGCGACGAGTTTGCGGCCGCCGTCCGGGCGCGGCTGGTAGATCAGGATCGGCGGCGTGCGCACGTCCATCGGCGCCTCCAGCAGCGCCGGGTTGAGGTAGTGGTAACCCATCACGCCGTCCGGACTCTCGGTGCAGAAGTCGTCGCGCAGGTAGCCGTCGGCCAGGGCGCGGGCTTCATCGTGGTACTTGGCGGTCGCTGCGCGTGCGGCGGCCAGGTCCTGATTGGCCGACGAGTCCGCGTGGGCGGTGATCGGCACAGCAGTGGTGGCGACGGCGAACATGCCGGCGAGCCCTGCGGCGAGGTGGATCCTGCGTCGCGTGTTCATGGTTGGCTCCTCTCGAATCGGTATACCGAACCGTCGCCGCTGCCACTCCAGAACCAGTCAAGGATCAGTAACGACCGCAGGGATCGGCCGAGGCGCGAAGACCGACGGGGGAGCCCTGCTGACCAGCGCTTTACCGGACTTTGACTGGACCTTGAGCCCGGGGCCGTACACCAGGGACACACGTTAGCTGAGCGAAGGAACTGCGATGACCGCAAGAACACGCCGTGTGCGCCGGATCGCCCTTGCCGTGTCCGGCGCGTTGGCCATGAGTCTGTCCGTGACGGCTGTCGGCTCGGCGGGAGCGGCCGCCGAGACATTCACCGGCACCTGCACCGATACCGTGGAGCTGCCCTGCTCGGCGTCGGCGGGCCAGGCCTACGACGGTTACGTGATCGACGCCAGCGGCAACGACTTCGAGGCCGCCGTCGAAGCGGTGCTCTCGGAGGCGGTCGGACCCTATGCCGACGTGTCGGCGTTGGAACGCGGGCTGACCCGCAGCAGCGGCGACTTCCAGTTCACGCCCAACGACGTCACCCGAGGGCAGCGGTTCGACTGGACCTACACCGGAGATGCCGCCAACCACGCGTACGTCACGGTCAAGGCTGCCAACGGCTTCGCCGTCTTCGGTATCGCCGGGCAGACCAGCGGCACCATCGACGTCGCGGGCCTGCTGGGTGGGCATGAGATCAGCCACCTGTCGGTGTGGTCGACGAACGTCTCGCAGACCACGCCGATCAAGGCCACCAAGCTGCACGGCAAGCCGAAGAGCTTCCTGGGCAATATGCGCCTGGGGAAGATCACCAAGGGCACCGTGCCGTGCCTGCACGTCGAGACCGCCGAGTCCGCGACGTGCAAGTTCGGCCGCAAGTCCGGCAAGTGGCTGGAGTCCACGAAGGGCCCCTTCGCCGTCACCGGACAAGCCGTCACGCTCGACGGCAAGCCCGGCGGCGAGTACGTCACCGCGACCAAGATCAGCCCCGACGGCACCGTGCCGGGCCTGGAACCCACAGGCAACGACACTGCAGGCACCCCGGGTGAATCGGAAACTCTCGACGGCGCAGCGATCATTGAGGACATGGGGGCGGCCTACAACGCGTCCGGACGTGATTTGGTGAACTACGCGACCCTCGAGGTGTGCACCAGCAGTTACCCACATCCCGACGGAACTCCGCTTCGGAGCTACTACTGGACCGGCAGCACCTACGTCTTCTGCTATGTCGGGACGGGAGCCGGACTCAACGACCCCAACGGGACCGAACGCGACGCGTACGGCAACTACTACAGGGGATCGGAGTACTCCCACGTCACCATGTCGCCGGACTACTACGAAACGCCCGCGGCCAAACGACCGGCCACCATTCCGTACCCCTATCCCGGCACGATCAACCGCGAGTCTCCATTGGTGTGGCGCCCCGTCTCCACCGTCACCATCGCCAACGACTGACACGATGGTCGCGAGAGCGATCGCGGCCGCGGTGCTGGTGCTCGCGTCCTGCGCATCGGCACCGGACGCGAGCAGCGCGCCCGCAAACGCCTTGATCGCCGAGCAGCTCCCGCGCGTCGAGTACCTCGGCGGACCGTTCCTCCGGCGCCCGCAGGTCGTCACTGTGACCTTCGCCGGGGACGACCCAGCGCTGGTGGCGCGACTCGAGGTGTTCGGGGAGGCGGCCACGCGCTCCCCCTGGTGGCGCGAGGTGTCCGACGGGTACTGCGCCCAGCCTGACGACTGCGTCGGTGACGGCCGGCCGGGGCGACACGTCCGCCTGACCGACCACCTCATGGGCGAGGTCACCGACGTCGACATCGAAGACCTGCTGATCGGAGTGGCCGAGGACGGGCGACTCGGCCACCTCGACCGCGAGTCACTGCTGCTGGCTTACCTACCGGACGGCGTCACGCTGTCCGACGCCGCCGCAGGCAAATACTGCGACGGCGGCCCACGCGCCTTCCACAGCGCCCTGGACCACGACGGCCTCCGGATCGCCTACGCCGTCGTCCCGCGCTGCGGCGACGAGGCCGACCTGACCGGTACCGCCAGTCACGAGATCCTTGAGGCCACCACTACTCCCGACCCGCACCGGCGCGGCTTCGCCTTCCCGGGTGGGTCGGAGACCGCCGGGTTCACCGCCGCGGGCGTCGAGCCCGTCGACCCGTGCGGCCTCATCGCGGGCGACGACCGCACCACCGTCGACGGGGGATTTGCGGTGCAACGCGCGTGGTCCACCCACGCTGCGGCCCTCGGCCGCGACCCCTGCGTGCCCGCTCCCTCCGACCGGCCGTACCTGGCGCTCGTGCCACGGGAACCAGCCGTCCGGCTCGCAGAGGTCGGCGATACCGCCACCCTCGACCTGGAAGCCGCCGCCGACCGCAAGACCCGGCCGTGGCGGGTGTCCGCCGTCGACTTCAACACCAGGTACGGTCGCGCACCCTGCGTCGACGCCGAGCTCGACACCGCCACCGTCACCAGCGGCGACACCGTCCGACTGACCGTCACCCTGCGGCGCAAGCCGCCGAACGACCGCTGCGTCCTCGGCCTCATATCCACCCTCGACCGCACCGAGCACCTCTGGCCGGTCGCGATCAGCACTCGCTGACGGCTCAGACCGCTGCGAGTCGACCACCCAGACGGCGATCTCGCGCTCCCGCCTGCACGGCGGTCGAATCGAGTGCCAGTGGCAGCCCGTCCCGCTCCTGCCATGGCCATGTTTACCGAACCTTGAACGGTCCTTGACCGCACGCGCCAACCATGACGGGACCGACGACAAGGGGCTCGCCATGACGACGCTGTCTGCGGCAACGACCACCGACCGGCGCAAGCTCACGGTCATCCGCGCCGACCGCCTCGTCGACGGCGCCGACGTGATCGAGGACCCGGTGCTCGTCATCGACCGGCACACCATCGCCGCGGTCGACCGCGCGGGCCAGCTCACCGCGACCGATCAGGCCGACGTCGTCGACCTTCCCGGTGCGACGCTGCTGCCTGGGCTGATCGACACCCACGTGCACCTGTGCCTTGACGGCTCGGACGACTCGGTCGGACGTCTCGAAGATCGCGATGACACAGCGCTCCTGGCCGCCATGACGGCGGCGGCCCGACGCGTCGCGCTCGGCGTGGTGGTACCGGACCCGACTCGGCTACGAGACGGTCATGGAAGTCGTCGAGGACGGCATGGCGACCAGTGCCCGATTACGGCACCCGGCCGGTGGGCCCGAGCTGACCCTGCGCCTCGACCCGGAATATGCGCGGCTCGCGGGCGGATTCGACTCGTTCGTCATCGCCGCGGCGAGCAAGGCGATGCTCGACGCGCTGGCCGACCACCTCGACGGCCTCGGCGAACCCCACGGCGGTGTGCACCTGATCGCCCACGGCTGGCTCCTGCCGCTGCTGCACGACCCCGACGGCCGCGAGCTGCGCGTGATCGCTGCCTCCGATGGGCAACTGACCGCGACGGTCGGCGACCAACGAAACGGGAACGTCTACCGCACCTTGAACGGCGCTGCGTCTGTCACCGCAGTTGATCAACCACCCGCGCGGTGTTGTTCGGCAAACGACACAAACTGGACATAGTCGTGCAACACCGCGCGGTACGTAGCGGTGTCTCGTCGCGTAGGCTCAGTTGGTGAGTGGGCGCCGGTGAGCGGGTACCGATTCGGGGTTCACCGGCCATGTGCCCGGCGGCGCCCCGATCGGCCACTCCTTGAGTTGCGGAGGAGCCACCGTGTCACAGCGAGCGCCGAACATCCTGTTGATCACTGCTGACGACATGGGGGGCGACACACCCGGTTGCTTCGGCGGTCCGCCGGGGGTGACGCCGAACATCGACCGCCTCGCCGCCGAGGGCATGACGTTCGGCCGCGCGCACGTCCCGATTGCCATTTGCATGCCGAGCCGGTCGGCGATCATGACCGGGCGCTGGCCGCACCGCAGTGGGGCTGAGGGGTTCGAGCCGATCAAGGATGGCGTTCCGGTCGTCACCCGGCTGTTGCGCGATGCCGGTTACCTCGCAGGCATTCTCGGCAAGGTCGAGCATCTGCAACCGGTGGGGGCGTTCGGGTGGGATTTCGTGGTGGGCAAGCGCAAGCTCGGTCTTGGCCGCGATCCCCGTGCCTACGGTGAGGCGTCGGCTCAATTCATGCGCAGGGCGGCCGCCGCGGAGCGCCCGTGGTTCCTGATGGCCAATGCGCACGATCCGCACCGCCCGTTTTCCGGCAGCCGGGCCGAGCAGGCCCGGTGGACGGCCGATGAAAGGGCACGCTACCCGCCGCCGTCGAAGGTCTTCGGCCCGGACGACGACGTGACGGTTCCTGGTTTCCTCCCATCCCTGCCCGGTGTCGTCGAGGAGTATCGGGAGTACCTGAGTTCCTCCCGGCGCTGCGACGACGTCGTGGGGGCCGTGCTCAGGGCGCTCGACCACTCCGGCGCGGCCGATGACACGCTCGTCGTGTTCCTCTCCGACAACGGCATCGCGGTGCCGTTCGCGAAGGCCAACTGCTACCTGCAGAGCACCCAGACACCGCTCATCATCCGCTGGCCCGGTGTGACGCGCGCCGGATCGCGGGAGACCGAAGCGTTCGTTTCCACGCTCGACCTCCTCCCCACCTGTTGCGATGCCGCGAGGATGCCCCTCCCTGACGGGCTCGACGGGCGGACGCTGGTGCCGCTACTGCGTGGCGAGCCGGACCATGGTCGCGAGGCCGTCTTCACGGTCTTTCACGAAACGCCCCCACAGGACCGCTACGAGATGAGGTGCAGGCAGGACGCGCGCATCGGCTACATCTGGAACCCGTGGTCGGACGGCGAGCGAGTGTACCGGGCGCAGCACATGGGCGGGCTCAGTTGGCCGGCGATGGTCGAAGCCGCGGCGGAGAACGCCCAGCTCGCCGAGCGGACTGATTTCTACCTGCATCGGGTTCCCGAGGAGCTCTACGACTTCCAGCGCGATCCGCATTCGCTGAACGACGTCGCCACCGATCCGGCGTATCGGCAGGAACTCGCGCGGGTGCGGCAACAGCTCCTTGGCTGGATGGCGGACACGGGAGACCCGCTGCTGGCAGCCTACCGCGACTTCCTCCAGCGGACGCCTTGTTCCTTACCGTCCCGCCCCCGGCCGGGGAACACCCCCGTCACGGCCGGGGCTTCGAGCACGATGAACGCGGGCGTCTCGGCGGGCTCTCGCATCGTGCCTTGAGGTAGCGCATGTTGGTGGCCTCCTGGCGCTGCAGCCACCCGGCGAGGACCGGTGCGAGCAGGACCATCGCGCCGTGCGGCACGATCTCCATTCGGAAGTCGCAGTGGGTGCCGTTGGCGAGCGGAGTCAGCCGCGCCGCGAAGTCGACGGTCATCGGTGTGCCCGGCGCTGTCGATGCCCAGCTGGTCGGGCGCAGGTAGTCGAGGTACTCGACGGTGAGGTCGCCGCTACCCGCCCACCTGGCCCGATAACGCGACCCCGCACCGACCGGCTCGGCGGTGAGCAGCTCGACGGCCTTCATCTTCGGATTCCACGTCTGCTCGTTGCGCAGGTCTGACAGGTAGTCGAAGACGTCCTCGATCGGCGCCGCGACGTCGACCGTGTTCGCGAGCACGATGCTGGGGCGGCTGCGGAGCAGGGCGAAGCCCAGGGCAGCGAACACCAGCATCCAGGCGATGAGGACCAGCCGCCCGATGACCATCGGCCCGGCCACACCGGGCAGGACGACAACGAACACGGCCACCCCGCCGGTCAGCACGACGAACCTGGCCCAGCCTCGCCACACCCTGGCACGCGCCACGGCGATGCCCGCCATCACCAGGCCGACCCCGATGGTGACGGTGGCCAGGCCGTATGCGGCGCCAAGCCAGCCGACCGCCGTATCGGCCGCCATCGCGTCGACCAGCACCATCGCCATGACCTCACAGACGGAAAGCAACACCATGCCGGTGGCGGCGACGCCGATGCCCGCCCGCCCGAGCCTGCCGTCGCCGGTGGCTCCCGAGCGGGTCACGCCGAGAAGGCCGACGAGCAGTAGCCCATGGTTCAGCAAGAACACCGACTCGACGACGACGTGCCCGACGTCGTCGAACGGGTAGCTGAACCGTTCCGGCGCGACGGACGGCGAGACGAGGATCATCGCCAGCCCGCCCGCGGCCCCGATGATCGCGCCGACCAGGCACAGCAGTCCCGCTGTCGACACGAAACGGCCGTCGTCGCGAGTCGCATGCTGGGTGTCGTCCGGTGCGCTGGTCATGACGGTCTCCTCCGCAGGTCGTGACCTGACGCTAGGCGCGCCGGCACGGGCCGACATCAGCGGAAACGCGTAGTGCGGCACTGAATCGATGCTTCGGTGCCTAGTCCCGATGCCACGGGGATCCCACGTCAGGCCAAGAGCCTGCTTGCGACGGCTGCGGAGAATTTCACTCGATGGCGTAACCTTGTCGCCCTTTTGAGCGAACACACTGCGCCGGGCCTGCCATCCAGCCGGGAGAGGTGATCGGGATGGGCCTATCGAGTGCACACGTCGTTCGTCCACAGCGGTTGGTGAGCCTGCTTGCCGCTGGTCTGATCGCCACCTCATCGACGCTGGTCGTCGCGCTGCCCAGTAGCGCGGCGCCGCCGCAGAACGCGGCGCAGGAGCAGCGGCACGTGCCGGCGAAGAAACCGTCCAAGATCGCGCATGTGGTGCGGGAAGTGGCCAGGGACGCGGCCGCGGAGCGCTCCCGCGGTCGATCCGCGGCGCGGGCCTCCAACTCGATGGTGCGCTCGACGGCCGAGGGGCTGATCGAAGTCACCGTGCACGGCAAGCTCCCGATCGACGCCGCGCGCAAGGGTGCGTTGCGAGCGCTCGGCGCCAAGATCACGGCGGAACCGCGGAACCCGGCCGGCATCGAGATGCCGCGGGCGTTCGTCGTGCAGGCGCTGGTGCCGCACGACCAGCTCGACAAGGCCGCTCGGCTCGGATGGGTCACGGCGATCACACCGGTCGAGCGGACGCAGCCGGACACGCATCCGACCAACCCGATCAACAGCGAGGGTGTGGCCTTCCACAACGCCGACGACGTGCAAGACCGCGGTATCGACGGGACAGGCGTCGACGTCGGTGTGGTGTCTGACGGTGTGCAGAACCTGGCGGCGGCACAGGCGCAGAACGAGCTGCCGGACGTCACCGTGCTCGATGCGGGCTCGAACGACGAGGGCACCGCGATGCTGGAGATCGTGCACGACATGGCCCCGGGCGCGGGGCTGTTGTTCGACGGGACGGGCGGCGGCACGGTCAATCACGTCAACTCGCTGAACAACCTTGTCGCCAACGACGCCGACGTCGTCACCGAGGACATCCCATTCGACGCCGAGCCCGCGTTCCAGCAGGGATTCGTGGCGGCAGCGGGGGAGGCCATCGCGAGTTCCGGCGTGCCGATCCATTCGTCCGCCGGGAACCAGGCGCGACGGCATGCGGCGCGGGTGCCCGCGACCGGTACCGGCGCTGGACCGGATGGTTCGAGCGGCCCCTACTCCGGCTGCACCTATGACCCCGCCAACGCCGTGGCGATCGCCCCGGGCGGCGACACCACGTTCGACGTCTCGCTCGGCAACAACGCCCGCTTCACGCTGCAGTGGAGCGAGCCGCGCGCGGTCTTCCCTTCCGCTGGCCAGGGCGGGTTCACCGACATCGACATGTTCGTGATGGACGCGAGCCTGACGCAGTGCCTCGGCGAGAGCATCGCGGTGCAGGGCGACGGCGAGGGTGACACGATCGAGCAGGTCGTCGTCGGCGGCATGAACGGGACGAACGCCAAGATCGTCGTGGAGGTCTTCGGCACATCATCGGCGGTCGCCGCGCCGCTCATCGACCTGCGCTGGCGAGGCGCGGGCGCGACCGACACCCCAACCCGCGCCGGCAGCCTCAACCCGGACGCCAACTACACCGGGCTGGCCAGCTCATCGGCGGCGCTCAACGCCCAGGCCGCGGGCGCGCTGGAGAACTTCAGCAGCGGCGGGCCGGCGCAGCTCGTCACGACCACCCAGTGCGCTGGTGGGGGAGCGGGTCCGTGCACCGGTGTCGCAGGCAGCAGCACGACGGCGACCGCTCCGACCTGGTCGGCTGCCGACAATGTCTCGGTCAGCGGGGTCGGCGGGTTCGGCTCGCCGTTCGCAGGCACATCGGCGGCGGCCCCGCACGCCGCCGGATGCGATGCCCTGCTGCGCGACGAACTGAACGACGCGGCCGCACCGCCTGCCACCACCAACGCGCTGCTGGCCAGCACTGCGGTGGACATCGACTCGCCCGGTGTCGACAACAACACCGGGGCAGGACAGCTCGACTGTCTGCAGGCGATCAACGATCCGCCGGTGGCCGACGCCGACGGCCCGTACGCGACCGACGAGGGCACGAACGTCACCCTCGACGCGACCGGGTCGAGCGATCCCGACGTCGGCGACTCCCTCACCTTCGAGTGGGATCTCGACGGCGACGGCCAGTTCGACGACTCGACATCGGCGACGCCGACCTTCGACGCCGTTGGTCAGGACGGGGTGTTCCCGGTCGCGGTGCGTGTCACCGACACCGCTGGCGACTCCGATGTGGACACCTCAACCGTGACGGTCAACAACGTCGCCCCGACGGTCGGTGCCATCGTCACCGACGCGCCGAAGGACGAGGCGAACGCGGTGTCGATCAGCGGAACGATCAGCGATCCCGGATGGCTCGACCCGCTGTCCGCGACGATCGACTTCGACGACGGCGCCGGGCCGCAGCCGCTGGCCGGGGTCCTCGAGAACGTCCGTCCGGACGCGACGCTGACCTACGATCTGACCCACCTCTACGGCGACAACGGCACCTTCACCATCGAGGTGTGCGCCGCCGACGACGACACGACCGGCAACTGCAACTCCACGATGGTCGTGATCGACAACATCGACCCGATGGCCGCGATCGATGCCTCCGGCGAGCAGACCTACGACGGTGTGTCGGCGACCGTGCTCCCGGCAGGTGAGGACCTCACCCTCGGCGTCACCGGCACCGACCCCGGCAGCGACGACCTCGAGTTCGAGTGGCTGTGGGGCGACGGTGGCAGCGACACCCAGACGTCGCTGGTGAACCCACCGCTGCCGGACCCGGCGAAGTCACCCAGTGTGCAACCGCGTGACGTCACCCTGGACGCCACCCACGCCTACACCGACGCGTGCCTGTACGAGTTGACAGCGAACCTCACCGACGACGACGGCGGCGTCGGCTCCGACACCGCCTCCGTGGTCGTGACCGGCAACGCCGACACGTCCAAGGGGCACGGCTGGTGGTACGCCCAGTACCGGCCGCAGCCGCCGAACGACTTCTCCGAAGCCACGCTGCAGTGCTACCTCGACATCGCGGTGTTCTTCAGCCTGGTGTTCAACGACCCGCTGGATCGGGCCGACGGCGAACGCATCCTGCGGGCGCCGGCCAAGGCGCCGGAGACCGTGCAGTTCGACGAGAAGGCCCTCGCCGCATGGCTCAACGTCGCCAACGGGGCGCTCACGTTCGACACCCTTGTCGACACCGACGGCGACGGCACCCTCGACACCACCTTCGGCGACGCGATGCTCACCGCGGAGACGGTGCGCACCGACCCCGCCGCCACTCCCGCCGAACTCCGCGCACAACGCGACATCCTCGAAAGGATCATCCTGCGCGACGAATAGCCGAACCGCGGCCTCGTGGCACAGGCCAGCACGGACACACGGTGTATCAACGCAACGCGCCGTATCAACGCACCGCGCCAACGCGCCCCCTATGCGCTGCCGAGCCCGGCGTCGCGCGTCAGTTCCGGGAACGGGTCTAGGCCGGGCTCTAGCGACGACTGGGTAGGCTCAGCCGTCCACGCACACCGCGCGGACTATGTACCACACGGACTGGTCCGAGCTCGTGTTCCTCATGGTGACGACCCAGTCCGTCTCGAATTCGGTCGAAGGAGCCGTC
>WHTY01000183.1 GCA_009377475.1 Actinophytocola sp.
CGGCGAAACCCGGCCAGGTCCCCGAACGCGTCAACGCGTTCGCCATCATGCACACTACTCACCGCGGCCCTTGTTGTTGACCTTGCTCCTGTCGCAAGAAGCATGATCAACCAAGGGCCGCTTCCATGATCAACCGGGGTCACCACACACCCGACCAGGGGTTAAACGACAAGCTCGGGCGCCGTACTGGGTCAGGTCGGTGGCGGGATGCGGGTCGCGATGACCACGCTGAACTTGTTCCGGCCGAGTGTCGGCGCGTTCGCCATCGGCATGGCGCAGGCCGCGTTGGACGCGGCGATCGCGCACTGCGGCGCGCGGGAGGCGTTCGGGAAGACGTTGCGGGAGTTCCAGGGCGTGTCGCACCAGCTCGCGGACGTCGCGACGCAGGTCGAGGCCGCGCGGCTGCTGGTGTACCACGCCGCGACCGCCTACGACGCGGGCAGCGCAGGCAGCGCGGGCAGCGCCGACGTCGCCAAGACGTCCGCCATGGCGAAGCTGTTCGCCACCGAGACCGCGCAGCGCGCGGTGGACGTCGCGATCCAGGTGCACGGCGCACGGGCGCTGGAGCACGGGCACCCGCTGGAGCACCTGTACCGGGACGTCCGCGCGCCCCGGATCTACGAGGGAGCGTCGGAGGTGCAGCGGGAGATCATCGCCCGCGCCCTCTTCCGCGAGTAACCCGCCGCCGCGTGTCCCCCGCTCACAGCGCCGTGTCCCCCGCTCACAGCGCCGTGTCCGACGCTCGCGACGTTGTGTCCGGCACTCACGACGTTGTGTCCTGCACTCGACGTCTCACATCCGCTGGGCGAGCACGGCTCGACCGGGACCGGACAGCTCCTCGATGGCGTGGCCGCGCCCGGCGAGGGACATCAGCAGCGCTTCGCCGGGGCCACGGACCTCCGGCCCGGAGCCACGCGACCAGTCCAGGTCGGTCGCGACGAGCGTCAGACCCCGCGCCCGCACGAACGCTCGGATCGGCGGCGCGAGCAGCGCCAACCGCAGCGCGGTGCGGAGCCGTTCGCGCGGGATGTCGCGGGGCATGCCGAGCGGACGTCGAATGTCCTGCTGGTGGATCATTCCGTCCACCAGACCGATCATGCCGCCGAACGCGGCGGTCAATCCCCGCGGCCGCGGGTGGGCACGGAACAGCGCGATCAGCTCGCTCGGATCGCGGGAGTACTCCGCCACGCCGACGTCGTTGACCTTGCCCTGCGTGAACCGACCCTGAGCGAAGCGCCGGAACGTCTGCCGCCAGCTCAGCTCGTCGTAGCTGATCACGTGCGCGACGACGTCCCGAACCCGCCAGCCGTCACACAGGCTCGGCTCGTCCCACTGCTGCGGCGTCAACGTCTCCAGGAAGTCCGCGAAGTCGGCCCGCTCCTGGATGGCGAAGTCCATGACGGTCGGACTCACGACGCGCCCTCCGCGTACCGGGTTGCGGATGCTGCGGTCATCTCACGCTCCTTGCGACTGGGACCCGCGCGGGGGCTTGGGACACTACCAACGCCGATGTTGATCAACTACCTGCGCGCTGTGACCACGAAAACCGGACGAAGCGGACGTTGTCTGGTCACACGGCGCGGGTAGTTGATCAACATCGTGGCGCGGGCAGGCGCCGGTCGGCAACCCGCGCCGACGCCGCGCAGCCCGACACCTCACACTCCGGCAGGCAGCCCGGCCAGCGACTCCCGCAGCGTCGCCTCGTCCAGTTCGTTGTCCACCATCTCCCCGGCGAGGTACGAACCGTAGGCGGGCAGGTCGAGGTTCGCGTGCCCGCACAGCGCCGTCAGGATCACCTTCTCCTCGCCGGTTTCCTTACACCGCAACGCTTCCTCGATGCAGGCGGCGACGGCATGGGTCGGCTCCGGCGCGGGGATGATGCCCTCGGCGCGGGCGAACTGAACGCCCGCCGCGAAGCAGTCCTGCTGGTTGATCGCCTGCGCCTCGTAGAACCCCTGCTCGTACAGGTGCGACAGCAGCGGCGACATCCCGTGATACCGCAGCCCGCCCGCGTGGATCGGGTCCGGGATGAAGTCGTGGCCGAGGGTGTGCATCTTCAGCAACGGCGTCAGGCCGGCGGTGTCGCCGAAGTCGTACGCGTAGGTGCCGCGTGTCAGCGACGGGCACGCGGCGGGCTCGACCGCGCGGATCACCGGGTTCGCCTTGCCCGCCAGCTTCTCCCGCAGGAAGGGGAACGTCAGCCCGCCGAAGTTCGACCCACCGCCGGTACAGCCGACGATGAGGTCCGGCGTGTCGCCCGCCATCTCGAACTGCTTCAGCGCCTCCTCGCCGATGACGGTCTGGTGCAGCAGCACGTGGTTGAGCACGCTGCCCAGCGCGTACCGCGCGTTCGGGTCCTTCGCGGCCATCTCGACGGCCTCGCTGATCGCGATGCCGAGGCTGCCGGTCGAGTCAGGGTGCTCGGCCAGCACCGCGCGGCCCGACTCGGTGAGCTTCGACGGGCTCGGGTGCACCGTCGCGCCGTAGGTCTCCATCATGATCTTCCGGTACGGCTTCTGGTCATACGACGCCCGCACCTGCCACGCCTCGCACTCCAGCCCGAACGTCGCGCAGGCGAACGCAAGCGCGCTGCCCCACTGCCCCGCGCCGGTCTCCGTGGTGAGCTTCGCGATGCCCTCGGCGGCGTTGTAGTACGCCTGCGGCACGGCGGTGTTGGGCTTGTGCGAGCCGACCGGGCTCACGCCCTCGTACTTGTAGTAGATCCGCGCCGGGGTGCCGAGCGCCTTCTCCAGCCTGCGCGCCCGGTACAGCGGCGACGGCCGCCACAGCCGGTACACATCGAGGACGTCCTCCGGGATGTCGACGTAACGCTCGGTCGTGACTTCCTGCTCGATCAGCGCCTGCGGGAACAGCGGCGCCAGGTCGTCAGGGCCGACCGGCTCGCCGGTCCCCGGATGCAGCGGCGGAGGCGGCGGGACGTCGAGGTCGGCGATCACGTTGTACCAGCGGGTCGGCATGTCCGCTTCGTCGAGAAGGTATTTCGTGCGTTCCACCATGACTGCTCCTCACGCTCGCTCTCGGGCACCCTCACGCTACGACGTCCCGGCCCCGCCAACCACCGCACGAAATACGTGAATGAGTTCCGCGTATCTTTCGCGCTCCTCGCGCGTTGATTCCCATGAGACGCCGCACGGAGAAAGGGCCCGACGTGACCGCTCACTCGCTGCTCGCGCGACTCGCGGCCGCCGTCACCACCGTCGCCGCGGTCGCGGCGCTCGGGTCGGCGCCCGCGTCCGGCATGGCAGCGCGCACTGCGCCCGCGACACCGGCGACAACGCAGCCGGTGATCTTCGTCGGCAACAACTGGGACGGCACCGTGCAGGTGATCGACCCGGACGGCTACGACGTCCTCGGCCAGATCAACGCCATCCCGGACATGGACGAGCGGATGGCCGAGATCTACACCAACCCGGTGCGGCTGGCGTACTTCCTCGCGATCCGCATGGGTCCCGGCGAGGGCAACGACCAGTACGTCGACGACATGTACAGCACCCGCGACGGCAGGCTGCTCGTCGCGTCGCGCCCGAGCCTGGCGGACGTCGTCGGCATCGACACCCGAACCGGTGAGATCGCGTGGCGGTTCCCGGTCGACGGTCAGCGTTCCGACCACATGGCGCTCTCCCCCGACGGCGAACACGTCGCGGTCTCGGCGTCCACCGCGAACCTGGTGCACGTGCTCGACGTCGACACCGGCGAGGAGGTCGGCCGCTTCCCGTCCGGCGACACCCCGCACGAGAACGTCTACTCCGCCGACGGCGAGCGCATCTTCCACGCCAGCATCGGGCTGGTTTACACCCCGTTGGACCAGCCGGCGTTCGACACCACCAAGGGCGAGCGGATCTTCGAGATCGTCGACGCCGACAGCTTCGAGATCCTGGAGCGCTTCGACCTGCGCGACAAGCTCGACGCGGCGGGCTACTCCGACATCAGCTCCGCGATCCGGCCGATGGCCCACACGCCGGACGAGCGCTACTTCTACTTCCAGGTGTCGTTCTTCCACGGCTTCGTCGAGTACGACACCGTCACCGGCGAGGTCACCCGCGTGGCGAACCTGCCGAACCTGGTACCGGACATGCCGCGCGAGCAGTACGTCAACGACTCCGCGCACCACGGCCTCGCGATGAACCGCAAGGGCACCAAGCTCTGCGTCGCGGGCACGATGGACGACTACGCCGCGATCGTGGACCGCGAGACGTTCCGGCACAACATCATCAGCCGCCCCGAGGACGGCAAGCCGTACTGGGCGACGTCCAGCAAGGACGGCTCCCGCTGCTACCTCTCCTGGAGCGGCACCGACGAGATGTCGGTGATCGACTACCGGACCGAGACCGAGATCGCGCGGGTGCCGGTCGGCAACCACCCGCAGCGCATCCGCGAGGGCTTCGTGCCCGCTGACTGGACCCCTCCGGCCGGGTAAGGCCCGGCACCTGCCGCCGGGGTGCCGTCCGGTCCCCCGGCACCCCGGCGGCTTCTTACGTTCGCGCGCGGCGCTGGCCGTCCCGCGCACAGCCGTGTCCCCGCGCTCGCGCCGCCATGCCACGCCACACACCACCCATCCCCGTCCTCACCTGACGTGAAGTTGATCAACTTACCTCAGGCTGTGATCACAGGAACCGGATGAAACGGACACTAGCTGGCTCTAGCGTGAGGCAAGTTGATCAACAACGGCGGGAACTCACGCGGACCAGCCTCTCGCGCGGAATCCGATACGAACGTATCGCGCACGATACGACTGCATCGGATTTTGGAAATTGGCTATCCATATCGATGCAGTACCGCGAACCGCGTTATGTGGCGGTTCGCCAGGGCCGGTCGAGCGTCGCGGCGGCGAGCGTGCCGGGCCACTGGCGTGGGCCGGGCGGTGTGTGCTTGCGGTCGGTCTTGTGTGGATTGGCGACGATGTCGACGTAGCGGATGGGGTCAGCCTCGATCGCTCGCTCCATCAGTCGGAGGAACAGCAG
>WHTY01000016.1 GCA_009377475.1 Actinophytocola sp.
CACTCAGCAACCCTCGCCGCGCCGTGACCCTCGACCCCGAGGACCGCAGGTCAAAACCATACGGCGCGGTCCGTGTGGGCCTGCGCGCCAGCAACATGCTTGGGTCAACCACAGTCAACGGCGGTCCATGCCCGGCGTCCTCCGCCGCAGGTCAGGCCCGGTTTCCTGGACGATCACCGTGGTTCCCAAGCTGACAACGCTTGACGACAGTTCTGACGACAACGACGACGACAACCGCACACCACGCGCACCACTCCGAAGCAGTGAAGGCCGAGGGACACGAGGTCACTACTCCCCTGCTCGTTGCTGGCAGTGTGGGGGTCACGGGTTCGAGTCCCGTCAGCTCCACCCTTGAAGATGCATGGAGAAACCGCCTCCGACCTGCGGAGTCTCGGTCGCGAATTAATCTTGTTTCGACGTCCATAGTGGACCCTGCGGCTGCACATAGAAGCAAATCGGGAGCACCGAACTGCGGGTTTGCAACGGCGTCCCACTCCCCTACAGCAGCTGCCACGTGGTGGTTGAACTGCGGTTTCGCCTGTTTCGGAGCAGGGTGCGCAGCGGCGCATCCGTGTGGTGCGCATGGCCCGCGCCAGCACCCGAATTGTCACGTTGAGTGCCATGTTCTTCACTTTCCGGTGGCGGGCGTGGGCTATGCGAGCAGCGACAGCGCGCTCGACGTCGGCACCCACCTATCGGCCCACTCCGCGACCGGCATCGCCGCCCCGGACGGGTCCAGCCACACGCCGCGGCGACGATCGGTCTCCATGTCCGACGCGAAATCCTCCGCCGCCGTCCGCGACCGAAACCCCGATAACGACAGCGTGGTGCCATCACCGTTGCGGTACCGCACCCGCCACGCTCGTTTACCAATCTGCTCTACCCATGCCATGACGATCTCCTCGTTCCACGGGATCTTCTTCCTGTTGTATCGGTTCGTCTAATGCGCTTGAGCGGGATTGGTTTGTGGTCGCTCTCTTCGCTCTTCGAGCGTGATCCACAGCGCAATGAGCCGTTCCGGGTAACGGTTCGCGACGCTGTGTGATCTTGGGGCCACGCCGGGCAGCATCCAGATGAGAGCGCGGGACCTCTGCTACGAAGTGGTCTTCTCACAGATCAACTTCACAGAGGTCCCGCGTCGAGTTCAGGCTCCGCCGGCGACGAAATGACGGTGGGGGCCGTCGGCCGCGTCGCGGGTGCGGCGGCGTGGTAGTCCGCCGCCCGGGCCTGCAAGGCGTCGGGCTCCTGGCCGAGCGCCGTCAGAGTCCGGCCACGGAAGTGGGCCAGCTGATCGACCAGGCGCTCGGGGTCACCGGTGTCCAACGCGAGCCGCAGCCCGCGGGCTAGGTAGACAGCACCAGCGAGACCGGCGCCACCTGACCACCAAAGGGCGCGCGGCATTACGCAAGCCACCGGCGGAGAGCATCCGCCACCTGTGGCAGCGCTGGATGACCCACGCGCTGATCGACGAGTTCAGCCGAGTCGAACAGATCAAGGGCCAGCGCGCCCGCAACCTCCTGTCCGCCGCCAAGAACAGCCGCCCAGACGGTGGGCCGCCCTGGCAGCCCGCCCCCACGACGAGTGGATCAGTATCGACACCCTGAAAGCGTCATCAGATCTCGGCAAAGCCGCCGGACTACCTCGTCGACGGCAGCGGTACTCGCGGCGCATACGAAGTTGCCTGTTCAGCAACTCGCTTCCAACTATAGTACAGGTTCCTGTACTATAAGCCAGTTATCTGTACTATAGTGTGCAGCATGACGGACCGAGGAGGTGACCGTGCAGTTCGGCAGGCCACTAGCGACGGTTACCCCCACCCTTGACGGCGATGTCCTCGCCATACTGGCGAGACACGAGGCCACCTACACGACGGGGCAGCTACACCGGGTGTTGGCGCGACACTCAGAGGAAGGCATTCGCAAGGTACTGCGGCGCCTGACCACGCAGGGCGTGGTGTTGTCCGAGCGAGTAGGCAACGCCTTCGCCTACCGGCTCAATCGCGACCATCTCGCCGCGCAACACATCATCGGAATCGCGCAACTGCAGGAGACCTTCCTGGAACGCCTCCGAGATCGCCTGGAGTCCTGGGAGAGCCCTCCCCCATATGCCGCGGTGTTCGGGTCAGCCGCACGCGGCTCGATGTCCCCCGACAGCGACCTCGACCTCCTACTGGTTCGACCGGGGAACGCCGATGACGATCAGTGGGAAGCGCAAGTCGACGCCCTCACCGCCACAGTGACGCGGTGGACCGGCAACGACATACGGCCCCTAGAGTTCACCGTCGCCGAACTCGCCGATCGCGGTCGCGACGAACCCGTCCTACGGGACGTCCTCAACGAGGGGTTGACCGTTACCGGGGACCGCACCTGGCTCAGCCGCCAACTGCGCCACAGCGACCCGCTCCCACCGAGAGGAATCAAAGTTGCGCGGTCGCACAACTCAATAATAACTTGAGTTCTAGCATCAGTAGAGATATGTAAATCAAGTTATACTGTATGATGAACGCATGTCGGTTCAACGCCGCGAACTCCGTCGGCGACTCTTCGAGCTCGCCGCTGAACAGGGCGGCCACTTCACCGCCGCCCAAGCGAAGTCGCTCGGCTACTCTTACCAGGCCCAGGCCCATCACGTCTCGGCCGGGAACTGGTGGCGTATCGATCGCGGCCTGTTCCGTCTCGTCGAGTGGGTCCCGGGCCTGCATGACGAGCTCGCTCGCTGGACCCTGTGGTCACGGGGACGCGCGATCGTGTCGCACGAGTCAGCACTGGGCGTGCACGGCATCGGCGAGTTCGAGTCGCCGCGGGTGCATCTGACGGTCCCACCAGGGTTCACCATGCGCGACGACGCCGTCACTCTGCACTATGCCGAGCCTCCCGGAGATGACATCTCCGAGCACACCGGTTTTCGCGCGACCACGCCACTGCGCACGATCATCGACATCGCCGCGAACTCGCCCGACGAGGACCAGCTTGCCCGCGCCATCGAAGACGCCCGGCGCATGGGCCTAGTCACCCACCGTCGACTGCGATCACGAGCAGAGGTCGTCGATCCGCGGGCGGCGCTCTACATCGAGCGGACACTTCAGCGAGCGGAGGCATCGTGATCTACCGGTCGGCGCAGGCGCTGCGCACCGCGTTGGAGCATCGCCTCCTCGCCATGTCCACCAAGAGTGGCACCAGCCTGGATCGGTTGCGTCGGCGCGTGCTGTTCGAGCGCGTCATCGCTCGCATCCAGGCAGCAGAACCAGGGCGCTGGGTCCTCAAGGGTGGAATGGCGCTCGAGGTTCGCCTACGCGACGACGCCCGACTGACCAAAGATGTCGATCTCGGCGTGCGTGACAACGTCGACACCGCGCCGGATCTCCACGAGCGACTGATCGATATCCTCGCGACCGCTCTCGATCAAGACTTCTTCGTCTTCACAGTCGGCCCGCCGCAGCGACTACGCGATGACGGCGCCGGATTCCCGACCTGGCGAGCCAAGGTCGACGCGAAGCTGGCCGACAAGCCCTTCGGGCGCATCCAGCTTGACGTCTCACCCAGAACCCATGAACTCCATACCACCGACACGCTCGCGGTACCCAACTCGCTGGACTTCGCCGGAATACCCGGCGTCAACGTGGAAGCCATCGACATCCATCGCCATGCGGCAGAGAAATTCCACGGCATGCTTCGCGACTTCGGCGAACGAGAGAACTCCCGGGTCCGAGACCTCCTAGACCTCGCCATCCTGCTCGACCACGATCTGCTCACACCCGCCAGGACCGCTGCAGCCATCGGAACCGTGTGGCTCGAGCGAGACCGATCAGAGCCACGAAAAGAGCTGCCCCCGCTACCGGAGTCGTGGCCGGACCGGTACGAACGCATCGCAATCGACCAAGGCATCGATGTTCAGTCATACCCAGCAGCCGCCGCCCGGGTTGCACAACTATGGGCCCAGATGTTCTCCGACGAGGAGTCCGGTAGCCCTCACTAGATCGCCCGGGCGCGCACGACCACGCCGAGAACACGATCGCCGATATGAATGTTATTCAAAAAAACACGGAACCCCTGGGAGCACATTGGGAGCAACGGTGCGTTCGAAACCGCGCTCAACCGCGTTCAACGACGACCAACTGGACACCACTCGACAGCCACCCCTGGCAGCGTGGGGGTCACGGGTTCGAGTCCCGTGAGCTCCACTCCTTTACAAGAACCCTCTGACTCAGTGTTGTCGCTGGTCGGAGGGCCTTTCTCATGCCCGCGATGATCGTCAGCCACGGCCGGTGTCGATCACCGTGTGCACCATTCTGGAGCAAAACTGGAGCAGGTTCCGTCGCGGGAGTCGGCAGCAGAGTTCTACGGCCAACGGCTTTGACCTGCGGTTTCATCTGAGCACGCGTGCGACGGAAAGTTCCTCTGCGATTAGATCAGCGCCTGCCTGAAAAATCCAACACTAAATGTGATTCCTCCCGCCAGATCGGAGGAAAGCTGCATCACGGCACCTCCACTACTGTGACAGCTGCGTTGGGGTCGTTGGCCACGATGCGACGGGCGCCGGCTCGGCGGGGTGCTCGCCATCGAGCACCCCGCCGAGCCGGTCGATACATTCCTGCCGGGACGCAGCCACGACTGCGAGCCGATGATCGTGATCGGCCCGGCGCAGCGCGGCCGTGTAGCAGACGTCGGTGAGGGTCAGGGACTCGTCGTCACGCAGCCGGTCGCGGTATCGCCCTGCCAGCTCCGTGAGCGCGGGCTCGCTGCGCGCGGACACGGTCAGCAGCCGCGCTTCGCCGTCCTCGCTGGGCTCGCGCTCGGTGTGCGGCGGCTCCTCGAGGACCACGTGCGCGTTGGCGCCACCGAAACCGAACGAGTTCACCCCTGCCCGCGCCGGACCTGCCATCGACGAACCCACCCCACCGGCTGAACAGCTTCCCCCGTGCGTCGGGATCGGGATCGAACAACTCCTCGACGTCGAAACGCTCCGCTGGAACCTCAGTGACAGCGTCGACGCCGTCACACAGCAACCGCCAGAAGGTCGCCGCCGAGTCGACGCCGCCGGGGAACCGGCAGCCGATCCCGACGATCGCGATGTCCACAGTTGGCTAGCTACCGGCAGTGGTACTTGACGTCGTACGTCAGGAACGGGCCATCCTGCACCACGACCCCGGTACCGGTGAAGTCAAGGGCGCCCGGCGGGCCCGAAGCCGCTGCCGGCACGGCGGCGGTCAACAGCAGCGCGGCCGCACCCGCGGGCGCGCCGGCGAATGTAGTCAGGTTTCGGGTACGCGAAACAGTCATCACAACGTCTCTCTTCTGGGGTCGATGTGCGTTGGTACCGCCGTCACGCAGGTGGTGCACGGTTCTCCCCATGACATGCGACTTCACTCGAGGGCGTGCGATACCCATTCGTCCGGTATGCTCTGTTAGTTACGCGGCCATAGGTAGTCACCGAACGTCCGCCGCCGAGCCGGCTTGACGCAGCCTGCCGTCAGGCGCGCCTGCCCGCTTTGAGGTCCCAACCCGCTCTAGCGGTCTCATCCGCCGTACAGCATCGGGCTAGGCCAAAAGCCCCACCAGCACGGCTCGTGGGGTAGTGTCGAAAGTGTCGAGAGCACGGCGCACGGGCTACGAACCCCACGTCGTCCTCGGCGGTCAGGATCTTGCCGGTTCATGTCCGGCGGGCGGAACGGGAGTTCCGGCACATCGTCGGGCCCGGGCACGCGTACCTCGTTTCTTCGTCACCGGCCTAGACGGCCCCGAGCAGCTCTTCGCTGAACCGTGACAGCGGCAGAAGCCGAGAGCGCCCACCATGACGACGAACGGAATGCCGCGTGCCGGACCCGATGCCGGCTCATCACCGGCCGCGTCGGTGACAGCTCGCTGACCTTTGTGGCGCGAAGCGGTGAAGGCCGAGGAGCGCGACGCCAACGAGCACCGCCAATGCCACGCGCGGGGCACGTCACCTCGCCGCAGCGAAAATCCGTTCACGGCGCGCCCGGTCCGCACGTATGGTTGCGGTACACGGGAAAGGAGGTGATCCGATAGATGATTGGTTATCGGACGCGTGAGGTGGTCGCCGGCTGACGCTGGGACCAACGGGAACCACGTCGCCAATTCCAGGCGGCCACCCGGCCCCCGAGCATCGGTGTACGTCCAGCCGACCCTGCCGTCACGGCGGGAAACGCTCGGGGGCCGCCCCATACCCGCCCAGCCCGACACGCGACGTCAGGGTGAGCGCGTCGCCACCAGGCTCCCGTAACGTCGGCACGGTGAGGAGAAGCCTGACGGAAGGAGCCGCCGCATGAGCTTCGACGACTACCAGCAGCTGGCGTTCTCCCGCAGGGACAACGGCGTCCTGCTCATCACGCTCGACCGGCCGGACAAGTACAACGCCGCTGACGAGCGGATGCACACCGAGCTCGCGAACGTGTGGCGCGACGTCGCCGCCGACCCCGAGACCCGCGTCGCGGTCATCACCGGCGCGGGCAAGGCGTTCTCGGCCGGTGGGGACCTGGCCATGGTCGAGCGGATGGCGGGCGACTACGACCGCGCCTCCCACATGCTGACCGAGATGAGCGACCTCGTCTACAACATCATCAACTGCGACAAACCGATCGTGTCGGCCATCAACGGGGTCGCCGTCGGCGCGGGTACCGTCGCCGCGCTACTGGCCGATGTCGCCATCGCCGCCGAGGACGCCAAGATCGGCGACGGACACGTCAAGCTCGGCGTCGCCGCGGGCGACCACGCCGCCATCATCTGGCCACTGCTGGCAGGTATGGCCAAAGCCCGCTACTACCTACTCACCGGCGAGATGATCACCGGCGCCGAGGCCGAGCGCATCGGCATGGTCGCCAAAGCCCTGCCCCGCGACGCGGTCCTCGACGAAGCGCTCCGCATCGCCGACAACCTCGCCACCGGCGCCCAGCAGGCAATCCGGCTCACCAAACGAACCCTGAACAATTGGCTCCGCAGCGCGGGACCCACGTTCGACCAGTCCGCCGCCTACGAGATGCTGACCTTCCTCGGCCCCGACGTCGTTGAGGGCTGCGCCGCACTGCGAGAGAAGCGCGCACCCAAGTTCCCCTCCGCGCACTCCTGACCGCTCGCTGACCGTGACACGTCCCGCATCCCGTGCCCGGCGAGGCACCGGACACGGGCGGGCACTCCCGTGTGCGGGCGGGTTACTCCGCGCAGAGCGCGTAGGCGTCCGGGACCGCGACATCGATCGCGGCGGACACCGTCACCGCCTGATCGGACTACGCACCCGGTGGCCGACGGCGACGACAGCGCGAGCCTTGCCCGCCAGCCTCGGATACCGCCGGGCTGCCCGTTTCGCGAGGAGCTTCGTCACTGGCAGCTGGTCGCGTGCCTCTGCCGCCTTCAGCTTGTTTCGCACCGTGTCCAGCCGGTACAGCACCCCCGCGAGCGCGTCCATCGACGCGTCGAGCATCTCGACATCGGTCGCGCTGTCCGGGTGGCGGGGACCTGCCTGTTCCGCATCCCACGAGGGAATCAGCTCATCCAGGTCGCCGACGACGTCGTACTCAGCCTCCCGCAGCTCGTGCACGATCCCCTTGGCCCGCTGGACGACCCAGTCCCTGTCGTCGACCGGCAGCTGCAGCGGGACCAGATCGGGCCGCGCGGCGAGCACGTCGACGGCCAGGTAGTGCTTGATCATGTTGTGGTAGCTGGGCCCCTGCATCTCGTCGATGATCTCGGCGTTGAGCCGCCGCAACACGTTCGTCTCGACCAGGCCCATCGACGGGTTGCGGACCGGCACGTCGGCGGGGCACTCCTCGGGGTCGATGCCGACGGTGCGCGCGAACCGGGTCCACAATGCGTCCTTGCCGACTGCCCCACGCGGGGGCGCGGTCACGATGTGCACCCGCTCCGGCGGGATGTCGGCGGCCCAGGTGCGCAGCACATCGGGCAGGTTCTGGTACTGCCAGAAGATGTCCGCGAAGAATGGGTTCACCGAGTCGTCGATGCGCTTCAGCGAGTGCGTGTACTCCGAAAAGGTCAGCAGGCCACGGTTCTTGACGTCCTCCTGCCAGTGGGCCGGGATCTGCCGCGCCAGGTCCCTTGCGGTCATCACGATGTGCACTTCGAGACCATCGAGGTCGCGCATCGCGCGACGCACCGTGTCCGCGTCCGAGAGCGAGAACATCTCGTGCGAGATGATCGACGGTCCGTCCCATCGCCGCACGTCGGCGACGACCTTGCCCCAACTACCCGCGATCTTCGGGCCGGCGACGCCGTAGTAGTCAAGTCCGCGCAGATCGTGTGCCGCGAGGAAATGTGCCTTGCCATTGGACTCCGGGTACAGCACGCCGAGCTCCCGCAGGGTGGCCCGCTTTCGGCTCATGACGTGTTGCAGGTAGGTGGTACCCGTCTTCGGCGCACCGATGTGCAAGTAGACCCGCCGCGAGCTCTGCGGTGTTGGCCTGGTGGGTGGTGTCATGCGTCAGCTCCCCGTATGTCGTGTCGCTCCGATCGGCGGAGTCCGTTGTCGGCCATCCGCGCCAGCGCGTGGTCAATTGCGTCCCGTCTTGGCGTTCTGACCTCGGGAGCGGCGGAACCGGTACGCACCCCGCCGGATGCGGGACGCCCTCCGGCTTGGCGCAAGGGAGCGGCGGCGATCCCGCTGAACGACAGCGTCGATGCGTCGCGCAGGGTCGCGCCGCGCCGTGTGGGCGGCCCCAGCGGCCGGGGTTACTCAGCGGCGGATCCGCCGCTACCGAGGCGAGCTTCCTCGTCCATGTCGAACGAAGTGCGCTAGGTCACGAGCTGCTGATTCGGCGTCTTGATCGCTCGCAGCCCACGCCTTCCGAGGGAAGGCGGGCAGGAGGCGTCGACCAATCCGTCGCCGAAATCAGGCGCGAGCGCGGGGCGGCGCGCGGCCGTCGACGGTGCGATACGCCCGAAACCCGTAGTTGTCCTCAGTGTCCGGTGGGTCGTCGCGGACGGTCGCTACGGGAAGCAGGATGTCGGCGGCCGACGGCTCGGCAACGTCCACCTGGTGGTCAACGACCCGACGACTTGTCGCGCGCTCCTGGTTCTGCGGCGTCCTGAACTTATGGTCGTCGGGGCCATCCGTTCGGGTCGCGCGCTTCGCACAGCCCTGATGACTTATCCCGGATTTACCATCCACCGCGACGGAGTACGCGGACAGGGACGCAGCCGCGTCATGTGGCTGCCCGACCGGCGCGGTCGCCAACGCCGTGGTGCCGAGTGCCCCGGGCAGCGCGCCGAACACGGCCAGCAGCATCCCCAGCGCGGCAAGCAGCGACCGCTGCCTCAGGTCACCGCGCGAAAGGACACTTCGTGCCCTCGCAGGCCCTGCGACGGGATTCCGCAAGACAGGTGCTCCCAACGCTGGTGTAAGGGTGCTCCGGCTGCGCAACACCGTACCTGCCCGTGCGTGGTCGGCGGTATGCCGGTAGCGGTAGTCGGCAACGCCCGGTTACCGCCCAGCCAGGTTGGATATTCTTGTTGTGCTGAAAGGCGTTTTCGGGGTGGTACTTCGCTTCGCCGTTCCACCAAAGCAGGCTGACCTGGTGGCTCCCGCGAGACCCGTGAGCCGCGTCCACACGGCATCCGGGGCCGGTCGAGCCGTGGTGACGGCGTGACCATGCCCGTCATGGCGACATGGCCACGCCGACCGACGGCCGTGCACCCGTGTGCCGCACGGCGCATGCCTCGTCCCTATCGCGGCGAGCGCCGCAGCTCATACCCAGTCGTGCGCGCCAGCCCACGGTTGATCAAGTCGCGCCACTGCTTGGACGTTGTCTCCTGCGCGACCTCCTGCGCGACCTCCTGGTCACTCCCGTTCACGGTCGTCGTGGCATGCGACGAGGGCAGGGCATCGGCCACTACATCGTCATGCTTGGTGCTGTCCGGCACTCCGGTCCGGCAGCGCATCGTGACCCGCTTGCCGTCGGCATAGTCACCGATGCGGCTGGCGCCAGGGTGCTCGTCGATGAGCGCGCCCCAGTCGTAGGTGTGCTCGACGTCGAAGTCGTAAGCACGAAGCATCATCCGCAGCGCGGGCACCGTGGGGCGACCAACAAGCGTCGACGTGCCGTGCGCGAACACGTCAAGCGTCGCCTCGCCGGGCTTCTGGGGACGGTCCTCGTACAGCTTGACGAATGGTTGTGTCTCATCGGGAACGACCGTGCTGTCAACAAGAAGGTACTTCGGATCAATCTGCCGAATCCGGTGGAGCAGTTCGGTATGGCGGTAGGTGTGGTACATGAAGCCGAGGCAGAGGACGACGTCGACGTCGAACTCCTCACTCCGCAGCGCATCGAATACGTCACCGTGGACGAACCGGTACTTTTCCGATTCCACCCCGTAATGGGAAAGGTTCGCCGTTGCGTTGTCCACGGCCTCCTGGCGGGACTCAATGCCGGTGACGTGGGCCGCGCCGGTGTGCAGCGCGGCGAAGGACCACCTGCCGTCATGGGAGGCCAGATCGAGAACGCGGGCGCCGTCGAAGACGTCTTCGTTCGCCGCGAATATGGCCTCGTATCGCAGATTCAGACGATCACGCTCAGACCACACGGTGCTGGTCTTGAGGAACCGTGAGTAATCGTCGAAGAACATGAGGGTTTCCTTTCTTGGGCGCCTGAGCCAGCCAGGGGACGGCAATGGGCATGGCGCCATCGTTCGCTTGGCACGCCGGGGCGCGGGCGTACGCCGCGGTGCGTGAACCTCGGTGATGCGGCAGGCCGCGAGCAGGCCGGGCGGCCCCGCACAGGCGGCCAGCAGGATCTCCCAGGAACGTGGATCTCCCAGGAACGTGGCCGTCTACCGAGGCGAGTTGCCGTTCATGTCGAGCGACGCGAACTCATCCGCGTACTGCCAGTTCGGCATCGGGATGGCACACCCACCTGCCCGGTCACTGGCAGCGGGAGTGGCGTCGTCCAGTCCGTTTCCGGAGTCAGTCCGTGACGCGGGGCGGCGCTCGGCCGTCGACCGTGCGGTACGGCCGATAGCAGTACCTGTCCTCAACCGGCTGTGGCGCATCGCCGACGGCGTGTGACGGGGGCGCGATGCCGCCGACCTCGGGGGCCGCCCCGGCCACCTGATGGTCGAGGGCCCTTCTCGTCGTCGCGCGTTCGTGTTCCTGCGCGGACTTGACCTGGTGGTCATTGGGACCACGCACGCGGCCAGCTCGCGTCGTGCACCGGATGCGCTCCGCCTTGGACTCCTCGTCGGCCGCCACGGCGTGCCTCGCGGCGGGAGACGCGGCCAGCTGACTGGTTGCGGCAGCCCAGACCGCTGTCGCCCCCACAACGGCGCTCAGCAGGCTCAGCACGGCGATCAGCACGCCAAGGACGGTCAGGCGCGACCGTGCTCCCCCGGTACCTCGGGCGAGCACGCGGCGGAACGGCGCAGGTCCTACGGCGGATTTCCGCACGAGGGACTCCCAACGCCGGGTTCAGGTGCTGCGACTACACACGGGACCCTACCCACCCGCACACTCGCGGTCACCAATCGGGCGGGTCACTCACGAAGTACCCCTGGCGCTCGAGCTGGCCCCGCCCGGTTGGTCGAGTACCACCGGGCCGCTCGGCCGGACGATCCGAGCGCTGACCAAAAAATTCGGCGCCGGTGTCGATTTCGACCCCCGCCGTTCGTGTAGCGAGCGACGGCCGGGACGAAGTCGGCCGACGGATCGTGAGGAGAACAAGTCATGCGCAAGATCGTCGCGGTAGAGAACGTCTCCCTGGACGGCGTCATGCAGGCGCCGGGCGGGCCGGACGAAGACACCCGAGGCGGGTTCACGCTTGGTGGTTGGGCGGCCTCGTATCACGACGACGTGATGATGCGGGAGATGTCGCGCGGGTTCGGTCAGGACCTGCTGTTCGGCCGCCGCACCTATGAGCAGTTCTACGAGTTCTGGCCGAAGCAGGAGGGCAACCCGTTCACCGAGGTGCTGAACAACGCCGCCAAGTACGTCGTGTCCAACTCACTGCACGCTGAGCTGCCGTGGGTCAACTCGACGCTGCTCTCGGGCGATATCGCGACCGCCGTGGCCACGCTGCGGAACCAGCCAGGCAGCGACCTGACCATCATCGGCAGCGGTGAGCTGGTGCGCTGCCTCACCGAGCACGCATTGATCGACGAATACCAACTGCTGATCCACCCCGTGCTGCTGAACTCGGGCCGTCGGCTCTTCCCCGACACCGGGTCGTTCGCCGAGCTGGAGCTGGTCAACTCAGTGACGACCACGACGGGCGTCATCATCGCCACCTACCGGCCGCGCGACTAACAGCGCTGAGGGCGTCCGCTCAGCCGGAGTGTCCTGCCACTAGCCCGGACGCCGTCTCAGGCCACCGTCAGGGACACGTCAGGGTCAATCCCGGATGTGACGACGTGCCTGTCGTGCTGGACTGGGCCCAGTGAGCATCCACACGGCGCCCAGGACGCTCGAATGACCAGCGCCGACGCCTGACTCGAACAGCCACGACCTGCGAAGGGACCAGACGTGACGACGACCGATCGCACCGACCGGTGGCACCGCTACTGGGACAAGCAATCCAGCCACTACGACCCGGCGATGCGGTTCATGGACCGCGTACTGTTCGCCGACTCCCGCTCGTGGACCTGTTCGCAGGCCACCGGCGACACGCTGGAGGTCGCGGTCGGCACGGGACTCAACTTCCCCGTCTACCCCGCCGACGTCACGCTCACCGGGATCGACCTCAGCGAGCCGATGCTCGACATCGCCCGCGACCGCGCCGCCGAGCTGGAACGGCCGGTGACGCTGCTGCAAGGCAACGCCCACAACCTGCCGTTCGACGACGCCTCCTTCGACACCGTGGTCTGCACGTTCGGCCTCTGCGCGATCCCCGACGAACACGCCGCCATCGCGGAGATGCGCCGCGTGCTGCGCCCTGGTGGACGACTCATCCTGGTCGACCACATTCGCAGCAGCTCGGCCATCGCACGCGGGGTGCAACGACTCCTCGAAGCGGTGCTGGTGCCGATTGGCGGCGAGCACTTCCTGCGCAGGCCACTGGTCATCGTCCGCGACCAGGGCTTCGACGTCGAGCAGGTGCAGCGGTTCAAGATCGGGCTCGTCGAACGCCTCGTCGCCCGCAAACCCGCCGCGAGCTGAGCGGCAAGCGCCGCGTGAGGAGAAGGCGTCTCGGGCCGACAGTCCGCTGGACTAGCGACGTATCCTGACCGCTGTGAGCCACCACATCCTCATCGTCGGATCCGGCGACGTCGCGACGGCACTGGAGTCGATCAGCCTGGCCCTCGACTGGAAACCAGCCGTCGTCACCACGCTCGACGACGTCACGTCGCGGCTGCCGGACGCCGAGTCCGTCGTCGTGCTGAGTCACGACGAGCAGCTCGACGGCCCCGCCCTTGCCGCCGCGCTGACGTCGCACGCGTCCTACCTCAGCGCCATGGGCTCGCGCCGCACCCAGGCGCGGCGGCGCGAGTGGCTGCTCGCCAACGGCGTCAGCGCCGAGGCCATGACTGCGATCCGGGGCCCGGCCGGGCTCGACATCGGCGCGATCACGCCTGCCGAGATCGCCGTGTCGATCATCGCCGAGATCGTCGCCCACCGCCGAGGCGCCACGGACACGGACGCCCTCTCGGCCCGCTCGGGGCCAATCCACCCGGACGCCGTCCCCGGCTCAATCGCGTGCCCCGGCGACACCACCACGCCGTAGCCCGCCGGATCACGGCGAACCAACCGCGCGGCGAGTTTCCGCCACGACGCGGATGTCCCGTTGCAGTAGGACATCCGCTCCCCCACGCTCGACGTCAGGCACCCGACGTCGAGAGGATCGCGATGAGCACCCGCCAGATCGGCCCCGTTGGCACGACACTGCGCGTGATCGGCGCCGTTGGGTTGCTCGTCATCGCCGTCATCGACTTCCAGCGCGACGTCCCGCCAGGCGGCGCGGGCTGGTGGGACGTCGCTGCCGTCGTCCTCGCCTTCCCCCTCGTCGCCATCGCCAGCTCACTGGCGGTGGACGCGCTGTTCCAGCGACTCGGCACCGACAAGGTCCGCCGCGTGCGTACAACGTGGTCGAGCGAGCAGGCGGCGGCAACGGCGCTCGTGATGCTGCTCGTCCTTGGCGGGGCGACCGCGCTGGTGCTGCTCACGCCGATGAACCGGTTCGCCATCTTCGTGTTCGTTGGCCTGTCCATGCTCTTCGCCGCCGTCAGCTGCACGATTCGACCGAGCAGACCGCGGACCACGCCAGCGCTTAGCTTTCGCAGCCGCGCCCGTAGTAGTCCGAGCTTGCCGCGCGTTACGGCCATCCCAACCGGGCAAACCAGACGAATTCTTGTCACAGCCCGCAGGAAGTTGATCGACTTCGGGCAGACGACGGGCAGCGGACCCCACCCCTTCACACCGATGGGCGATATCGTCCAACACGCCACTTTCCATTCTTGACTGGTTCAAGAAAACGGTGCATACTCCGTGGTGTGCCTACTACGTCGGACTTCGAGCGCATGCTGCGCGGGGCCGCGCTGCGTGTGACGCGCCCCCGGGTGACGGTGCTCGCCGCGGTGCACGACAACCCGCACGCGGACACCGATTCGATCATCAGTGTCGTGCGGGAAGACCTCCAGGTGTCGCACCAGGCCGTCTACGACGTGCTGAGCGCGTTGACGACAGCGAGCCTGGTGCGGCGCATCCAGCCAAAGGGGACCGTGGCGCGCTACGAGTCACGGGTTGGGGACAACCACCACCACGCCGTGTGCCGGTCATGCGGCGCGATCACCGACGTCGACTGCGTCGTCGGCACCGCGCCGTGCTTGACCGCGTCCGACGACAACGGCTTCGTCATCGACGAGGCCGAGGTCATCTTCTGGGGCCTGTGCCCCGACTGCTCCACGCACCCCGTTCCTGAACACGCTGTCTGATCCTGAAAGGATTCCGATGTCACACAGTCCCGACACCGCCACCGGAGCGACCGAGCAGGGCGGCTGCCCGGTCGTGCACGGGCGGGCGCCCCACCCCACGCAGGGTGGCGGCAACCGTCAGTGGTGGCCCGAGAAGCTCAACATGAAGATCCTCGCGAAGAACCCCGCCGTGGCCGACCCCATGGGCGAGAGCTTCGACTACGCCGAGGCGTTCAAGTCGCTCGACCTCGACGCCGTCAAGCGGGACATCGAGGAGGTGCTGACCAGCTCCAAGGACTGGTGGCCCGCCGACTTCGGCCACTACGGCCCGTTCATGATCCGCATGGCCTGGCACAGCGCGGGCACCTACCGCGTCAGCGACGGCCGAGGCGGCGCCGGTGCTGGTCAGCAGCGGTTCGCCCCGCTGAACAGCTGGCCGGACAACGGCAACCTCGACAAGGCCCGCAGGCTGCTGTGGCCGGTCAAGCAGAAGTACGGCCGCAAGCTCTCGTGGGCCGACCTGATGGTCCTCACCGGCAACGTCGCCCTCGAGTCGATGGGCTTCGAGACCTTCGGTTTCGCCGGCGGCCGTGAGGACGTCTGGGAGGCAGAGGAAGACGTCTACTGGGGCCCCGAGACCGGCTGGCTCGACGACGAGCGCTACAGCGGCGACCGTGAGCTGGAGAATCCCTTCGGCGCGGTCCAGATGGGCCTCATCTACGTCAACCCGGAGGGCCCGAACGGCAACCCGGACCCCATCGCCGCCGCGCGCGACATCCGCGAGACGTTCGGCCGGATGGCGATGAACGACGAGGAGACCGTCGCCCTCATCGCCGGTGGTCACACTTTCGGCAAGACCCACGGCGCCGCGCCGGACAGCAACCTCGGCCCCGAGCCGGAGGCCGCGGCGATCGAGGCCCAGGGCCTCGGCTGGAAGAGCGGCCACGGTTCCGGCAAGGGCAGGGACGCCATCACCAGTGGCCTCGAGGTCACCTGGACGTCCACGCCGACGCAGTGGAGCCACCAGTACTTCAAGAACCTGTTCGAGTACGAGTGGGAGCTGACCCAGGGCCCTGGCGGCGCGCACCAGTGGCAGCCAAAGGACGGCGCTGGCGCGAACACCGTGCCGGACCCGGAGACGGGCGAGTACAACCGGCCGCCGACAATGCTGACGACCGACCTTTCGCTGCGGCACGACCCGATCTACGGACCGATCGCGCGGCGGTTCTACGAGAACCCGGACCAGTTCGCGGACGCGTTCGCGCGTGCCTGGTACAAGCTGACCCACCGCGACATGGGCCCGATCCAGCGTTACCTCGGCCCCGAGGTGCCGGACGAGGAGCTGCTGTGGCAGGACCCGATCCCGACACCGGACCACGAGATCATCGGTGACGCCGAGATCGCCGACCTCAAGCAGCGCATCCGCGAGTCCGGTCTGACCATCTCGCAGCTGGTCAGCACCGCGTGGGCGGCGGCGTCCACGTACCGGGACAGCGACATGCGCGGCGGCGCCAACGGTGGCCGCATCCGCCTTGAGCCGCAGAACGCGTGGGAGGTCAACGAGCCAGACAAGCTCGCGATCGTCATCCGCACGCTCGAGGGCATCCAGGACGCCTTCAATGCCGCGCAGGCCGGTGGCAAGCGGGTCTCCTTCGCGGACCTGGTCGTCCTCGGTGGCTGCGTTGGTGTCGAGGACGCCGCCAAGGCCGCTGGCCACGACGTCGAGGTGCCGTTCACGCCTGGTCGCGGCGATGCCACCCAGGAGCAGACCGACGTCGAGTCGTTCTCCTACCTTGAGCCGGTCGCGGACGGCTTCCGCAACTACTTCGGCAAGAACGCCCACCTGCCCGCCGAGTACCTGCTGCTCGACAGGGCGAACCTGCTCAGCCTGAGCGCGCCGGAGATGACGGTCCTCGTCGGTGGGCTGCGCGTCCTCGGCGCGAACTACCAGGACTCGGAGCTGGGTGTCTTCACCACGAACCCAGGGACGTTGACCAACGACTTCTTCGTGAACCTGCTCGACCTGGGTCACACGTGGAAGCCGGTCGACGAGTCGTCGCAGACCTTCGAGTGCTTCGACGACGCCACGGGCGAGCGTCTGTGGAGCGGTAGCCGCGTCGACCTCGTGTTCGGCGCGAACTCCGAGCTGCGTGCGCTCGCCGAGGTCTACGGTTCCGACGACGCCAAGGACAAGTTCGTGCGGGACTTCGTCGCGGCGTGGCACAAGGTCATGAACGCGGACCGGTTCGACCTGGTCTGAGTTCCCGCCTGATCACGACGTCCGGGCCGGTCGCCGCTGCGGCCGGCCCGGACGTCGTTGCGTGGGCGCCGCGCGTGTGGCTGTCACGGCTCGCCGCGACCGCCACCCCACCAGTGGATCTTGAGGCCGTATGGCGATACGTGTCGCCAGAACGCCTCAAGATCGCGGCTGCGCCGGGGTGCGTACCGCCGCATTGCCGTAGCGTTCGCGCGCCTCGGCAGGCGTGACGACCACCTCGCGCAGCGGCGGACGACGTCGCAGCGCGTTCACCCACACCGCGCGGATCGACGGGGCGACGATGTCGGCCAAGCGCAGCCGGATCGGCAGCGGCCGCGCGAAAGCCATGGCCGCCTTCGTGGCCGGGACGACCGCCGCGTCGGTCACCCGCCACTGGTCCAGGCCGCTCAGGCGGCGCATCCAACTCGGCAGCGTGGCGATGACCGCTGGCGTCAACCCGCGCGCCGCCAAGGCCACCCTCCGGCTCGTGGTGTCGGACGGCGGGTACAGGATCTGGCGCGCGACGCGGTCGGCGTTCTCCGACCAGCACAGCCGAGGCCGCTGCTCGGCGAAGTACTGCCGGACGCCGTCGCGGCTGGTCGGCACCGTGGCGGGATCGCACGTCTGGAGCTCGGCGGCGATCGCGCAGTCCGCCCAGTAACGCTCCTCGTCGGCGGGGCTGAGCGGCCCCGGTCCGTACGCCTCGTAGCACTTCAACACCGAATGCCACCCCGTCATGTGGATCCAGAGCTGGCTGGCCGGGTCGTTGGCGCTGTACCGCTCGCCGCTGATGGGCTCGACGCCGGTCGCGCGGGCGTGCACCTTCTGGAGCAGTTCGGACGACTCGATCGCGGCACGGCTGTCACCGACAGCGACGATCGTGAAGTACGTCAGCGTGCTGTCCAGCCGCCCCATCGGATCGGTGTAGATGCCCTGGGTGTCGGTGACGGACGCCGTCAGGAACGGGTCGAACGCCTCGACCGCGATCGAGCGCTGGAAGCCGAGCAGCGCCGTCGGGCTGGTCCACACGCGCCAGGTGGGTGAGTCCGGGCCGAAGAACCCGTGGTCCTCGCGCCTGCGGTCGCCGTCGAACGGCCAGCCCCGGTGCGCGAGCATTCGTCGTTCCGTCATCTGTCGTCCCTTCACGCCGCGCTGAAAGCGCGGCACATCATCCGGCCGTAGAGCTCGCCGAGCTCCTGAGTCCGCCAGCCATCCGGGTGATCCACCAGCGAGCGAGCCGCCGCCTCACAGGAGGACATGAACAGCTCGACCAGCGCCGGAAGTTTGCGATCCAGCTCGGCGACGTCCCACCACGCGGTGAGCGCGGGGCGCAGCCAGCGGGTCGCGTTGTCGGCCATCACCAGCCGCGCCTCCCGGAACTTGTCCGCGCCGGCCGGATCGGGGGCCGTGCTGAACAGCAGTCGCCACGCGTCGGGGCAGTCGGCCACGACGTCGAGAAACGCCCGGTAGCCCCGCACGAACACGGCCTCGGGGTCGTCGCCGCGTGCGCTGTGCAGCGCGGCGAGCGCGTTGGCGAGCAGCCGCTCCCCCTCGCGCTCGACCAGCGCCTCGATCAGCGCGGCCCGATCCCGGAAGCACGCGTAGACGACCGGACGGGTGACGCCGAGGTTGTCGGCGACGGCACCGATCGTCACCGCGCCAACGCCGGAGTGGACGGCAAGGGCCAGCGCGGCGTCGAGCACCTGAGGACGTCGACGCTCCGGCCCAAGGTGGGCGGCGCGCTCCCGCTCCGAACGCACGGCATCAGCCATATCGGCGACGTTACTACAGCAATGTAGGAATTTCCTACACGGTTGTAGTAACATTCCGCACACCCCGGCACCACCGCAGCTGACCAGGAGTTTTCATGCGCCGCATCGTCCTTGCCGTCCTCACGCTCGCCTTGCTCGGTGGCGTCGCCACCCCCGCGACGGCGGCGCCGTCCGCCGGCTACAACGACTGGTCCTGCCAGCCGTCCGCGGCGCATCCCAGGCCCGTGGTCCTGATCCACGGCCTTGGCGGCAACGGGCCCGGCAACTGGGCCTTCCACGGCCCGAGGCTGGCGGACGCCGGATACTGCGCGTTCTCTTTCACCTACGGCCAGCAGTTCTCCGGCGCACCAGGCGGCACCCGGCCGGTGAAGGAGTCCGCGCAGGAGGTCGGCGCGTTCATCGACAAGGTGCAGGCCGCGACCGGCACCGCCAACGTTGACCTCGTCGGGCACTCCGAGGGCGGTTTCCTGTCGCTGTACGTGCTGAAGGTCGCGGGCTACGCCGCCGAGGTCGGCTCCGTGGTCGCCCTGGCGCCGCCCACCCACGGGACGACGTTCAGCGGGCTGGTCACCGTCGGCCAGCTGCTCGGCGGCCAGGAGTTCATCGAGCTGCTCACCGACGGCGTGATGTGCTACGCCTGCGGCGACCTCGTCGTCGGCGGCGACGCGGTCGACGAGCTCACCGCTGGCCCGATCGCGCAGGAGCGCGTCGACTACACCGTCGTCGCGACCCGCTACGACGTCATCGTCACGCCGCCATCGACGTCGTTCATCGGCGAGCCCGGGGTGGACAACCAGTACGTCCAGGACACCTGCGCCGCCGACCCGGTCGGGCACGTCGGCATCGCCTTCGACCCCACCGTCACCCAGCTGATCACGAACGCGCTCGACCCGAACACCGCGGTCGACGTCCAGTGCGGCTTCGGCCCGCCGGTGTAATCAGTGTTGATCTGAAGACGTTGTACTCGCTATGACGACGACGATGTCTTCAGATCAACACCGCGCCAGACCGCGGGCGATACCCAAGTTCCGGAAATTGCGGTATTCCGTTGCCAGCGGAACTCGGGTATTTCCCGGTCAAACCGGCCGATCCGTCGGTCACGCCGCCCGCGTCGCGCGGATCACCACCGCCGTCGCCACCGACCCGTGCTGTTCGGCGGGGATGAGCTCGCGCATCAACGCGATCACCTCGTCGGAGAACAGCGGGTACAACGCGCAGTCGTCGATGCTCAACGGCTGGTGGTCGCGGACGTCGATGTCCACGAAACCCACCCGCGCCAGCTTGCGGACGAAGTCCTCCTCGGCCAGCGCCCCCGCCACGCACCCCGCCCACGCGGCGGGCTGGGTCAGGATCTCCGGCGGCAGGCCCTCCTGCTCCACGGTCAGGTCGGACACGCAGAACTGCCCACCCGGCCGCAACACGCGAGCGGACTCGGCCATCACGCGCGTCTTGCGCGGCGACAGGTTGACGACGCCGTTGGAGATGATGACGTCCACGCTGTCGTCGGGCAGCGGGATCGCCTCCAGCTCACCATCCAGCGGCTCGACGTTGTCCAGCCCGGCCTCGCGTGCCGCCTTGGCGGTGCGTTCCAGCATCTCCGGCAGGAAGTCGAGCGCGATCACCCGCCCGGTCGGCCCGGTCCGCCGCGCCGCGAGGATGCTGTCGATCCCGCCGCCGCAACCGAGGTCGAGGACGACGTCGCCGGGCCGGATCCCGGCGTGTCGCAGGTGGTTCGCCACGCCGAGCGCGCGCCGCATCGCCGACTCCGGCACCAGCGGCAGCTCGTCGTCGCTGTACAGCTTGCGCGCCACCGCCTCGGTCGTCGGCGGCACATCGCGGTACGCCGCCCGCACCAGGTCCTTCACCTCGGCGGTGTGCATCAGGTCGCGGGTCATCGCTCCAACTCCTCCAACGTGTGCCGCAGCCGTCGCAGCACGTCATCCGGGACGTCCTCGTCCGCGGCCACGGCCAGAGTGCGGCGCAGCTCCTGCGCGAACTCCAACTCGCCGCAGCACCGGCGACACCGCGCGAGATGGCTCTCGATCGCGGCCCGCTCGGTCACGTCGACGACGTCGTCGATGTACTCCCAGAGCTGGCGCACCGCCTCCGCACAACTGATCATCGGGCCCCCTCCCGCAGGAGACCGTGTTCCGTGGCGTAGCGCCACATCTGCTGCTCAAACGCCTTCCTGCCCCGGTGCAGCCGCGCCAGGACCGTGCCAGCGGCGTGTCCAGCATCGCCGCGACCTCGCGCGCCAGGAACCCATGCATGTACACCAGCACCACGGGGATGCGGTACAACTCGGGCAGGCGCAGCAGCACCTGCCGAACGTCGTCCACGCTGAACTCGGCGAGGAAGTCCAGGTGCAGCGAGTCCGAGTACGGGAACGGGTCCTCGTACGCGATCGTGCGGTACAGCGAGAACTCCTCCAGCGCGTCGAGGTCGACGTCGTCGTGGCTGCGGGCGCGCAATCGGTCCCGGCAGCAGGCGTCGACGACCACGTGCAGTTCCGCAACGGCCGCGTCGAGGCGCTGCCCGCACCGGACGGCGCCGTGGACTGCGTCATCTCCAACGGCGTCATCAACCTGATCCCCGACAAGACGGCGGTGTTCCGCGAGGTCGCCAGGGTGCTGCGGCCCGGCGGCAGGCTCGCGATCGCCGACATCGTCACCGAGCGACAGCTCGCGTCGTCCATCGTCTGCAACGTCGACCTGTGGGCGTCCTGTATCGGCGGCGCGGCGCAGGAGTCGGCGTACCGGCAGGCGATCGAGGACGCCGGCCTGCGAGTGGAGCAGGTGCGCGCCAACCCGTACGAGTTCCTTTCCGACGGCGCCCGCGGCGCCACCACGACCTATGGCGTCAAGAGCATCTCCCTGCTCGCGACCAAGTAATCACCACCCGAAGGAGGCACCATGTCCACCACCGAAGCGCGCCCCAACGGCGTCGACGTCACGCAGCTCGTGCAGACCGTCGAGGCGATCCTGCACGCGCTCGGGTCCTGCCTCGCCGTGGGCATCTCGTACAACGCGGCGGCGCTGGGGATCGAGCTGCGCGGGCTGACGTTCGACCTCGAAGGCTCGCTTGACCTGCACGGTTTCCTCGGCCTGTCGGACGACGTCCGTCCCGGCTACAGCAACGTGCGGGTGACCTGCCACATCGACTCGGACGCGCCCGCCGAGAAGGTCGATGAGCTGTGCGCCTACACGCAGCGGACGTCGCCCGTGCTCGACATCCTGCGCAACCCGGTCAACGTCACGGTGACCAGGGTATAGATCTGGCGGTCGTGGCGGCCGCCGGCGGCCGCCACGACGTCTCAGGCGGAGTAGCGCTAAAATAGCGCTATGGCGACGATCCAGATCCGCAACGTCTCCCCGGACGACTACGAGGCGCTGCGCGACGCGGCCAAGGCCGCTGGCATGTCCTTGCAGACCTACATGCAGGAGCAGGCGAGCACACTAGCCCGTCGCGCCAGGAAGCGCGCCGCGTTCGACGCGGCCCGCGATGCGGTGGCGCGGGACGACGCGAGCGGCGTGACCACGGAAAGCCTGCTCGCTGAACTGGACGCGATCCGAGGACCGTGGCCGGAGCAGAAGGAGCGCGGAGCGGCGCGCACGTGACCGACGAACTCGTCATCGATGCGTCGGCGTTGGTGAAGGCGCTGGTCCAGCGGGACGACGACGCCATCGACCTCGGCATGCGGCTTCGGGACGCCGACCTCCACGCACCGCATCTGGTTGACGCCGAGCTCGGCGACGTCCTTCGTCGGCTGGTCGTCGCCGACCGACTTCACGCCGAGACCGCGACAACGGCGTTGCTCTCCATGGACAGCCTCATCGACGAGCGATATCCGCACGCCGGTCCGCTCACGCGGGGCGCGTGGGGCCTCCGGGACCGGGTGCGTTTCTACGACGCGCTGTACGTCGCGCTGGCCGCCCGCCTCGACCTTCCGCTGGTGACCGCCGATACCCGGCTGTCCCGCGCCCATGACCTGCCGTGCGAGGTGCAGGTCGTCTAGACAGCGCTCGACGGCTCAGGGCGTCTCACTGTGGCGGCCCGCTCGCCGCGCGAACCGCCGCAGCTGGAAGACCCGGGCGACGCCGATCAGCGCGACAAGCAGCGCGCCGCCCACCGACGCGAACAGCAGCGCGATGCCCAGCGGGAGCGTGCCGGACGCGCCGAAGTAGTGCACCGTCACCGACGCCGAGTTCTGCAAGATGAAGATGAGCAGAAACACCAGCACGATGACGGCGACGATCACCGCGACCCAGGCGCCACTGATGCGGGTGGGCTTGAGCTTCGCGGCATCCTCCGAGCGGCCAGGGCGTTCGGTCTTCTCGGTCGGCGCCGTTGGCCCCGTCGGTGCCGCTGGCTCGGTTGCACGCGGTTCGGTGCCCTTGTCCGCGCCCGCTCCGGGCGCGTCGGCACGGGTGTCGTTGTCTTTGCTCACGCCTCGATTGTCGCGCCATCGGGCGGTTTCCGCAGGACGCGCCGTGGTACGCGCGCGGGTTCACCTCACTGGGGGTATGTCGGGGCGCCGTCACGGTGGCCACAGCGTGCGGCGAGTTGATCACGTCTACTCGCGGTGTTGTTCGACAAACCGGACAGCGCGGACTCTCGCAACAACGCGAGTAGATGTGATCAACATGTTCCATCGCGAAGGACTACCAGCGCCGATCGCTGGGGTGAGGCCCGGGTACCGCGCGGTGTTGTTCGCCGAACCGGGCACACCGGACATTCTCGCGCAACACCGCGCGGGTGGTTGATCAACAACGATGCGACGGCATAACGCGTGGCGTTATTAACGCGTGGCGTTATACTTGTGCGGGTGCTGAGCCGCCCAGAAACGGGCTCGAAAGCTGCGCGGCAACCGAGCCGGACAGTACAGCGTGCGGGTGAACTGAAAGGAGGGAGCACATGCCGACACCCGAGATGGCACCAATACATCCCGGCGAAATCCTCGTCGAGGAGTTCCTCATCCCGTTGGAAATCACCCAGCACCGGCTGGCGGTCGAGATCGGCGTGCCGCCCCGCCGGATCAACGAAATCGTGCACGGCAAGCGGCGCATCAGCGCCGACACCGCGCTCAGGCTCGCCCGCTACTTCGGGACGTCGGAGCGGTTCTGGATCAACGTCCAAAGCCGCTACGACATCGAAGTGGAGCGCGATCGGCTCGGACCGACTTTGGACGCCATCCGCCCGCTGCAGAACGCCTCGTGACACAGCCGCAGACTGACGACGAGCTGGCCCTGCGCCACGGCCGTTTCCGCGCGACCGTCGATCCTGTCGGCGCTTCGCTGTGCTCGTTCCGCATCGACGACGTGCCGCTGATCCGCGAGTTCCCCACGGCGACGCGACGTGCACTGTACGGCGGCGCGGTCCTCGCGCCGTGGGTCGGACGCCTCGCCGCAGGCACCTACACCTTCCAGGGCCGAACCCACCACGTCCCCGTCGACGAGCCCGAGCGCGGCACCGCCCTGCATGGCCTGGTCGCCCAGCGCGCATGGGACGTCGTCCAGCACACGGACACCTTGCTCACGCTGCGCATCCGGCTGGCGCTGCCGACGGGCTACCCGTTCGACCTCGACCTCACGGCGACGTACCTGCTCGATGACACCGGCCTGCGCATCGAACTGGCGACGTCGAACCTCGGCTCCGACCCCGCCCCCTACGGCTGCGCGATCCATCCCTACCTGACCGCGGGCGGCGTCGTTGACGACTGGTCGCTGCACCTCCCCGCCGACACCTACCTCGGCACGGATCCCGAGACGCTGATCCCCACGCACGAGGCGCCGACCAACGACTCGCCGTTCGATTTCCGCCAGCCGACGTCGCTCGCCGGGCTGGAGATCGACAACACCTTCACCGGCCTCGACCATGACACCGACGATGACAGCACCGCAACGGTGCGCGACGCCGACGGCCGGGGTGTCACGCTCACCTGGGACCGCACCTTGCCGTGGGTCCAGGTCTACACGAGCGACCATCCCAGCCCGGACGTGCACCGCACCGGGCTCGCGATCGAACCCGCGATCTGCCCGCCGAACGCCTTCGTCACCGGCCGCGACCTCATCGTCCTCGACCCCGGCGAGCGGCACGTCGCGCAGTGGCACCTCGCGCCGAGCTGAGCGCGAGTGGATCTTGAGGCGTTCTGGTCGTCATAGCGACCGAAACGTCGACAGCTGGTAAGAGGCCGTCCGGACGGGGCGGGGGACGTCCGGACGGCCTCCGGTCACTCAGCCGCGACCGCCGCCCGCGCCTCGGCCGCGTCGGACGCCGCCAGGGCGACGTCCGCCAGGCGGGCGCAGTCGGCGTCGGTGCGGGCGGCCAGCGCCGCGCGCACTTCGGGGAGCGCCCCAGGCGCCATGGACAAACTCGTCACGCCGAGGCCGACCAGCACCGGGGCCAGCAGCGGATCGCTCGCCGCCTCCCCGCACACGCCGACCGGCTTGCCAAGCTCACGCCCGGCCTGCGCCGTCGTCCGGACCAACTCCAGCAACGCGGGCTGCCACGGGTCCAGCAGGTCGGCCAGCTCCCCCGCCATGCGGTCCGCCGCCAGGGTGTACTGGCCAAGGTCGTTGGTGCCGATGCTGGCGAAGTCGCACCCGGCCAGCACCTGCCGCGCGCGGATCGCGGCGGCGGGCACCTCGACCATCGTCCCCGCGACCGGCAGCCCGAGCGCGTGCGCCTGCTCGGCGAACGTCGCCGCCTCGGCCGGGGTGGAGATCATCGGCGCCATCACCCAGACGTCGGCGTCGTGGCGGCTGCGCGCCTCGGCGATCGCGGCGAGCTGGTCGGCGAGCATGTCCGGGGTACGGCGGGCGAGCCGCCAGCCCCGCACCCCCAGCGCGGGGTTGGGCTCCTCCCCGTGGTCGACGAACTCGAGCGGCTTGTCCGCGCCCGCGTCCAGCGTCCGCACCACGACCTTGCGCCCGGCGAACGCGGCGAACACCGCGCCGTAGCTCTCGGCCTGCTCCGCGACGCTCGGCGCGGTCGTCCGGCTGAGGTACAGGAACTCCGTGCGCAGCAGCCCGACGCCCTCGCTGTCCACTTCGGACGCCACCGCCAGCTCGGCGGACGACCCCAGGTTGACCAGCAGCTTCACCGGCGTCCCGTCGGCGGTACGACCCGGACCCGAGCTCGCGGCGACGGCTTGCGCCCGCTCCTGTTCGACCAGCACCGCGCGCTTCGCCTCGCCGGGGTCCGGCTCGTCGTCGACGGTGCCCGCACGCCCATCGACCAGCACCTCGACGTCGTCAGCCAGCTCGCGCGCGGCGGCGCACGCCACGATCGCCGCGATGCCCAACGACTTCGCCAGGATCGCGGTGTGGCTGGTCGGGCCACCCTGCTCGGTGACGATCGCCAACACCTGCTTCGGGTCCAACGTCGCCGTGTCGGCGGGCGCGAGGTCCCTCGCCAACAGCACGTACGGGTGGCCGGGGTCGGGCAGGCCCGGCATCGGCAGGCCGAGCAGTTCCGCGATGGTGCGGGAGCACAGGTCGTCCAGGTCAGCGGCGCGCTCGGCGAGGTAGCCGCCCGCCGCCTCCAGCGCCGCGCGGAACACGCCGAACGCCTCGTGGACGGCGTGCGGGAGCGACCGTCCGCCCGCGATCGCCTTGCCGACCTGGTCCGCCAACGCCGGGTCGCGCGGCATCATCGACTGCGCGAGCAGGACGTCGGCGGCGGGGCCGCTCGCCTTCGCGGCCCTGGCGTCCAGGTCGGCCGCGACGGCTTCCAGCGCCTCGCGCGCCCGCGCGGTGGCGGCGTCCGGGTCCGGCTCAGCGCCGGTGTCCGGCGGCAGCTCGGGCGGGCTCGCCAGCCGCGCCACCGGGCCCGCCGCGACGCCCGCGCTCACTCCGATGCCGGTCAACCTGCTCATCAGCCTCAGCCCTGCGCGTCGTGGTCCGTGGCGACCATGGTGGCCAGCTCGTCCAGCGCGGCGTCGGCGTTCTCGCCGTCGGCGCGCAGGATGATCTCCTCGCCGCCCTTGGCGTCAAGGCCGATGACGGACAGGATGCTGCGGGCGTCGACGAACTCACCGCCGTCCTTCCCGATCAGCACCTCGACCGACTGCTTGGCCGCTGCCTGCACGAACAGCGCCGCTGGCCTGGCGTGCAGGCCGACAGACGACCCCACGACGACTCGACGTTCTGGCATGGTTCTGCTCCTTTTCGGACTTCTCAGGCGGCGATGGCCTGCGTGGCGGTGGTGGGCTCGGCCTGCGCGGCCGGTTCGCCGGTGTCGCGGCGGACGTACTTGGCCGCGACGACGACGCCGCAGGTCACGGCGGTGCCGACGACGATCGCCAGCAGGTAGCCGAGCGGGCTGCCGATCAGCCCGATCACCCAGATACCGCCGTGCGGGGCCATGAGTGTCGAGCCGACCGCCATCGACGTCGCACCAGCGGCGGCGCCACCGACCACAGTGGACGGAATGACGCGCAGCGGGTCGGCGGCGGCGAACGGGATCGCGCCCTCGGTGATGAACGACAGCCCGAGCAGCCACGCGGCCTCGCCCGCCTGGCGTTCCGGCTGGGTGAACAGCTTGCGGCGGATCACGGTGGCCAGGGCGAGCCCGAGCGGCGGCACCATCCCGGCTGCCATGACGGCGGCCATCACGGTGAGGTTGTCCGAGGCCAGCGCGGCGGTGCCGAACAGGTACGCGACCTTGTTCACCGGGCCACCGAGGTCGAAGCCCATCATCGCGCCGAGCACCGCGCCGAGGACGACGGCATTGGCGCCGGCGAGACCGTCGAGCCAGTCGGTGAGTCCGGACTGGACCGTCGCGATCGGACCACCGACCACCACGAGCATCAGGAACCCGACGGCGAACACCGACAGCAGCGGGATCACGACCACCGGCATGATGCCCGCGACACCTCGTGGCACCTTGATCTGCTTGAGGCCCAGCGTGACCGCGCCCGCGAGCAGACCGGCGACGAGACCGCCGAGGAAGCCAGCGCCGATGGCGACGGCGATCAGACCACCGACGACGCCGGGCGCGATGCCCATCCGGTCGGCCATGCCGAACGCGATGAACCCGGCCAGGATCGGCACCAGCATTTCGAAGGCCGTCGCGCCGAGCTTGAACATGACGCCCGCGAAGCCCGCCTCGCTGAACAACTTGGACAGGTCGCTGACGCCGGGATACTCGGTGCTCTGGAACGTGCCGCCGTCCACGATCGCGGCGATCTCCGCGCCACCGAGCACAAAGGACAGTGCGATGAGGATGCCGCCAGCCGCGACGAACGGGATCATGTACGACACACCGGTCATCAGCCACTGCCGCAGCTGCGAGCCGAAGCTCAGCGCGGCGTGGTGGGTACGTGGCGGCGGCGTGGGCGCAGCGGGCTTTGGCGCGGCGTCCGAGGAACCGGCTGCGTCGACGGCCTCGCTGATCAGCCCGGCGGCGTCGTTGATGGCGCGCTTGACGCTGCCGGTGACGGTCGGCTTGCCCGCGAACCGCTCCTTGTCCCGGACGTCGACGTCGGCGGCGAACACCACGGCGTCCGCCTCGGCGATCTGCGCCTCGGTCAGCGGGGTGGCGCCTGCCGCGCCCTGGGTCTCCACGCTGATCTCGTGGCCCGCCGCTTCGGCCGCCTGCTCCAGCGCCTCCGCGGCCATGTAGGTGTGTGCGATGCCGGTGGGGCACGACGTGACTGCGATGAGTTTCATCGCCCCAGCACCTCCTTCTCGATGAGGGTGACGACGGCGTCGGCGTCCGGCGCTGTCCTGAGCGCGTTCTTGAAGCTCTCGTGGACGAGCCTGCGCGCGAGCGAGGCGAGGATCGTCATGTGCTCGTCGCCGTTCGGCGCGGCGATGAGAAACACCAGGTCGGCGGGGCCGTCGGCGGCACCGAAGTCCACCCCGCCCGCGCAGCGGCCGAACGCGAGGCTGGGCGCGGTGACGTGGGCGGATCGGGCGTGCGGGATGCCGATGCCGCCTTCGATACCGGTCGGCATCTGCTCCTCGCGGGCGCGGACGTCGCTGAGGAAGCCGTCGACGTCGGTGACGCGGCCCTGCTTGGCGAGTCGGTTCGCGAGTGCTGCGGTGGCCTGGTGGCAATCCTCGCCGGTGAGGTCAAGGTCAACCAGATCCGTGGTGATCAGGTCAGACATGTGCTGCTCCGTACTACTTCGTCAGGACCCGGTCCGGGTCGATGGATCGCTGCACCTCGGCCGTGACGCGACCGAGGTCGTTCGGGGTGGGCATGCTGCTGCCCGGCAGGGTGACGGCGGCCGCGCCCCAGGTGACGGCGTTGCGCAGGGCGTGCTCGCCCGTGCCGCCCGCCGCCAGGAACCCGGCCAGCGTCGCGTCGCCCGCACCGACGGTGCTGACGACCGGTGCGTCGAGGCGCGCGGTGACGTGCCGCGCGCCGGAGTCGTCCAGCAGGATCGCGCCGTCCGCGCCGAGGCTGGCGAGCACCGCGCCAGCGCCCCGATCGCGCAGCACCTGGGCGGCCTTGACGGCGTCGCCCAGCGTGCGGACCTCAGCGCCAGCGCACTCGACCAGCTCCTCGGCGTTGGGTTTGACCAGGTCGGGACCGGCGGCGAGGCAGGCGTCCAACGCGCCGCCGCTGGTGTCGACGGCCACCTGCGCGCCGAGCGCGTGCGCCCGCTCGGTCAACCGCGCGTAGACGTCGACCGGCATCCCAGGCGGGAGCGAGCCGCAGCCCGCCACCCAGTCGGCCTCCCCGATGATCGCCTCGGTGGCGGCGTCCAGCACAGCGTCCACTTCGGACGTCGAAAGCCGCGGGCCTGGCTCGTTCAGCTTGGTGACCGTGCCATCCGGCTCGGCCAGCGTGAGATTGCTGCGGACGCCGCCGGTCACCGGGACCTCCCGCAGCGGCACGCCGGTCTCGCGCAGCAGCGCGAGCAGTTCCAGCCCCGCGAATCCGCCGCTGCACAGCACGGCGCGGGTCGGACGGCCGTGCGCGACGAGCGCGCGGGAGACGTTGACGCCCTTGCCGCCCGCGTCGACCGACGTCGTCAGCGCCCGCTGCACCTCGCCCCGACGCAGCCGGTCGACCTCGACGGTGCGGTCGAGGCTGGGGTTGGCGGTGACGGTGACGATCACGCCCGCACCACCCTCGGACCAGCGGCGGACAGTTCCTCGGCGGCGTCGGCGTCCAGGCCGATGTCGGTGATGAGGACGTCGACGTCGGCGAGCGAGCCGAAGCGGGCGAGGCAGTCGTTGCCGACCTTGGTGTGGTCGGCGAGCACGACGACGCGGCGGGCGGCGGCGATCATGGCGCGCTTGACGGCGGCCTCCCCGGTGTCCGGGGTGGTGAGCCCGCGCTCGACGGACAGCCCGTTGGCGCCGATGAACGCGACGTCGACGTAGGTGTCGGCCAGCGCGCGCAGCGCCCAGTCGTCGACCGTGGCCATGGTGCGGCCCCGAATCTTGCCGCCGACCATGAGCACGGTGGTCATCGCGTGACCGGCCAGTGTGGTCGCGATCAGCGGGGCGTTGGTGACGACGGTCAGCTCGCGGTCGCCGGGCAGGATCTCGGCGAGCCGGGCGGTGGTGGTGCCCGCGTCGATCAGCACCGCGCCCTCGTCGGGCAGTTCGGCGAGCGCCGCCTTGCCGATGCGTTCCTTCTCGGTGGTCATCACGGCATCGCGGGTGGCGACGCCCGGCTCGAAGCCGATCCGCTCCACCGGGATCGCGCCGCCGTGCACCTTGCGCACCACACCCTGCCGCTCCAGCGCGGTGAGGTCGCGGCGGATGGTTTCGGTGGTGACGTCGAAGTCGGCGGCCAGGGCCGTGACGTCGACCCGGCCCTGCGACCGGGCGCGTTCAGCGATCCGCTGCTGTCGCTCCTCCGCGAACATGTTGTTTCACCACCGTTTCGTGTTGGTTTACTTGGTTATACGTGGCACTGTGTGGCATGTCAAGGGTCACAACGTGTTGGTTTGTGTCAGATCTGTGCTGGCGACACGACGAGGCGCGGCCACCCCGGATGGGTGACCGCGCCTCGGTGGTGTCTCGCGCCCGCGCCTCCACCCGCTGAGCGTCATGCAAGCCCGGCAAACCGGGCAAAAAACGGCGCTGAGCGGGTGGAGGCGACCGAGCCCGAACGCCCGCGCTCAGCGCGCTGGGTCGCTGAACACGCCGAGGAGATCGTGCCCGGCGCGGAGAGCTGACCGGACGCAGCGAAGCGCACGAGCCGCACATCTTCGGGCGAACGTGGCAAGCACTCCACAATGGACATACGTCCGTTGGCCCTGTTGTGCCTCCTACCTGCGAAGGCATCGTGCGGCATTGACACCGCGGAATGATCCCTTCTACGTTGCCTCGCTTGACGAGTCCGCGACGATGAGGACCTGGGGAGCTGAGCGTGCTGCTCGCACAAGAATCCGGCCTGCGCCTCGATGCCGATGTTGTCGACTACGCGATCATCGCGTTGTACTTCGTGTTCGTGCTCGGCATCGGCTATCTGGCCCGCAGAGCCATTTCCAACAGCCTGGACTTCTTCCTGTCCGGACGCTCGCTGCCCGCGTGGATCACCGGGCTGGCGTTCATCTCCGCGAACCTCGGCGCGATCGAGATCATGGGCATGAGCGCCAACGGCGCGGAGTACGGCATGCCCACCATGCACTACTTCTGGATCGGCGTTGCGCCGTTTCGGCCCCGGCGCCCACCTGGTCAACGCGATCAGCTTCGCCGTGGCGCAGGTGCTCATCGCCGGCATCAACCTGTTCCTGCTCGCCAAGATCGTTGAGGTGCTGCTCGGCTGGCCGCTGGTGGTCGCGCTGCTCGTGGCGGGCGTGATCGTGCTGGCCTACATCACCCTCGGCGGCCTGTCCGCCGCGATCTACAACGAGGTGCTGCAGTTCTTCGTGATCGTCGCGGCGCTGACGCCGCTGACCATCATCGCGTTGAACCAGGCCGGTGGCTGGAGCGGTCTGTCGAACCGGATCAGCGACCCCGAGCAGATGACGGCGTGGCCGGGCAACGAGCTGGTTGGCTTCGACTCGTCCGTCCTGACGGCGATCGGGCTGGTGTTCGGCCTCGGCTTCGTGCTGTCGTTCGGCTACTGGACGACGAACTTCGTCGAGGTGCAGCGGGCGATGGCGTCCAAGAGCATGAACAACGCCCGGCGGACACCGATCGTCGGCGCGTTCCCGAAGATGTTCATCCCGTTCATCGTGATCGTCCCTGGGATGCTCGCCGCCGTGCTCGTGCCCGAGGTCCGGCAGGGCAAGGCGTCCGGGGACGTCGACTTCAACAACTCGCTGCTGTACCTGATGCGGGACCTGCTCCCCAACGGCATGCTCGGGCTGGCGATCGCGGGCCTGCTGGCGTCGTTCATGGCTGGCATGGCGGCCAACATCAGCTCGTTCAACACGGTGTTCAGCTACGACATCTGGCAGGACTACGTCGTCAAGAACCGCGAAGACGGCTACTACCTGCGGGTCGGCCGCATCGTCACGGTCATCGCCACCGTCGCGGCGATGGGGACCGCGCTCATCGCGTCGCAGTACTCCAACCTGATGGACTACCTGCAACTGCTGTTCTCGTTCTTCAACGCGCCGCTGTTCGCCACGTTCATCCTCGGCATGTTCTGGAAGCGAATGACGGCGACGGCAGGCTGGGTCGGACTGGTCTCCGGCACGCTCACCGCCGTCGTGATCGCGGTACTGAGCGAGGACGCGTTCGGCGAGTTCTCGCTGGGCGTCCTCCCGCTCACCGGGCAGGGCGCGAGCTTCGTCGCCGCCGGTGTCGCGTTCCTCGTCGACGTCGTCATCTCCTACGTCGTGACCATGGCCGGTCGGCCGAAGCCAGAGGGCGAACTGGTCGGCCTGGTGTACTCGCTGACGCCCAAGGAGAACTTCCACGACCCGCGCGACGCCCACGACGCCTGGTACCAGCGGCCCGGCGTGCTGGCGAGCATCGCGCTTGTGCTGGTGATCGGCCTCAACATCGTCTTCGGCTGAGCGAAGGAGTCCACGCATGTCCATGGAACAGGAAGCCGCGCGTTCTGGCGGGCGGCGAGCAGGTGTGTTCGACATCCGCGCCGTCATCGGCCTGCTGCTGGGGATCTACGGCGCCGTGCTCACCGTCACCGGCCTCGTCGGCACCAGCGAGCAGGACCTCGCAAAAGCCGGGGACGTCAACCTCAACCTCTGGACCGGGATCGCGCTCATCGCGGCCTCGGCGGTGTTCTTCGCCTGGGTGCGGCTACGGCCCATCCGGGTGCCAACGGAGGAGGAGTGACCACGTCCGGGCGCCGAACCGGGACCGGACGCGTAGTTGATCAACCTCGCCCCCTGGATGACGACATTTTGTCCGCTTTGAACGGTATTTTTCGCCACCCAGGGAGTAACGTTGATCAACTGCGCGCGGGTAGATCGCCAGCCATGGCCCTTGTCGGCGGATGGCAGCCGCCTCGGCCAGGCTATTGACAGTTTGCCAACAAGCGCTAATCATGGGAGCGCACGCTCGTCGTAGCCGACTCGACAGGAGCCCCATGGTGAACGCGCAACCCGGCACGTTGGTGGACGCTTTCCAGTGCACCGCGGGCCGCGATCCGGGCGCCGTCGCGCTGCGCACTCCTGGCGGCGGCACGACATTCGCCTGGCGGCAGTACGCCGACGAGGTGCGGCGCATCGCCAGCGGGCTGTCCGCGCTCGGCGTCCGCAAGGGCGACACCGTCGCGATCATGCTGACCAACCGCCCCGAGTTTCACCTCGTCGACACCGGCGCGCTCCACGCGGGCGCGACGCCGTTCTCCATCTACAACACGCTCGCGCCCGAGCAGATCAACTACGTGCTGAGCGACGCCGGGAGCCGCGTCGTGGTGTGCGAGCAGCAGTTCGTGGAGAAGCTCCGCAAGGCCATCGTCGGCACCGCCGTGGAGCACGTCGTGTGCGTCGATGACACGTCGGAGGGCACCATCGGGCTCGGTGAGCTGCCCACGGAAACGGCGTTCGACTTCACGGCCACCTGGCGTTCGGTCGCCCCGGACGACGTGCTCACCATCATCTACACCTCGGGCACGACCGGTCCGCCGAAGGGCGTCGAACTGACCCACTCCAACATGATCGCGTCGGTGGACGCCACGCTCGACACGCTGCCGATCAACGCGAACGACCGCGTGGTGTCCTACCTGCCGGACGCGCACGTGGCCAACCGCTGGGGCGCGCACTACACCAGCATGGTCACCGGCATGCAGATCACCACGGTCGCCGATTCGCCGCCTCCGGCGCGGCGCCGATCGCACCGGAGGCGCTGGAGTTCGTGCTGGCGCTCGGCATTCCGGTGTGTGAACTGTGGGGTATGTCGGAGACGTCGGGCGCGGCGACCATGAACCCACCCGGCGGCATCCGGATCGGCACGGTCGGCCCGCCGGTCAAGAGCATGGCGGCGAAGCTCGCCGACGACGGCGAACTGCTGGTGCGCGGCGCACTGGTGATGAAGGGCTACCGCAACAACCCGGAGAAGACGTCGGACACCATCGACGCCGACGGCTGGCTGCACACCGGCGACATCGCGACGATCGACAGCGACGGCTACGTGTCCATTGTGGATCGCAAGAAGGAACTGATCATCAACGCTGCGGGCAAGAACATGTCGCCAGCCAACATCGAGAACGCCATGAAGGTGGCGAGCCCACTGGTCGGCTCGGTCGCCGCGATCGGCGACAACCGGCCTTACGTCGTCGCGTTGGTCACCCTCGACCCGGACGCCTGCGCCGCGTACGGGGACGTCGACCCGGCGACGTTGGCCGCCGATCCGGGCATCAACGCGGCCGTCGCGAGCGCGGTCGAGACCGCCAACAGCACGCTGGCCAGGGTCGAGCAGATCAAGAAGTTCGCCATCCTGCCGACGTTCTGGGAGCCGGGCAGCGATGAGCTCACTCCGACGATGAAGCTCAAACGCAAGCCCATCGCGCAGAAGTACGCGACCGAGATCGACGCCCTCTACACCTGACGCCAGGGAGACGACCATGCCCGCCGTGTTCACCGACGAGCAGCGCGCGTTCGCTGCTGCCATCGACGAGCTGTGCCAGCGCGAGTGCGGCACTCGCGAGCAACGCGACGCGCTGACCGACCACGGGAAGGAGGCGCACAACGCCGAGTTCTACGCCAGGCTCGCGGAACTGGGCTGGCTCGGGGTCGGGCTGCCGGAGGAGGACGGCGGATCCGGTGGCGGCATCACGGAGCAGTGCCTCTTCCTGGAGCGCATGGGCTACGGGCTCGCCCCGATGGGCGGGTGGGTCACCACCGTCGTCGTCGCGGGCCCGTACCTGAAGTTCGGCACGGACGACCAGCGCAAACGCGCCGTCACGTCGATCGCGTCCGGCGGCGTGCACTCGATCTCGATGTCCGAGCCCGAGGCGGGGTCGGACGTCGGCGCGCTGACGTGCCGCGCGGAGCCGGTGGACGGCGGGTTCGTCGTCAACGGCCAGAAAACCTGGTGCTCCAACGCCCACATCGCGGACAACATCCTGCTCGTCGCCCGCACCGACGCCACCGGCAAGAAGCATGATGGTCTGACCATGTTCGAGGTGCCCGCCGATGCAGCTGGTCTGACCATCTCCCAGATCGAAACCATGGGCAGCAACGAGGTCAACGACCTGTACTTCACCGACTGCTTCGTCCCCGCCGAGGCCGTGATCGGCCGCGTGAACCAGGCGTGGTCACAGCTCATGGCGGGTCTCAATGGCGAACGCCTGTACCTGGCGTCGGCGATGCTCGGCAGGGCGAAGCGGGCGTTCAACGACACCGTGGCTTACGTGAAGGAGCGGACCCAGTTCGGCAAGCCGGTCGGCAGCTTCCAGGCGTTGTCCCAGCGCATCGCCGACCTGGCGACCGAACTGGAGTGCGCCGAGTTGCTGGTGTACTCGGTCGCGGCGGCGGTGGACGCCAACCCGGAGAAGCTGCTGCCGCGCGAGGCATCGATGGCCAAGCTGAAGGCGACCGAGACCGCCAAGAAGGTCGCCCTCGAAGGCATGCAGATGATGGGCGGCTACGGCTACGCGACCGAGTACGACATGGAAGCGCACCTGCGGGCGACCGTTGTGTCGACGGTGTACGGCGGGACCAGCGAAATCCAGCGCGACATCATCGCCACGACGTACGGGCTGTAACGACGTCCCTGGGCACGCCCTGTCGCGAGTGGATCTTGAGGCGGTGTGGCGATACATGTCGCCAGAACGCCTCAAGATCCACGCAGGAACGCGATCTCGGCGGCGGACATCGCGGACCTGATCTCAGTCAACCGCGGTTGTCGTCCTGCTTCGCGGCTGGGTCGGCCTTGCTGGCGGCAGCCTGCTTCTCCTCCGCGACGCGCCGCTCAGCGTCTGCCTGTGCGGACTGCTCACTGGCGGCTGTCCGGTCACGGTCCGCCTTGGCCCGCAGCGAGTCCGCGTCCGCCTCGCGGCGAACCGCCCGTGCCTCCATCTCGGCCGCATCGGCATCGCGTTGCTGCGCGAACGCTTCCCGCTCCGCGGCCTGATTCTGCTGCTCTATCGCTTCGTCACGGTGCTGTTTCTGCTTCCGTTTGCTGATCTTCTTGGCAACCACGATCGCGAGCGCCACCAGCGCGACCACGACCAGAGCCGCCACGACGATCCACACGATTGTCGCAGTGTCCATGAGTTCCTCCTTTACTGGAGACGCCCATGGACTTACCCCGCCGCTCGCCGCCGAAACCCCGAGGGCCCGAGATGGCGGCTGGGAGCGGCGGGCACAGCTGCCGGCGAAACCTCGCAAATACGTCACGCCGAATCCGTAGGCTTTTCGCCTTATCCCGCGTACTCTTTCTCGCGCCACACAATGGCGTTGGCGGATGGAGAGGTGATCGACATGGGCTCGATGGATCGACGTTCAGTGTTGCGCGGGGCGGCCGTAGCGGCGGGCGGCGCGGTGTTGGGAGGCCCCTTCGCCGGGTTCCTTGCGCGCGAGGCGGCGGCGCAACCGGCGCATCGGGACCTGCACCCGGTGCCGGACCTGCGGGATGACACGGTTCGACTGTGGCTGCCGGACGGCTTCCGGTACCGCTCGTTCCACGACAAGGACGGCCCGGCCATCACACTGGACGACGGCACGGCGTTGCCCGGCCGCCACGACGGCATGGCCGCGTTCCCCGGCCCGGACGGCAACGTCTGGCTGGTGCGCAACCACGAGGTCAACGGCAACAGCCCCGGCGGCGCGTTCGGGCCAGGCGACCCGTACGACGGCGCGGCACTCGGCGGCACGACGTCCGTGCTCGTGACGCCGTTCGGCGAGGTCATCGAGGCGCACACCAGTCTCAACGGCACCATGATGAACTGCTCCGGCGGGCCGATGCCGTGGGGCAGTTGGGTCACGTGCGAGGAGACCATCAACGGCCCCGACGTCGGCCCCGACTTCACCGGAACGCCCAACGTCGACCTGGAGCAGCCGCACGGGTACATCTTCGAGGTGCCAGCTGGCGGGCAGTCGGATCGACGTCCGATCCGCAAGGCGGGCCGGTTCGCGCACGAGGCCGTCGCGTTCGACCCGCACGAGGGCATCGTCTATCTGACCGAGGACAACTTCGCCTTCCCGTCCGGGCTCTACCGCTACATCCCGCCGGAGCACCCGATGGACGCGGGACGGCTGCTCGACGGCGGCAGGCTCCAGATGCTCGCGGTGACCGGCACGCCGAACGCCGACCTGGCGATGTCACAGCGCAAGCACGCGCGGTTCGACGTCACCTGGGTGGACATCGACGACCCCGACCCCGACTTCCCGTACACGCCCGGCGAGACCGCGCCGACCAGCAACGACGAGGCGATCACCTACGTCGGCGACCAGGGCAGGGCGCGGGGCGCGGCGTGGTTCTCCCGGCTGGAGGGCTGCGTGTACGACCACGGGATGGTCTACTTCTGCTCCACCCAGGGCGGCGGCGAGTCCGAGGGCGGGCCGGAGCCGTCCGGTGACGGCTACGGCAACGGTCGCGGCCAGATCTGGGCGTACCACACCCACGCCAGCACGCTCACGATGATCTACGAGTCCCCCGGCGAGGACACCCTCGACTTCCCGGACAACGTCACGACCTCCGCGCGCGGCACCCTCGTGCTCTGCGAGGACGGCGGCGGGGACAACTACCTGCGCGGCCTGAACCGGGGCGGGCAGATCTTCGACATCGCGCTCAACCGGCTGCGCGGGAACGAGCCGCCCCACGAGCCGCGCTTCGGCGAGGAGTTCGCAGGAACGACGTTCAGCCCGGACGGCCGCACGCTGTACGTCAACGTCCAGTCCTCCGACGGCGTCTCGTTCGCCATCTGGGGGCCGTGGCACCGGATCCGGGTGTAGGCACGCCCAGCCGCCGCCCGCCCAGCGCTGCCTCCACCCGCCCAGCGCGATATGACGTCCGGTTTGCCGGGCTCCCAGCGCGCTCAGCGGGTGGAGGCGTGCCGCTCACATCTTCTTCGCGCCTTCCTTGATCGCCTCGCGGATGCGGGCGTAGGTGCCGCAGCGGCAGATATTGCGGATCTCGTCGATGTCGGCGTCGCTGATCTCGTGGCCCTCATCGCGGGCCTGCCGCACCTTCGCGACAGCGGCCATGATCTGGCCAGGCTGGCAGTAGCCGCACTGGGGGACGTCGCGCTCCAGCCAGGCTTCCTGCATCGGGTGCAGGTCCGCGCCGACGGTGTCCGGCAGCCCCTCGATGGTGGTGATCTCGTCGCCGCCCTTGATGTCGCGGACCCGGACCGAGCACGGGTTGAACGCCTTGCCGTTGATGTGGCTGGTGCAGGCCTTGCAGACGTTGATGCCGCAGCCGTACTTGGGTCCGGTGATGCCGAGGACGTCACGCAGCACCCAGAGCAGGCGCACGTCGGCCTCGATCCTCACGTGGACGCGCTCGCCATTGACGATGAAAGTGTGTGTACGCACGGATGCTCCTTAGTACGTGAACTCGAGGCCGTTGGTCGGTGACGGCGGCAGCGGCGGCACGGTCGGTTTGGGAGTGAAGCTGAGGGTGCCGTGGTTGATCGGGAAGGTGGTCGGGACGGTGCCGGTCGCGCGGGCGTAGGCGCAGGCGACGGCGGCCATCGCCGCCGGAACGCCGAGCTCGCCAGCGCCACCCGGTTCGCCCGTTGTCGGCGGCATCACGATGACCCGCGTCTCGAACGGCGCGTTCCAGAGCCGGGTGTAGAAGTAGTCGTCCCAGCTGCCTTCAAGCAGCACGCCGTCCCGCAGGTGCAGGCTGGACGTCAGCGCCTGGGCGATGCCGTCCATGATGCCACCCTGCATCTGGGCTTCCAGTCCACGCGGGTTGATCGCGAGTCCGGCGTCGACCGCCATGATGGCCTTGGTGACGCGCGGACCGGTGACAGCGGCGCGGATCTCGCGGTTGACCGTCTCATCGCGACAGTCGATTTCGATCAGACACGCGGTGGCGCCCTTGTATTCCTTGTGGACAGTGATGCCCTGCGCTGTCCCGGGTGCCATCTCGCGTCCCCAGTCGCCTTCCTTGGCGACCGTGTCCAGCACCGCGCGCAGCCGGTCGTCGTCGATGAACTCGCGCCGGAACTCGTACGGGTCCTTGCCCATCGTCGCGGCGAGCTGGTCGACGATCAGCTCCTGCGCGGTACGGACGTCGGGATTGACCAGGTTGCGGACGCTGCCGGTCGGGAACGTGTCGTAGGTGTAGGTCTCCTCGAGAGCGTGCGAGACCTTCCCGAAGTGGTACGGCACGTTGACCGTCGCGTTGAACACCGGCTTCGCAAAGTTCTCTTCGTTGGACATGCCATTCGGCGGCAGCTGGCCCGCCTTCGCGGTGATGATCTCGCCGAAGCCCTGGGTGTAGTCGGTGGCGACGCTGGTGTGGAGCTGCTCGAAGCTGAGCACGTTGTCGCCGGAGTACGTGGCGCGGATGCGGGAGGTGCACATCGGGTGCGTGCGGCCCTGACGGCACTCGTCGGTGCGGTGCCACATCAGCTTCACCGGCCGGCCCATCTTCCGCGACGCCTCGGTCGCTTCCAGGACGACGTCGTTGAACATGCGCCGCCCGAACGCGCCGCCCGCCTGCTCGACGTGGACGGTGACGGCGTCAAGCGGCAGCCCCAGCTGCTCGGCGACCTGCTCCTTGCAGAGGATCGGTGCCTGCAACGGCGCCCAGATCTCGGCGCGGTCGGGCCGGACGTCGGCGACGGCGGTGTTGGGCTCCAACGCGGCGTTGTTGCGGAAGTGAAAGACGAAGTCACCCTCGATCACCTCGCCCCCGGGCGCCAGGCCGAAGTCCGCCTCGGCCTCGCGGAGCTTGGCGAGCACCGTGTCGTCCGACTCGGTGTCGACGGTGCCTGGGTTCCAGGTGACGTCGAGCGCGTTGACGGCGTCGATGCACTGGCCGAACGTCTTGGCGCGCACCGCGATGCCGGTGGCGAGCTGGGCGACGTGGGTGACGCCGGGCATCTGCCGCACCTCGTCGGCGTTCGCGAACGACCGCGGTGCGCCCTTGATCGTCGGCGGGCGGCAGATCATCGTCGGCAGCGCGTCGGGGACGCCGCGGTCCATGGCGAACGTCTTGCGCCCGGTGACGGCGTCCCGCGCGTCGATCCGGTTGCGGGGCGTGCCGATGACGGTGAACTCGGAGGAGTCCTTGAGCGTGACGTCGACTTCTCTGGTCCGCCGACTCGCGGCGCGCACGGCCAGCTCGCCGTACCTGGTCGTGCGTCCGTCGGGCGCGTAGACGACGCCGCCGCGCACGCTCAGGCGGTCGACCGTGACGCTGAACCGGACCGCGGCGGCGCCCAGCAACTGCTCGCGCGCGATCGCGGCGGCGGTCCGAATCGGCTCGTACATGGCGATCGTCGTGTTCGACGCTCCGGTGAACTGGTTGAACAGCAGCTCGGGGCGCGCGTCGGCCAGCGTCACGTTGATCTTGTCGAGCGGCAGGTCCAGCTCCTCGGCGATCAGCATGGCCGCCATGGTGGTGACGCCCTGGCCGCTCTCGGCGCGCGGCATGTCGAACGACGCCGTGCCGTCGGAGTTGATCACGACGGCGATCAGATTGGACGTCGGTTTCGCCGCCAGCGTCAGGAGGTCGTTGAGGTCGTAGATCTCCTGCTGCTCCGGCGCTGACGGGATCACGGCGCTCGCCGCGCTCGGCGCGGTGGCGGAGTCGCCGAGCTGCGCGGCGACCGCCAGGGTCGGCGCAGCGACCAGGTACCCGAGGAACCGGCGGCGACCGACGTTCCGGCCAGGTTCGTGGGGTGTGTTCTCCGAGCTTGGTTTCTCGGACGAACCACGGTGTTCCATCAACTGTCCTCTCGAACGACCCGGGCGGAGTCGCCCGGACATGGTGATCGACTTCCGCGATCGGGGGTGCGATGTGATAACGACTCAGGTCCCGCCAAGATGACGATCTTGAGCAAGACAGTGGGCCATTTTGCTCTTGTGAGACGTATTCGCATCCGCCATTCGGCGGAGGCAAAGGCGGGTGAGAACGTATGGCTGTATGGCTCAAGTGGTATAGTTGGCCATATGAAGACCACCGTGAACCTCTCGGACGAGTTGCTGCGCCAAGCGCAGGAGCTCGCTCGACGTGAGCAGACCACGTTGAAGGAGCTGATCGAAACCGGTCTGCGTACGGTGGTCGCGCAGCGCACCAGTGACACTCACTTCGTTCTCCCGGATGCCAGCGTCGACGGAAACGGCTTACAGCCCGAGTTCCGGGGCGCTCATTGGGACCAGGTGCGCGACGCGATCTACCCTCAGCAGGCATGATCGCCGTCGACACGAACATCTTGGTTTACGCGCATCGTCGTGACTGCGAGTTCCACGAACGCGCCGCGCAACGCGTCAAACAGCTCGCCGAAGGGCGCGTCGCATGGGCTATCCCATGGCCGTGCGTGCACGAGTTTTACGCGATCGCCACCCATCCGAAGATCTATGGCCCGCCCAGCACACCAGAGCAGGCGCTTGAGCAGATCGAGGTGTGGCTCGCTGCGCCCACGTTGTCCGTACTTGGCGAGTCTGGTGGGTATTGGAGCGAGTTGAAGCCCCTGCTCGCAAAGGCGAAAGTCGCCGGTCCGATGGTGCACGATGCCCGCATCGCCGCGCTTTGTCTGACGCACGGAGTACACGAGTTGTGGTCAGCTGACCGCGACTTCGGCCGATTCACCGCCCTTCAAGTGCACAACCCAATGATTGACTGACCGCACCTGATCTTCCCCAACTTGAGTGATTCGTTGCCCGGAATGCCGGGTACCAACAGGGTGTTGTCCCAGTCGACGGTGCTCGCGACATGCGCACCGTCCGGCAAGGACCCACGCTTCGATCGGAGGACGCCATGGCGGAACAGCGGCAGTACGACGTGATCGTGATCGGCGGCGGCTCGACCGGCGAGAACGCGGCGGGCTACGCGAGGGAGAACGGCCTGACCGCTGTGGTCGTCGAGGCCGAGCTGATCGGTGGCGAGTGCTCGTACTGGGCGTGCATGCCGAGCAAGGCGCTGCTCCGTCCCGGCGAGGTCCTCGAATCCGCACGCCGTGTCCCGGCAGCCGCTCCGGCCGTCACCGGATCGGTCGACGTCGCCAAGGCGCTCCGCAGCAGGGACAAACTCGTCAGCGAATGGAACGACGAGGGCCAGGCGCAGTGGCTGGCCAGTGTGGACGTCGATCTCGTGCGCGGCACGGGGCGACTCACCGGCGAGCGCACCGTCGAGGTCGACACCGGCGACGGCGAGCCGATCACGCTCACCGCACGGAAGGCTGTCGTCGTCGCCACCGGAACGAGTGCTGCGGTGCCACCCATCGAGGGTTTCCGTGACATCGCCACCTGGGACAACCGCGACGTCACCGCAGCGAAGGAGATCCCCCGCCGACTGCTCATCCTTGGCGGCGGGGTCGTCGGCGTCGAGATGGCGCAGGCGTTCCGCAGGCTGGGCGCCGAAGACGTGACCATCGTCGAGATGGGTGACCGCCTGCTCGCCAACGAGGAACCGTTCGTCGGGGAAGAACTCGCGAAGGCGTTCGAGGCCGAGGGCATCCGGGTGCTGACCGGTGCCAAGGCGACCCGCGCCGCGCGGGAGTCGGCCGACGCGCCGGTGACGATCACCCTGGACGACGGGCGCGAACTGGTCGGGGACGAGATCGTGGTCGCCGTCGGCCGCAAGCCACGCACCGCCGACATCGGACTCGACACCGTGGGCCTCGAACCCGGCCGCAATCTCGACGTCGACGACTCATTGCGCGTGCAAGGCGTCAACGGCGGCTGGCTGTACGCGGCGGGCGACGTCAACGGCCGCGCGTTGCTCACCCATCAGGGCAAGTACCAGGCACGCCTGGTCGGCGACATCATCGCTGGCCGCGACGTCCAGGCGTGGGCGGACAACCGCGCCGTGCCGAGGGTCGTGTTCACCGACCCGCAGGTCGCGGCCGTCGGCAAGACCGAACAGCAGGCACGCGACGCGGGCATCGACGTCCGCACCGTCCGCTACGACATCGGCAGCGTCGCGGCGGGCGCGCTGCACGGCAAAGGCGTCAGCGGCACCACGCAGCTCGTGATCGACCAGTCCCGCCGCATCATCGTGGGCGCGACATTCGTCGGACCTGGCGTCGGCGAACTGCTGCACGCCGCCACCATCGCGATCGTCGGCGAGGTGCCGCTGGACACGCTGTGGCACGCCGTCCCGGCGTTTCCCACGCTCAGCGAGGTGTGGTTGCGGCTACTGGAGGCCGACCGCAGCCTCGGCTAGCGGCAACACGCCGGGCCGGAGCCAGCAGCGACTCCGGCCCGTTGCCCGGTCAGCGGTCCTTAACCACCGGCGCCCGGCATGGCTGGCGCCTGCGGCAACACCGGATCGGCGCCGAACAGATCGAGGTACATGCCGCCCGCGATACCGAGGCCGATCACGCCAAGCAGCGCGCCGCCAAGGGCGACGGCCTTGATCCAGCCCTTGCTGTCGGCGTTGGTCGCCTGCACCGCGAGCAGCCCGCCACCCACGAGCAGCGCGAGCAGCGCGAACGCGCCGTTGACCATCGCGATGGTGTCCCACGGCGCGCCGTACGCGACCTCGACCTGGTCGCCACCACCACCGGATTGCATCTCGATCTGGCCGACGATCTCTTGGCGGGTGCGCAACATCTCGCCCAGCGAGCTGCCGGTGAGCGACACCAGCCCGAGCCCGGCACTCACGATGGCCACCGCGCCAGCGGCGACCCCGCTGTTGGACCTCTTGCCGTCGGAGGCTTGCGCGGCGACCGGGGCCTGACCAGCGGTGTCGGCGGATGCGTCGGCGTCCGTCTCGGGCGCGTCGGCTGCGGTCTCGGCCTGCGGAGCGTCAGTCGTGGCGGTCGCGCCGTCGGCCTGCGTTGTCGTCTGTTCGGACTCCGTCGTTGCGTCGTCCGGCGTAATCGAGGTTTTACTGTCTGAAGTCATCGCACCGACCCTAGACACAACCAACTAAGAACCCCGTGAAGGCGCGGCATTCTGCCCGATGACGACCGAAATTCACCCATATGGGTGCCGCGAGGCCCGGCGAGTACGGCCCGAGCGGCGTGCACGGTGCCACGCCGAAGGTGGCCTTCGGCACGAAATATGTACCCAAGGTCACCTTGGGCTCGCCGACGCGGCCAACACTGAGTGAAACTCGCGGCGAATAAGGTGCGACTCGCGGCGATGGCTCGACGGCTACGCGGCGAGTGCCGTGGCCAACGACGCCTCGATGTTCGCTCGGGTGTCGCCGAGTCCGACCAGCAGGTTGATGATCAGCGGCTGCAGCGTGTGCACCAGGCCGTGGCCCTCGTGACCGAACACGCCCGCGATCTCCAGCAGCACGTAACCGTGGATGACACTCCAGATCTGCCCCGCCACCGCGACCGGGTCCTCGGCCACGATGCGGCCCGACTCGGCCGCGCGCGCCACCGCGTCAAGAAGGTGGTTGAACGCGCTGACGCCCTCGCTGACCGACGTCGGACTGCCTTCGGTGGTGAGGTCGCGTTCCTTCGCCCGCCGCGTGCCCGGCGTCGTCAGCCCGAACATCAGCCGGTAGAGCTGCGGGTTGCCCAGCGCGAACTGGCGGTAGGCGATGCCGCGCGCGAGCAGGTCCGCCACGGGATCGTCGCTGCGCTCGACCCGCGCGAGCTCGGCGTCGAACCGCGCGAAGCCCTCGCGGGTGACCTCGTCGAGCAGCTGCGGCATGCCGCCGAAGTGGGTGTAGACGGCCATCGTGGACGCGCCGATCGCGGCGGCGAGCGGGCGCGCTTGCACCGCCTCCGGCCCGCTGGTCGCCAGCTTCTCGATCGCCGCTGCGAGCAGGCGGTCCCGCACACTCTCCTGCCGCGTTGCCTTGCTCACGACGTCCATCGTGCCATAACGGCGTTATCGAATCGTGCGCCATCCCGTTGACCGGCTCCCATAACTCTGTTATACCTGGTTCATAACAGCGTTATGGGAGGACGTCATGGCCAATCCGTATCTCGAGGGCAACTACGCCCCGATCAGCACTGAGCACACCGTCACCGACCTGCCGGTCACCGGCGCCATCCCGGCGCACCTCGACGGCAGACACCTGCGCAACGGGCCGAACCCCATCGGCGAGATCGACCCGCGCACCTACAACTGGTTCGTCGGCGACGGCATGGTGCACGGCATCCGCATCCGCGACGGCAAGGCGGAGTGGTACCGCAACCGGTGGGTCCGCAACGGCCCCGTCGCGGACGCCCTCGGCGAGCCGCGCCTCGGCCGGACCGTCACCGGCATGGACCTGGCGACCAACACCAACGTCATCGGCCACGCCGGGAAGACGTTCGCACTGGTCGAGGGCGGCGCGCCGGTGTTCGAGCTGACCGACGAGCTGGAGAGCGTCGGCCCGTGCGACTTCGACGGCACGCTGCCCGGCGCCTACACCGCGCACCCGCAGCGCGACCCGGCCACCGGCGAACTGCACGCGGTGTCGTATTACTTCGGCTGGGGCAACCGGGTGCAGTACACCGTCCTGGACCGCGACGCGCGGGTACGGCGCGCGGTCGACATCGAGGTTTCCGGCAGCCCGATGATGCACAACTTCTCGCTGACCGAGAAGCACGTGCTGATCTACGACCTGCCGGTCACGTTCGACACCGACATCGCGGCGACGGCGTCGGTGCCCCGGTTCCTGCGCGGGGCGGCGCGGCTGACGATGTCCGCGCTCATCGGCAACGTCCGCATCCCCGACCCGATGGCGGCCGCGGCATCGCGGCAGCTCAAGCCGAACGCGCCGCTGCCCTACAGCTGGGACCCGCGCTACCCGGCGCGCATCGGCGTGCTCCCCCGCGACGGCGCATCCCGCGACGTCCGGTGGTTCGACGTCGATCCGTGCTACGTCTTCCATCCGGTCAACGCCTACGACGACGGCGACACCATCGTCGTTGAGGCGCCGCGTTTTGACCGCGTTTTCGACCGCGACCGGCAGGGACCGGGCGACGCTGACCCGCTGCTCGATCGGTGGGAGATCGACCTGACGGCGGGCAAGGTCCGCACCGAGCGCATCGACGACGTCGTGCAGGAGTTCCCGCGCATCGACGAACGACTGCTCGGCCGCAGGCACCGCTACGCCTACACCAGCGCGGCGCGGGAGGAGGGCTGGTTCGACAGCATCGTCAAGCACGACGTCGAGCGCGCGACGTCCACCGCGCACACGTTCGGCCCTGGCACGCAGGTCGGGGAGTTCGTGTTCGTCCCGTCCGCCGAGGATGCCGCCGAGGACGACGGCGTGCTGATGGGGTTCGTGTACGACAAGACGTCCGACCGCAGCGACCTCGCGCTGGTCGACGCCGCGACGTTGGAGACAGTGGCGCGCATCCACCTGCCGACGCGGGTGCCCGCCGGGTTCCACGGCAACTGGGTGCCTGCGGGTGCGTAACGGCGCGCTTGGCTACCCTGCTGCGAAAGCACGCAGGAGGTCGAGTCGTCATGCGCTCCGTTTCGAGCGTCACGCTGCCCGCCGAGCTGGTGCAGGAGCCGGGCAACCTGCCGGACCACTGCTCGCGCCACGGACGTCCCGCCGCCAAGCAGGCCGACTTCCCCCTTCCGGTGAAGAAGCGGCCCGCGAGCAGCGCGTCACTGACCAACAACGCCTTCAGCGCCGCCAGCAAGGCGACAGATCGCGCGAAACGACCGCGCGCCCTGCTGATGAAAGGCTGGCCGCTGTGCCAGGCGTGCGTACACAGCAGGACGATGTGGCTCACGACGACGTTCGTGCTGTTCTTCGGCGGGTTGGTGGCGTTCTTCGGCGCGCTCGGCGTGCAGATCGCGCTGGACGACCCGCCGGTGAACACGCTCGCGCTGCTCGCCATGATCGGGTTCGTCGCGATGGTGGCGGCAGCGCTGCCGTCGTACCTGGCCAGCCACGCCAGGCTGACCAAGGCAACCCCCACGCCAGACGGCGATTCGGTGATCGTGATCGACCCGAGCGACGAGTTCCGATCCGGTCTTCCGGTGTAGTACCGCGTGTGACCTGAACCCGCGCCGGGTAGTACCTGGTCATGGAGCACCGCACGAAGCGACACGCGAAGAACCAGAACCGCCTGCCGGGGAGCCAGGCGGAGACGCCGTCGGACATCCCGGCACCGGGCTGGTGGCAGATCCTCCGCCGGGGCATGAAGGACGCCAAAGCCGACAACGTGCCGCTCCTCGCGGCAGGCACGGCGTTCTACGCATTCCTCGCGGTCTTCCCCGGGCTGATCGCGACCCTCACGGTGTACGGGCTGGTCGCCGACCCGGCTCAGGTGACGGCGCAGCTCTCCAGCGCGCTGCCTGACGGGGCGCGGCAGCTGATCGCCCAGGTCAGCACCACTGGCGGCGCCACCCTGACGGTCGGTCTCGTCGTCTCCGTGCTGGTGGCGCTCTGGAGCGCGTCGAGCGGGACGACCAAGCTGGTCGCCGCGGTCAACGTCGCCTACGACGAGCAGGAGTCGCGTGGGGCCATCAAGCTGCGCGCGATCGGGCTGGCGCTCACGGTGGGGGCCATCGTGTTCCTGCTGACGACGGTGGCCCTTGTCGCCGTGGTGCCTGGCATCATCAACGCGCTGGGACTCGGCGTCGTCGCCCAGGTGGTGGCAGGCGTGATCCGGTTGGTGCTGCTGGCCGGACTCATCATCGCGGCGCTGGCGCTGCTGTACCGGTTGGCGCCGGATCGCGACGCCCCCCGCTTCCGCTGGGTCACCCCGGGCGCGGTCATCGCGACGACGCTGTGGCTGGTCGGTAGCGTGGCGTTCAGCCTCTACGTCAACCTGTTCGGCAGCTACAGCAACACCTACGGAGCGCTGGCGGGCGTGATCGTGTTCCTGCTGTGGCTGCTGCTGACGTCGTACGTCGTGCTGCTCGGGGCCGAGATCAACGCGGAGTCCGAGCACCAGACCGTCGTCGACACCACCACCGGTGAGCCGAGGCCGATGGGCCAGCGTGGCGCGTTCGCGGCCGACACCCGGCCCAGCGCCAGCGCCTAACCGCGCTCGCTCTCGTCGTCTTCCGGGCCTTCCGGGCCGTCGTCGCCGGGCCAGGTGCCGGTCAGCTTGCTGAAGCCCGCGGCACCACTCCGGTCGGCGAGCGCCTTGACGAAGCCGAAGACCGCGCCCTGGATCGCGGCAGCCGTCAGCACCTCGCCCCAGCCTCGGTTTCGCTCTGTCGCCTCTGGCGCTTCGTCCTGGCCGGTGAGCATCTTCCACACCTGGTTGAACGCGGCCGTGGCCGCAACGCCGCCGAGCACACCGAAGGTCATGCCGAGGGTTTGTACAGCAACTTGCTCATGTCATCGCTCCTGCTGATCGGTTGGGCACTGCAGAGCTACCCATTCGTCCCCTGCGCCAATCACCACTGACCACCCGGCGCGCAGGTGTTGGTGCAGTAGTCTCCGCCATGCGGACCATGACCCCGGCGAAAGCGAGCCAGACCGTGTCAGACCAGGACGTCGAGGCTTTCTACGTCCCGCGCGGCGAGGGCGTGTTCCTGTCCACCCGGCACACGGCGGGGCCGTGGACGACGGAGGCGCAGCACCTCGGCCCGCCGTCTGCGTTGCTGGTGCGCGCGTTGGAACAGCTCGACGCCGACCGGGAGACGCAGCTCGCCAGGGTGACCGTCGAGATCCTCGGCGCGGTGTCGATCGACGAACTGACGGTCCGTGCCGAACTGGTCCGGCCCGGTCGCTCGGTGGAACTGCTCAGCGCCGAGATGTCCGCAGGCGGCAGGGTGGTCGCCACGGCGTCCGGGTGGCGGATCACGAAAGCGGACTCGACGCCGGTCGAGGCTGGGCAGGCAGAGCCGCTGCCGACGTGGGATGGGATCGAGCCGATGGGCAGGCCCGAGGGCTGGTGCCCCGGCTACATCGACGCGATGGAATGGCGGCCGGTGCACGGCGGCCTGCACGTACCGGGGCCGTCGACCGCGTGGGTACGGCAACGCATCCCGCTGGTCGACGGCGAGAAGCCGTCCGGCCTGCAGCGGTTGTTCACCGTCGCCGACTCCGGCAACGGCTTGTCGAACCGGCTCAACCCGTCGCAGTGGTGGTTCATCAACACCGACCTGACCGTGCACATCCAGCGTGAGCCGATCGGCGAGTGGATCGGGCTGGACGCGAACACGGTCATCGGCCCGTCCGGCATCGGCACGGCGTCGAGCGTGCTGCACGACGCCGAGGGGCAGGTGGCGATCGGCGCGCAGGCGCTGATGGTCCGGCCACGTTAAGGCTTGGCGCGCCGGACGTCTCGAGCCCAGCAGACGTTGATCAACCTCACTCCCTCAGTGACGAAACTTTGTCCGCTTTGACGGGTATTCTTCGTCACCCACGGAGCAAGGCTGATCAAAAACTCGCGAGCGTCCTCGGCGTGCCCGCGCCTCACGCCGAGGACGACGTCATGCCGGGAGCGGCGACACCGCTGCCGACGTCATGCCGGGAGGTCGACCAGCCCCGCCAGGGTCGCCCGGTGCCCCTCGGCGGCGCCGAACGCGAGCTGGTCCGCCTTGGCGCGCTTCAGGTACAGGTGCGCCGGGTGCTCCCACGTCATGCCGATGCCGCCGTGCAACTGGACGCAGTCCTCCGCCGCGCGCACCGCGGCGCCCGAGCAGTACGCCTGCGCCAGCGCCACCGCCACCTGCCGGTCGGGGTCACCCTCGGCGGCGGTCGCCGCCGCGTACCGGGCCGCCGCACGGGCGGACTCCAGCTCGACCCACAGGTCGGCCAGCCGGTGCTTGATCGCCTGGAACCCGCCGACGATCCGGCCGAACTGCCGCCGCTCCTTCAGGTACGCCACCGTCGACTCAAGGCACCACTCCGCGACGCCCACCTGCTCGGACGCCAGCAACGCCGCGCCAAGCTCCAGCGCGTCCCGCACGGCGGCGGTGCCGTCGGTCGCGTCGATCAGCAGCGTGCACTCAGCGTCGGTGAAGTCGATGTCCGCGAGTGGCCGCGACATGTCCAGCGACACCACGGGCGTCATCTGGACCTCGCTGACGGCCACGAGGTGCACCTCGAACCCGTCCTCGGTGGGCACCGGGACCAGCAGGACGTCGGCGTCGAGCGCGCCGGCCACGCTGGACACGCTGCCGCGCAGCAGGTCCTCCTCGGTGCGCAGCACGTCGGAGCCGAACGTCGCGGGCCCGGCGCTGAACGGCACCGCCAACGCCGCCGTCGCCGTCCCATCGACCAGCCCGCGCACCGCCTCGGTGTGCTGCGCTCGCAGTGCGATCGACGTCGCGATGACGGCGCTGGTCAGGAACGGCACCGGCGCGGCGAACCGCCCCAGTTCCTCCAGCACGACCGCCGCCTCGCGCGCGCTCGCGCCCTGGCCGCCCATCGATTCCGGCACCAACAGCCCGGCCAACCCGAGGTCGTTCGCCAGCGTCGGCCACAGCTCGCGGCCGAGGCTGTCGTCACCGTCGTAGGCGCCGATCACCCGCTCGGCGGGGCACCGGTCGGTGAGCAGCGACCGCACGCTGTCCCGCAGCGAGTCCTCGACGTCGGTGTAGAGCAGGTTCAGGTCGCGTGTCTCGCTCATCGCGGCAGGTCCTTCCACGGGACGTCCTTGTCGTCACGGCGTTCAGACGGCAGGCCGAGCACCCGCTCGGCGATGATGTTGCGCAGCACCTCGGAGGTGCCGCCCTCGATCGAGTTGCCCTTGGCGCGCAGGTAGCGGTATCCGGCATCGCGGCCGGTGAACTCCACGATCTCCGGGCGCACCATGGTCCAGTCCGAGTAGCGCAGACCGTCCTCGCCGAGCAGTTCCAGCTCCAGCCCGGACAGTTCCTGCGCGAGCCGCGCGAACGTCAGCTTCATCGCGGAACCCTCCGGTCCCGGCTCGCCGCTGGCCAGCTTCTGCTGCAACCGCTTGCCAGTCAGCCGCGCCACCTCGGCCTCGACCCACAGCCGCAGCAGCCGGTCGTGCGTACCGGGCGTGCGCACCTCGGGACGTTTGCGCCAGGTGTCGGCGACGACGCCGATCATGCCGCTCTCCCGGGGCGCGGACCCGCCGCCGATGGCGACCCGCTCGTTCATCAGCGTGCCCATCGCGACGCGCCAGCCGTCGCCGACCGCGCCGAGCCGGTTCTCGTCCGAGATACGGACGTCGGTCAGGAAGACCTCGTTGAACTCCGCCTCGCCGGTGATCTGCCGCAGCGGGCGGACGTCGACGCCGGGGTCGGTCATGTCGCACACGAAGTACGTCAGCCCGGCGTGTTTTGGCTGGTCAGGGTCGCTGCGGGCGACCAGGATCGCCCAGCGCGCCTTGTGGGCGACCGACGTCCACACCTTCTGGCCGTTGACGACCCAGGTGTCACCGTCACGCACCGCGCGGGTGGCCAGCGCCGCGAGGTCCGAGCCAGCGCCCGGCTCGGAGAACAGCTGACACCAGACCTCCTCGCCGGTCCACAATGGACGCAGGAAGCGCTGCTGCTGTTCCTTGGTGCCGAACGCCAGGATCGTCGGCGCCGCCATGCCGAGCCCGATGCCGATGCGGCGCGGATCGTTGTCCGGCGCGCCAGCCTTCTCCAGCTCGGCGTCCACAACGGACTGCATCGCGCGCGGCAGCCCGAGCCCGCCGAGCCCTTCCGGGTAGTGCACCCACGCCAGCCCGGCGTCGAACCGCCCGCGCAGGAACTCCAGCCGGTCCGTGGTGGCCGGGTCGTGCTGCCGCAGCAGCTCGGCCACCCGTCGCCGCAGGTCGGCGGCGACCTCGTCGTCACTCATCAGTGCGTATCCCTTCCTGCCTGCCGCTTCAGTTCGGCTTTGGCGAGCGCGTTCTTGTGCACCTCGTCGGGTCCGTCGGCGAAGCGCAGCGTGCGGATGCCCGCGAACAGCCCCGCGAGCGGGAAGTCCTGGCTCAGTCCGCCAGCGCCGTGCACCTGGATGGCCTTGTCCAGGATCCACTCCACGGTCTGCGGCGTGGCGATCTTGATCGACTGGATCTCGGTGTGCGCGCCCTTGTTGCCCACGGTGTCCATCAGCCACGCCGTCTTGAGCACCAGCAGCCGCAGTTGCTCCACTCGCACGCGCGCCTCGGCGATCCAGTCGCGAACGACGCCCTGGTCCGCGATCGGCTTGCCGAACGCCACCCGCTCGGCGGCGCGGTCGCACATCAGCTCGATCGCGCGCTCCGCGACGCCGATGGAACGCATGCAGTGGTGGATGCGACCCGGCCCGAGCCGCGCCTGCGCGATGGCGAAGCCGTCGCCCTCGTTGCCGATCAGGTTCTCGGCGGGCACCCTGACGTCGTGGAACGCCATCTCGGCGTGGCCGCCGTGGTCGTTGTCGTCGTAGCCGAACACCGTCATGCCGCGCTTGATCTCGACACCTGGCGTGTCGCGCGGCACCAGGATCATCGACTGCTGCCGGTGCCGGTCGGCGGACGGATCGGTCTTGCCCATCACGATGAAGATCGCCGCGTCCGGGTCCATCGCCCCGGTGATCCACCACTTCCGTCCATTGAGGACGTAGTGGTCTCCGTCGCGATCGATGCGGGTGCCGATGTTGGTGGCATCCGACGACGCGACGTCCGGCTCCGTCATCGCGAACGACGACCGGATCTCGCCGTTCAGCAGCGGCTCCAGCCACTCCTTGCGCTGCTTCTCGGTGCCGAACATCGACAACACTTCCATGTTGCCGGTGTCCGGCGCGGAGCAGTTCAACGCGGGCGGGGCGAGACGGCTGCGCCCGGTGATCTCCGCGAGCGGCGCGTACTGCAGGTTCGTCAGCCCGCCGCCGTGCTGGCCCGGCAGGAAGAGGTTCCACAGCCCCTGCGCGCGGGCCTCCTGCCGCAGCTCCTGCAACACCGGCAACCGCGACCACGCCCAGCGGTCGTCGGCGACCTCCAGTTGTTCGGTGAACACCGGCTCGGCCGGGTACACCTTCTCGTGCAGGAAGGTGAGCAGCCTCTCCCGCAGCTCTTCCGTGGTGGCGTCCAACGCGAAGTCCATCGGCTACTCCTTCAGTGCGGCCAGTCCGGCGTCGATCAGGGGCACGACGAGGTCGCCGACGGCGTCGAAGCCCTCGCCAACGGTCTGCCCATGGGTGTGTCGGTAGTGGATTCCTTCAAGGATCGCGGCGAGCTTGAAGTACGCCAGCCCCAGATAGAAGCCCATCGCGGCGAGGTCCCTGCCGCTGTGGGCTGCGTAGCGGACCAGCATCTCGTCGGCGTCCGCGAAACCGGGCGCGGTGGCGACGTCCGCGACCGCGTCCCCGGCGTCCAGCTCTGCCATCCGCTGGTAGACCAGCAGCAGCGCGACGTCGGTGAGCGGATCGCCCAGCGTGGCCATCTCCCAGTCGAGCACCGCCGTGACCTGGTCGTCCTCGACGAGCAGGTTGTCCAGCCGGAAGTCGCCGTGCACGATCCCCGGTGCGGACTCGGCGGGCACCGACGCCGCCAGCGCGTCGTGTAGTTGTTCGGCCCCCGGCAGGTCCCGCATGTGGGAGGCGTCCAGTTGCTTCTTCCAGCGCCGCACCTGCCTGGCGAGGAAGCCCTCCGGCCGCCCGAAGTCGCCGAGGCCCACGGCGTGCGGGTCGACGTCGTGCAGCGTGGCAAGGGTGTCGATCATGCGAAGCGAGATCTCGTGCGTGCGCTCGGCCCCGAGCGGCGCCAGCTCGGCGGCGTGCCGGTACGGCGTGCCCGTGACCTTGGACATCACGTAGAACGGCGCGCCGATGACGTCGTCGTCCGCGCAGTGGGCGTACGTCTCCGGCACCGGGACGTCGGTGGGCCACAGCGCGGTGATCACCCGGTACTCGCGGCCCATGTCGTGCGCGGTGGCGAGCACGTGCCCGAGCGGCGGGCGACGCACGATCCACGTCGACGTCCCGTCGGTGACCTCGTAGGTCAGGTTCGACTTGCCGCCCGCGATCAGGCTCGCGCGCAGCGGGCCGGTGATCGCGCCGGGACGGACACCGTCGAAGAACTCCTGGAACCGTGCGAGATCCAAGCCTGGTGGCTCGGTGTCCGTCCCCGGCATGCTCACTCCACCAATACCGAGACGACGTCGGCCACGCACGCGGGTTTCCCGACGCCGTCGATCTCGATGGTCACCCGCACCGTGGCCTGCGCCCCGTCGTCGTTCCGCTTGAGCTCGACCAGCTCAGCCCCTGCGCGGACCCGAGAGTCGACCGGCACCGGGGCGGGGAACCGCACCTTGTTGGAGCCGTAGTTGACGCCCATCTTCAGGCCGTCGACCTTGTAGATCTGCCAGACCAGCATCGGCACCAGCGACAGCGTGAGATAGCCGTGCGCGATCGTGCCGCCGAACGGGCCATGCGCGGCCTTTTCCGGGTCGGTGTGGATCCACTGGTGGTCCCCGGTGGCCTCGGCGAAGAGGTTGATGCGCTCCTGGGTGATGGGGTGCCAGTCGCTGTAGCCGAGGTGGGTGCCCACCGCGTTTTCGAGCTCGTCGAGCCCGTTGAACACCTGCATGACGCTCTCCTTGAGATCAGTCGCGGGGGCCGCCTGCGACGTAGATGATCTGGCCCGACACGAACCCGGCTTCCTCGCTGACCAGGAACGACGCCGTCGCGGCGATGTCGGCGGGCTGGCCGACACGCTGCACCGGGATCTGCGCGGCGGCGCCCTGCTTGAACTCCTCGAACGGCACGCCGACCCGCTCTGCGGTCGCGGCGGTCATCTCGGTCTCGATGAAGCCGGGCGCGATCGCGTTCGCGGTGACGCCGAACTTGCCCAGCTCGATCGCGAGGGTCTTGGTGAAGCCCTGCAACCCGGCCTTGGCGGACGAGTAGTTGACCTGGCCCCGGTTGCCGAGGGCCGACACGCTGGACAGGTTGACGACGCGGCCGTACTTCGCCTCGGTCATGTGCTTCTGCACCGCGCGGGTCATCAGGAACGAGCCGCGCAGGTGGACGTTCATCACCGCGTCCCACTCGTCCACACTCATCTTGAACAGCAGGTTGTCACGGGTGATCCCGGCGTTGTTGATCAGCACCGTTGGCGCGCCAAGCTCGCTCGCGACCCGCTCGACGGCCGCCTCGACCGCCTGCTCGTCCGAGACGTCGACGCCAACCGCGATGGCCTTCCCGCCCGCGCGTTCGATGTCGGCGACGGTCTGCTTGCAGGCCGCCTCGTCAAGGTCGAGCACACCGACATTGAAGCCGTCGGCGGCGAGCCGCTGCGCCACGGCGGCGCCGATGCCGCGCGCTGCTCCGGTGACGATGGCGGTGCGCTTGGTCTGATCGCTCACGTGTGTCTCCTTCTCTCGTGCTATCCCTGGTTTCAGCGTCCCGGTGCGGCGGCTGAGTCGCCAGCCTCGTCGACGCGTCGTTGCAGCTTGCGCATCGACGCCTGCCACTTGTCCGGCTTCGCGGCCCGGTAGGCGTAGTACTCGCCTGCCTCCGGGTGCGGCAGGATGAGGAACGACCCGTCCGCCATGCCCTTTAGCACCGACTCCGCCACCTGTTCCGGGGTGAGCGCGGTGTCGTGGCTGAGCATCTCCTTGAACACGCCCGAGTTGTCCAACATCCGGGTCCGCACCCCTTGTGGACAAACACAGTGGACGGTGACGCCGCGATCGCCGTACGTGATGGACAGCCACTCCGCGAACGCCACCGCACCGTGCTTGGTGACCGAGTACGTCGGACTGCCGAGCATGGTGAGCAGGCCCGCCGCCGACGCGGTGACGACGAACGTGCCGCCGCCTGACTCCAGCCAGTCCGGCACCAGCCGCCGGGCAGCGCGGACGTGCGCCATGGTGTTGACCTCGATGGCGGTGGCCCAGTCCTGTTCGGACGCGGCCAGCCCAGCGCCGACGTCGACGCCCGCGTTCGCGCAGTAGACGTCGATCGCGCCGAGGTGACGGCGGGCGGCGTCGATGAGCGCCCGTACGCCGTCGTCGCTTGCGGCGTCGCCCGGTACGGCGTGACCATCCACTTCGGACGCCACAGCGCGTGCGGCGTTGGCGTCGAGGTCGTTGACGACGACCCGCGCGCCCTCGGCGGCGAACCGGTGCGCGAGCGCGCGTCCGATGCCGTGTCCCGCGCCGGTGATGACGACGCCCTTGCCCTTGATGTCCATGTCAGACGCCGCCGGTGAGGGTGACGCCGCCGTCGATCACGATCGTCTGGCCGGTCAGCCAGCCCGCGTCGTCGGAGAGCAGGAACGCCACCACGCTGCCGATGTCCTCCGGGACGCCCAGGCGCTTCAACGGATACGCCGCGGCGACCTCGCTCTCGCGGCCCTCGTAGAGCGCGGTGGCGAACCGGGTCTTGACGACGGCGGGCGCGACGCCGTTGACGCGGATGCTCGGGCCGAGCTCGACGGCCAGTTCCTCGGTGATGTGGGTGAGCATCGCCTTGCTCGCGCCGTAGAAGCCGATGCCGGGCGCGGGCTTCCGCCCGGCCGCCGACGAGACGTTGACGATCGCGCCGCCGTGCTCGCCAAGCCACTCCTTGTGCGCCTGCTGCGTCCAGCCAAGGGCGGAGAGGCAGTTGACCTCGACGATCTTGCGTGCCGCGTCGAGGTCCAGCTCGATCATCGGGCCGTAGACCGGGTTGATGCCCGCGTTGTTGACCAGCAGGTCCAGGCTCCCGAACGTCTCGATGGTGCGGCTGATCGCCTCGGCTTGGTGGTCGGGGTCGTGTGCCTTGCCCGCGACCGCGATGGCGTTGTCCGCGCCGAGCTGCTTGACGGCCTCGTCAAGGGCCTCCTGCTTGCGCGCGGTGATGCAGACCTTGGCACCCTCGGCGACCAGCCGTTCTGCGATGCCGAGCCCGATACCCCTGCTCGCTCCGGTCACCACCGCGACCTTGTCGCGGAACCTGTCGCTGACGGCGTTCGGCATGGGCTGATCGTCCTTCCGTACGGTACTGGGGGTCCACCTGAGCTGCGCAGCTAAGCGCTTGCTTAGTGGTAAGCGTTCGCTTAGCATGCCGTAGGCACAGCACGGCCGTCAACACCTCATCCCGGGACGACCATGAAAGGGGCTCCCGCCCATGCCCCCAGCCGCGCGGAACGAGGCGCAGCCCATGCCGGACGCACCGCCCAATGCACGAAGCCGCTTGCTCGGCGCCGCGATCGAGTCGTTCGCGGCGAAGGGTTTCCACGGCACGACGACGCGCGACATCGCGTCGACCGCCGGAATGAGCCCCGCCGCGGTGTACGTGCACCACAAGTCCAAAGAGGAACTGCTGTACCTGATCTCGAAAGAGGGGCACGAACGGACGTTGCGGCTGGTCGACGAGGGCATAGCCAGCTCGCCCGGCCCGGTCGCGCAGCTGCGCACGGTCATGCGCGCCTTCGCCGCGCACCACGCGCGCGGCCACACCGGTGCGCGGATCGTGAACTACGAACTCGCCGCGCTCAACGCCGACCACCTCGCGGAGATCACCGAGTACCGGCGCGCGATCGAGCAGCGGATGCGGGACCTGGTGACGGCCGGGGTCGCGGCGGGCGTGTTCACGACGTCGAATCCCCGCATGACGGCGTTGGCGCTGTTGTCGCTGGGCATCGACGTCGCGCGCTGGTACCGCGACGAGGGCGACTGGACGCCGGAGGACATCGCCGACCACTACTGCGAGCTGGCGCTGCGGATGGTCGGCGCCACCCAATAGCGCCGTGTCCCCCGCTCACGCCGCTATTCCGGCTTGCCAGCCACCAGCCGCTCGACGAGGCCGAGTTTGAACCGCTGCACCCGCTCCACCAGGAGGCCGTGTGCCCGCACCTTGTGCAACGGGCGCCGCAGGAAGTGCTCGCCTCCCAGCTGCACCGTGATCAGTTCGACAAGCCGCTGCGCACCGCGCACGATCCGCGAGCCACCTTCGATGTGGTCGACCAGGATAAGCCTGCCGCCGGGCCGCAGCACCCTGACCATCTCGGCAACGGCGGCGTCGAGGTCAGGAATCGCGCACAGCCCGAGGGTGCAGACCACGGTGTCGAACGCGGCGTCGTCGAACGGCAGGTGATGCGCGTTCGCCTGCCGCAAGTTGATCTCGCGCCCGAGTTCGTCGGCCCTGGCGCGGGCGATGTCGAGCATCCGCTCGCTCAGGTCGATGCCGGTCAGCGCGACGTCGTCCGAGTAGTGCGGGACGTTCAGGCCGGTGCCGACGGCGACTTCGAGCACATCACCTTGCGCCTGTGAGCACGCCCATGCGCGGGAGTCACCGAACAGCCGCTGCTCCCACGCGGTCATCTCCTTGTCGTAAGTGCGCGACTTCTTGTCCCAGTACCGGTGCCACCGGACGGTACGTTCCGGCGCGTGCGTCATGGGCATTCGTCCCTTCTCGTGCTTTCCGGGCTACCAACTCAACATCCGGCACGTCCAGCCCACATCAGGACACCACCCCGACTTCCCCTGACGTCGTGTGACCCCCGCCCCGTCGACGCGTTCCGCGTTCCGCCCTGGCGCGACCGATGTCACCCACATGTCGGTTGCTTTCGCCTATCCACACGGTTAAGTTCGGCCTGACGAAATTCAATCTCCGTCGCAAGGAATTATCGCCATGACCACGCCAGAGTCGCCCGAACCCGAACGTACCGGACCATCCCGGCGGCGGTTCCTGCTCGGCGGCGCGCTCGCGGGTACCGCCGGAGCGGCGGCGCTCGGTATCGGCGGCGCGCTCTCGGCATCGGCCGACGGCGGCAGAACACCCGGCGGCCCTGGCCACGGCGGCCACGGAAGCGCCCACGGCGGCGGCGTGCACGGTCCCATGTTCCGCGCCGGAAGCACTGTCGACCACGAAGCCAACGGCTTCCACCCCACCGAACTGCTGCGGGACTTCGACTACGGCACGACGTCCCGCATGGCCGACGGCCGGATTTTGCGCGAATGGGACGTCTACGCCACCGACGAGGAGATCGAGATCGCGCCCGGCGCGACGTTCCCTGCGTGGACGTTCAACTCCCGGGTACCGGGACCCACGCTGCGCTGCACGGAGGGCGACCTGCTGCGGGTGCGGTTCCACAACGGCTCCGAGCACCCGCACACCATGCATTTCCACGGTATCCACCCCGCCGAGATGGACGGCATCCCCGGCGTCGGCGCGGGCGTCATCGAGCCGGGCGCTTCCACCGTGTACGAGTTCGACGCCGAACCGTTCGGGCTGCATCTGTACCACTGCCACGTCGGGCCGCTGGCCGAACACATCGCGCGCGGGATGTACGGCACGTTCATCGTCGACCCGAAACAGGGCCGCGCCGACGCCGACGAGCTGGTGATGGTCATGCACGGCTACAACACCACGTTCGACGGCGAAGGCAACCAGCTCTACGCCGTCAACGGCATCCCGTTCCACTACATGCACGAACCGGTCAAGGTGAGGCGCAACGAGCTGGTGCGGATCTACCTGGTCAACACGCTGGAGTTCGACCCGATCAACAGCTTCCACCTGCACGGCAACTTCTTCGAGTACTACCCCACCGGCACCCGGCTCGAGCCGACAGAGTTCACCGACACCATCGTCCAGGGGCAGGGTCAGCGTGGCATCTGCGAGGTGCGATTCAAACATCCGGGCCAGTACATGTTCCACGCGCACAAGACCGAGTTCGCCGAGCTGGGCTGGATGGGCATGTTCGAGGTGACCGAATGACCACCACGTCGAACACGCTGCGGACCTGGGCACCGGCGCTCGGGGTCGTCGCACTGATCGCGCTGACGCTGACGGCACTCGCGGTGCTCGGTGGCCGCACGCTGCCCGACCGCACCGGCCCGCCGGTCGAGGAACTGGCCGTCGAGCGCACCCACTTGACCCAGGGCGAGATCACGCTGACGGTACGCAACACCGGTGCCGACCCGGTGCGGGTAGCGCAGGTGTTCGTCAACGACGCCTACGTCGACTTCGCCGGCGGTGACGCCGCGATCGACCGGCTCGACACCGAGACGCTGCGGCTGAACTACCCGTGGCAGGCGGAACAGCCGTACCACGTCTCGATCCTGACCGCGACCGGCGCGGTGATCGAGCACGAAATCGACGCAGCGGTGACCACACCACAGGCAGACGGCGGGTTCTTCGCGCTGATGATACTGCTGGGCACGTATGTCGGCATCATCCCCGTGGTGCTGGGGATGCTGTTCCTGCCGACCCTCCGGCGAATCGGCACCCGTGGCGTGCGGGTGCTGCTCGCCGTCACGGTTGGCCTGCTGGCGTTCCTGGCCATCGACGCCACCCTCGAGGGCTTCGAACTCGCGGAGAAAGCGGGCGGAGCGTTCGGCGGCACGGCACTGGTTGTGCTTGGCGCGCTGCTGGCGTTCCTGGCGCTTAGTGCGCTGGACCACCGGCTCAGCAGAGGCCGCACCGAGAAGAACGGCCTCCGGCTCGCGTTGCTGATCTCCATCGGCGTCGGCCTGCACAACCTCGGCGAGGGGCTGGCCATCGGCGCCGCCTACGCGGTCGGGGAACTCGCGCTCGGCGTCACGCTTGTCGTCGGGTTCGCCATCCACAACACCACCGAGGGCCTGGCGATCGTGTCGCCACTGACGCAGCGACGACGTCCCGGCATTGGCACGTTGCTCGGGCTCGGCGTGATCGCGGGCGCTCCCGCGATCCTCGGCGCGGTCATCGGCGGCACCGTCACCAACACCGAACTGTCAAGCTTCCTGCTCGGGATCGGCGTCGGCGCCATCGCGCAGGTGATCGTGCAGCTCGTGCCAGCCGTGCGGGACAAGGCGGGACGGCTGCTCGACCCGGCGACGGTCGGCGGTGCGACGGCGGGCCTGCTGGCGATGTACCTTACTGGGCTGCTGGTCACGGCCTGATCCACGTCACCACTCCGCTGGCAGCGGCGTCCGCAGGCCGTCTGGGGCGGGTGGGCGCATCGCGACGTCGATGGCGGGGTGCCGCGTGGCGGCGCCGACCGCCTCCGCGACAAACGCGCAGACCATCGCCGTCCAGTCGGCGGAGCGGCGCAGCATGGTGTGGCCGACCCCGCGCACCTCGAACCGGCCCACTTCGTCGGCGATCCGCCGGGCACGGTCGGCGTAATCGAACGACGCGCTTGGCATGGTCCAGCGGTCCCGGTCGCCGTGCGCGATCAGCACGGACCGTCCGGCGAGCTGACGCACCGGCTCGCGCGGCTCGATCCACGGCGCGAGAGCGCAGATCGCCGCGACGCCGTATGTGCCAGCCACCCGCAGCGCGGCGCGGGCGCCCATCGAGTGCCCGACCAGCACGATCGGCACGCCGGGATGGGCGCGGCGCGCCTCGGCGAGCGCCCAGCGGACGTCGACAACGGCGTCCTGCACGGGCTCGTTCCAGCCGCGCAACCGGTTGCGCAGCAGCCACACGGCGGCACCGCTGTCGCCAACGGCGTCATGCAGCGACTCTGCGATCGAGGCCATCCGCCAGTACGACAGCTGGCGCTCGGACGTCGGGCGACGGCTCACGGCCTTGCCGCCATGCAACACGAGGACAACAGCGGTGGTGGCAGGGGCGTCCGAGGCAGTGGGCAGCACCCGCAGTGACGGCCGGGCGATGACAGGCGGGCCGCCCGCGGGGACAGGATGTATCGGCACGTTCCTGATTCGGAACCGCCTGCCGTCCGGTTGGGTGCACAGTGGTGCTATGACGGGAATGTGCGCCACGGCGTTGGCGTTGGCCAGGAGCGTGACTACCCCCGCTGAACTCTGGCTTTCGTCGTGACAGTCCCCGAGGTCACGACGCCCACGACCGCGGCGGTGCAGCGCAACACGATCCGCACGCTGGTCGCAGGCCAAGCGCTCGGCGGGCTCGCCGTGACGTCGGGTGCTGCGGTGGCGGTGCTGCTGGCCGAGCAGATCCTCGGCTCGCCTGCGCTGGCAGGTCTCGCACAAACGGCGCAGGTCGTCGGGGCGGCAGCCGGTGCGTTCGTGCTCGCGCGGCTGATGAGCGCGCGGGGCAGGCGCGTCGGGCTCGTCGCTGGCTACGGCATCGGAGCGCTAGGCACTGGGTTGTGTGTGCTCGCCGGGGTGGTGTCGTCGTTCACCGCGCTGCTCGTGGGCACGTTCGCGATCGGCTGGGCGACGGCGGCCAACAGCCAAGCCCGCTACGCCGCCACGGACCTCGCCGAACCCGGCGGCCGGGCGCGCGCACTCGCCGTCGTCGTCTGGGCGACGACGCTGGGCGCCGTCGTCGGACCGAACCTCACAGGTCCCGGCGCGGTAGTGGCGCGCTGGTTCGGCTTCCCGGAGATCACCGGCATCTTCGTGCTGGCGTTCGTCGCCGTTGCGGTAGGCACCGGTTTGCTGTGGCTGTTCCTGCGACCGGACCCGCTGTTGCTGGCGCGGGAGCACGCGGCGGCGCGGGGCGAGGACACCACGACGCGGATCGGCCTGCGGCGGGTGTGGGCGGTGGTGTCCGAACGTCCCCAGGCCATCGCGGCGATCGTCGCGATCGCGGTGTCACACGGCGTGATGCTGTCGGTGATGGTGATGACACCGGTGCACATGAACAACGGTGGCGCGGAGCTGACCGTGATCGGGTTCGTCATCAGCGTGCACGTGCTTGGGATGTTCGCGTTCTCACCGCTCGTCGGCTGGCTGACGGACCGGCTGGGCCGCGCGCCGATGCTCGCGGCGGGATCGGTGCTGCTGCTGGCGGCGGTGGCGCTGTCCGGCACCGCGCCGGAGGGACATTCGGTCGCCTTGACCGTGGGTCTGTTTCTGCTCGGGCTGGGGTGGTCGTGCAGCCTGATCGGGGGTTCTGCGTTGCTGGTGGACGTCGTGCCGTTCGCGGAGCGACCCGCCACCCAGGGTGCGTCCGACCTGGTCATGGGCCTGTTCGCCGCCGTGGCCGGCGCGGCGGGCGGTGCGGTCGTGGCGTTCTGGGGCTTCGCCGTGCTCAACATCGCGGCGGGCGTGCTGGCGCTCGTCGTCTTCGGCGCCGCCGTTGTCGCGCGAGTCCCCCGCTCCGGTGCCGCGAGTCCCCAGATCCAGTAGCGCGAGTCGCACCTTAATCGCCGCGAGTCGCACCGTGTTGGCCGCGAGTCGCACCGTAATCTGTGCGAGTTGCACTGGACGCCGCCCGGAACGCGAGACACGCCGCGCAGGGGCGGCGTTAACCCACGGTGCGGAAGAAGCGCGTCAACTCCTCGGCCGCCGTGGCGGGTATCTCTGCCTGGAAGAAGTGACCCGCGTTGGGCAGCAACGTGGGCCGGTCGTCGGCGCTGCCGACGGTGTGGGCCAGCCGGACCGCCCACGACGGCGGCAGGAACTGGTCGTCGGTAGCCCAGAAGACGTGCGCCGGTTTGGTCCAGTTCTTCAGCGTGGGTACCGCGTCCATGGTCCACCGCGCGCTCTGCGACCGCACGTAGCGGCACCAGTCATCGAGGCCGTCACCGGTGTCGAGCGCGAAGAACCAGTCGTCGATCATGCTGTCGGGCAGCCTGCCGCGCGCCACGGTCTGCGGCAGCGGGAAGACCTTCCGCATCGGCATCTTGAGCACGCCGGAACGCCACCGCCCGAATCCGTTCCGGCGAGCGCACCATGAACTGCTGCCCGTGCGAGCCGCCCTGGTCGTGCAGCACGAGCAGGGTCTCGTCGATGCCGAGCGCGTCGAGCAACTCGGCGAACATCGCCGCCTGACCGGGGCTGGACAGGTCGGCGTGCGGTGCCGGGCGGGAGCGTCCCATGCCGAGCAGGTCCGGCACGATGCAGTCGAAGTGCCGACCGAGCGTGCCGAGCAGCGGTTCCCAGAGCCTTGCCGAGGTCGGGATGCCGTGCACAAGCAACAACGGTGGACCAGCACCGTGGCGCAGGTACGACACCGTGCCGCAGGACAGCGACGCCTGCTGGCGCGGCAGCGTGCCGACCGGCATGGTCGGCCGTTCCTGCGGCGGTTGCGGCACTCGGGTCGCCGTGAACATCGGATACCTCACACGTCGTAGTCGATGTCGATGCGGTCGGAGGTGGGATACGACTGACAGGTCAGGATGTACCCTGCGGCGCGGTCCCGCTCGCTGAGCACCAGGTTCTGCACCAACTCGACGTCGCCGGTGACCAGCTTGGCCCGGCAGGTACCGCAGGCGCCGCCGTGACAGGCATACGGCACGTCGACGCCCGCGTCGAGCGCGGCATCCAGCACCGACTGGCCACCGTCCACATCGAACGTGCGCTCGGCACCACGCAGCATCGCCGTCACAGCGGTGGGGCTGTCACGCATCGGCCGCCGCGGTGCCGTGACGCGTTCCGGATGGAACAGTTCGATGTGGACTCGATCCTCCGCCACGCCTTGTCGCAGCAGTGCGTCGCGGATCTCACTGACCAGGCGTTGCGGTCCGCACAGGAACCACGCGTCCACCGGCCACGAGACGTCCTCGGCGACGTGGTCCGGATCGATCGGTCGTGCCCGCTCCCCCGCCGCGCACTCCTCGGCGGCGACACCGGATAGGTGGTGCAGCACGCGCAGCCTGCCCTCGAACTGCCGCTCCAGCATCCGCAGCTCGTCGGCGAACATCGTGGACGCCGGCGTGCGATTGCCGCAGATCAGCGTGAACCGGCTCTCCGGCTCGACAAGCAGCGCCGTGGACGCCATCGCGATGACCGGGGTGATGCCACTGCCCGCGACGACACCGACGTAGTGCTTCGCGTCGGTAGCGTCCGGCGTCAACGTGAAATGCCCGGCAGGCTCCTGCACCCCGATCCGGTCGCCGGGCTCCAGCCGCGAGGTCAGGTAGTCCGACACACGTCCGCCCGGTATCCGCTTGACTCCGATGCGCAGCACCTCCGACGTCGCGGACGCGCAGATCGAGTAGGTGCGACGGTGGCTCACGCCGTCGAGGTCGACGTGCAGCGTCAGGTGCTGGCCAGGCGTGAACCGAAACGTCTCCCGAAGCGGGTCCGGCACCGCGAAGGTGATCACGACGCTGTCTTCGGTGAGCGGACGGACATCGGCAACCCGCAGCGAGTGGACGGCGCCGCCCGCGCCGGGTGCGGTTGCCGACTCCCGGTGGAAGGACCGGGTGAGGCTGCGGCAGGCGCGGTACTCCGCAGCGCTCAACTCCTTGCCCCAGGCCGTCATGATCGCCGAGTCGTTGGCGAGGTAGGCGTCCTCGTTGCGCTGCCACGCCGTGATGTAGCGGTAGAACGGGATCGCGGGATGCAGATGGTGCACCAGGTGGTAGTTCTGGTACAGCATCACCGGGGTCAACAGCCATTCGAGGCCGACCCGCACCCGGGTGGCGCGGAACCGGTCCTGCCACGGCCGCGCGGTCAGGCCGTGGTGCGGCAGCCAGTCGAACCACCAGGCGAGCACGGTGATGCCGATGCGTTGCGGGATCAGGTAGATCACGGCGAGCTGCCA